>JAEWBW010000177.1 GCA_023390955.1 Pseudomonadota bacterium
ATACATTCGATGCGCCACGTTTCAACCCTAAACGTGGCGCTTCTTCATGCGGTCTGCTAGCAGGAACGTTCATCCGCCATTCAGCAAGCCGACGCTGAAATCCGCCCCCTCGCCTCGTTCTCTCACCGGGACTTTTTCGTGGCATCCATTGTGACCTGGCGCCGCTGCGCTCACGCGCTTCCGCTGGTGTTGCTGCTCTCCGGCGCGACGGACGCGCTGGCGTCAGACCGCATCGAGCTCGCACAAGCGCAGCCTCAGGCCCAGCCGACGCCGCAGCCCACACCGGCTCCCGCCGCCTCGCCGTCCCCCGCGCCCGCAGCCGATGCGCAGCAGGCCGCCCCCGAAGAGCCGATCGGCAATGTCGCGACCGTGACCGGCATCGCCACCGTGATCCGCGACAAGAATTCGTATCCGCTCAGGGTACGCGACGACATCTTCCTCAACGACATCGTTCAGACCTCGTCGAACTCCTCGCTCGGCATCACCTTCAGCGATGCGACGACATTCAACCTCTCGGCCAGCTCGAAGATCACGATCGACAATTACGTCTATGAGGACGGTGGCAAGCAGAACGCCGCGATCTTCGACGTCGCCAAGGGAACGGTTGCCTTCGTGGCGGCCGCAGTTGCCAAGACCGGCGAGATGCAGATCACGACGCCGACTGCAGCGCTCGGCATTCGCGGCACCACCGGCGTCGTCGAGGTGCCGTCGGGCGCGACCGCGAACAACGTCAACATCAAGCTCTATCCCGACGCCGACGGGCGGGTCGGGCATATCGACGTCAACGACCGCACCAGCGGCAGCCGGCTCGGCGCGCTGACGCAGGGCGCGAGCGGCTTTGCGATCCGGCCCGGCACCGGAGCGATGCGCTTTGCCGCGGTGCCGATCACCATCGCCGCGCAGCAGATCGCGCGCGACCGCGCCTTCGTCGGCCAGGTGCATCTGGCCCAGACCACGGGCCGGCAGATATTTGTCGAGCAGCGCGACTTCCGCCGCGCCAATCCGGCGGCAGCCCCGCGCATTCCGCGACCGCAGCAATTCCAGCGCCCGAATGGTGTGCCGGGTCAGCCAGGTCAACCGCAGCGTCCGAATGGCGCGCCGGGACAAGGACCGCAGCGACAAAACGGTCTGCCGGGCCAAAACCGTCCGGGCGAGCAGCAGCAGCAACCGGGCGCACCGAACCGCCAGGGCACTCAGCCGCCACAGCGGCAGGGACAAGACGGCGCCGCGCAACCCGGCTCGCCGCGCGCAGGTCAGGGCCAGCAGCCGCAACGGCCCGGCCAGGGTGCGGGTCAGGGACAAGGTCAGAGGCCAAATCAAACACCGGGCCAGACGCAGCCGCCTCGCGCCGGACAGACCACGCCGCCGGCCGGCACACCGCCCGCGCAACTGCCGCGTGCCGGGCAAAATCCATCGCAGCAGCCGGGCGGCACAATTCCGCGACAGCCAGGCGTGATTCCGCCGGTACCGCGCGGCGCGCCGCAGCAACCCGGTGCTACCCCGCCGGCCGTGCAACCACAGCAGGGTGGATTGCAGCGTCAGCCCGGCATGCAGCAGCGTATGCCGGGCGCACAACGGCAAGCCGCGCCGAGACGACCGGCGGCAGCACCAAAGGAAAAGAAAGAGCGGCACTGACTTTCCTCCTTCTCCCCTTGTGGGAGAAGGTGGCGCGAAGCGCCGGATGAGGGGTTGTTTCTGCAAGCACCGAAAGTGAGAGGTTCACGCGTGGAGAGAGACCCCTCACCCGCCTTCGATGCTTCGCATCGAAGCCACCCTCTCCCACAAGGGGAGAGGGTGCACCGTCAGTGCGGCGCGTTCGGCTGAGTTACGCCTAGCCGCGCAGCCAGGCCTTGACCCTCTGCAGCAGCCCCTGCCCTCGCGCATTGACCGATGCAATTTCCGCCGGTGTCAGCGTCGGCATCGCGGGCTCGACGTCGAGATTCAGTTGCGGTGTCGGATCAGGCTCGTCTGTCGCAGGCGCGGCGCCGGCCGCAGCCAGCGCGATCGGGCCGACGGTCGTGAGGAAGGCGCGCTCATATTCGCGCGACAGCCGCGCGATCGCATCATCGAGCGGCAACCACTCGACCGCCTTGATGTCGTGCATCAGCTTGCGCACGGGACCGCCATCCGCCTCCATGCGCCAGAAATGCACCGACTTGGAGCGGCCGCCGGACTGATAGGCCAGCGTCCCCAGAAACTCGTGCACGGCGACGTCGTGACCGGTCTCTTCCAACACCTCGCGGTGCGCGGCTTCCTTCGGAGTCTCACCGCGGTCGAGCTTGCCCTTTGGCAAGACCCATTCGTTCTGCTTGCGCTGGCGCACCACCGCGATCAGCGGCGTGGTCCCACGCCGCAGCACAATCCCTCCCGCCGCAAGTACCGGCGTCCGTGCCATCGCAAATCCCGTCGTGTCGCATCGTCCCCGCAAACCATATAGGACGCCGTCACGCCGGTTTGAAGGTTAGTTTCTCCTCAACAGCGCTTGACCGGCGCGGATCCGCGTGCCTTCGGCGATCCCCTCACAAAAAGCGAAGTCCCCTGGCGCAAGGATGATGATGGTCGAGCCGTGCTCGAACCAGCCGAGCTCCTGCCCCTTCTTGACGTCGACATCGCACGGAAAATTGACCGGACCGCGCGTCTGCGCATTCAGGACCATGTCGAGGAAGTGCAGGCGGATGCTCGCAACCAGGATCGCGGCGACAGGCACCAGCGTCACCGTCTCGCCGGAGGCCAGATGCGTGCGGATCACGGCGCGCTCGTTCTTGCAGAACAGACGCTCGACCCGCTTCAGCGCGATCGGGTTGACGTTCCAGACGTCGCCATGGATCAGCGTGACGCGTTCGATGTGCGCATCATACGGCGCGTGGAAGCGGTGATACATGCTGGAGGTCAGCCGCAGCGTGATGAAGGAGCCGTTGCGGTGCTGCTCGACCAATGCGGGATCGCCGAGCAGATCGAGCAGCGAGTAAGGCGCGCCCTTGACCTGGAACAGCTCGGTGTCGGCGATCCTGCCGTGGGCGCCGACGATGCCGTCGGA
>JAEWBW010000195.1 GCA_023390955.1 Pseudomonadota bacterium
TCTGCGCGAGCAGCGTCTTGCCCGAACCGGTCGGACCGATCAGCAGGATGTTCGACTTCGCGAGCTCGACGTCGTTGTGCTTGGTCTGGTGGTTGAGGCGCTTGTAGTGGTTGTGCACCGCGACCGAGAGGACCTTCTTGGCGTGGCTCTGGCCGATGACGTAATCGTCCAGGACCTTGCAGATTTCCTTCGGTGTCGGAATTCCGTCGCGCGACTTCACCAGCGAGGACTTGTTCTCCTCACGGATGATGTCCATGCAGAGCTCGACGCATTCGTCGCAAATGAAGACCGTGGGACCCGCGATCAGTTTGCGAACTTCGTGCTGGCTCTTGCCGCAGAACGAGCAATAAAGCGTGTTCTTGGAGTCGCTCGTGCCGACCTTACTCATTCCTGTCTCCGTCCGCGGTCCGATCCCGTCCGCTCGCTCGCTCTATTCCGGCACATTGACCGGCATAGAGGCTCAAATAGAGCAAATTCCGTACCAAAAAAGACCCTACGCCTTACATCCCGTGCGAATCACGGTCACTCGATTCTCCCGCGATCATAACCGATCAACCTTAGCCAACCATGCTGTCACCCGACTATCAAGAATTCGCTAATCGGGGTGTTGGCGGCTACCCGTGACAATACCGTGATTTCACGTATCGGCACGGGAGAAGCGATCGAAATCACACGGGCGTTGCCCGATTACCACGAAAAAACAAGCACGAAAGCGGAACTTTCTGCCTGTCGACGGGCGCAATCACGTTTTTCGCGCCTTTGGAACGCGCCGTTAACGTGAATGCCGCCCTGCCGCTGCCCCGGAGATTTGGGATCACCGGAGCAGCTCGTCCGCCGCCTCAGACGGGCTTCATCGGCGCCGGCTCTTCGGCGCGCTTGTCGAGCACCTTGTCAACGAGGCCAAACTCCTTGGCGTCGGTCGCGGTGAGGAATTTGTCGCGCTCCAGCGCGTCCTCGATCGCCTTGTAGGTCTGGCCGGTGTGCTTGACGTAGATCTCGTTGAGCCGCTTCTTCAGGTTCAGGATTTCCTGGGCGTGCAGCATGATGTCGGTCGCCTGGCCCTGGAAGCCGCCGGAGGGCTGGTGCACCATGATGCGCGAATTCGGCAGCGAGAAGCGGTTGTCCTTCTCACCGGCAGCGAGCAGCAGCGAGCCCATCGAGGCGGCCTGCCCCGTGCACAGCGTGTGCACCGGCGGGCGGATGAACTGCATGGTGTCGTAGATCGCGAGGCCCGACGTCACCACGCCACCCGGCGAGTTGATGTACATCGAGATTTCCTTCTTCGGATTTTCCGCTTCAAGGAACAGGAGCTGCGCGACGACCAGCGTCGACATGCCGTCCTCGACGGGACCCGTCAGGAAGATGATGCGCTCTTTCAGCAGGCGCGAGAAAATGTCGTAGGCGCGCTCGCCACGGTTGGTCTGTTCGACCACCATGGGCACGAGGTTCATGTAGGTTTCAACCATATCGCGCATGAGTCACCCAAGGTTATTTCGGAGGCGGACATCGCTTGCGGCAGAACCGTGTGAGCGGGGATTGCCGATGCCGATGTTCGTCCCGTGATGCAGGAAGGACGTACCGACAGATATAGGCCAATCCGCTTCAGACAAGTCCGGAACGAATTAAGGCTTAATCCGACGAACCCCTTAAGCTGATTCTTGTAAAAAGGCCCAGCCAGCCACCCGGCCAGCTGGACCTCTTCCACTCGGCATCCTTAACAGGATACTTCACACGTCAGGAGGCGCGACAGGCCTCAGGCGGCGGACTTGTCCGCCTCGTCGTCCTTGTAGAGATCCTCGCGCGAGACCTTCTTCTCGGTCACGTTGGCGAGTTCGAGGATGAAGTCGACGACCTTGTCCTCATAGATCGGTGCACGAAGCTGGGCCAACGCTTGGGCGTTGCTGCGGTAATAGTCCCAGACTTCCTTCTCGCGGCCGGGCATGGAGCGCGCCCGCTCGATCACCGCGCGACCCACTTCGTCGTCGGTCACGGTGATCTTGTTCTTCTCGCCGATCTCCGACAGCACGAGGCCGAGGCGCACGCGGCGGTCGGCGATCTTGCGGTACTCGTCCTTGGCCTTGTCCTCGGTGGTGTCCTCGTCGGCGAAGGTCTTGCCGGCGGAATCCATCTCGGCGCGAACCGAGTTCCACATCAGGTTGAATTCCTCGTCGACCAGCGAGGGCGGCGCCTCGAAGCGATGCGTCTCGTCGAGACGATCGAGCAGCGCGCGCTTGACGCGCTGGCGGGTCGCACCGGCGAACTCGGCAACCAGACGCTCGCGCGCGGCTTCCTTCAGCTTGTCGAGCGATTCGAGGCCGAGACCCTTGGCGAACTCGTCGTCGATCTTGCTGTCCTGCGGCGCCTCGATCAGCGTGGCCGTGGTCTCGAACTCGGCCGGCTGGCCGGCGAGCTGGGCGTTCATGTAGTTCTTCGGGAACGACACTTTCAGCGTGCGGGTCTCGCCTGCGCCGATACCGACGAGCTGATCCTCGAAGCCCGGAATGAAGGTGTTGGAGCCGATCTGGACCTGGATGCCCTCGCCGGTGCCGCCCTCGAAGGCTTCACCGTTGATGGTGCCCTTGAAGCTGACGGTGACGCGGTCGCCGGAGGCGGCCTTGGCGCCCTCGCCCTTGTCGCTGTAGGCGCGGTTGTTGTCGGCGATGCGCTTGATCGCCTCGTCGACCTCGGCGTCGGTGACGTCGGCGACGGGCTTCTCGACCTGGAAGCTCTTGAAGTCGGCGAGCGCGATCGCGGGCACCACCTCGATCGCGACCGTGTAGGTCAGATCAGTCTTGCCCGACAGCAGCTCCTCGACCTCGGCCTGCTCGGTCGGCATGGTGATCTTCGGCTCGGTCGCGAGCTTGAAGCCGCGCTCGGAGAACAGCTGGGTGTTGGTGTCGCGGATGGTCTGGTCGATGGCCTCGGCCATCACCGAACGGCCATAGACCTTCTTCAGATGCGCGACCGGCACCTTGCCGGGACGGAAGCCGTTGATGCGCACCTTGTCCTTGAGGTCGACGAGCTTGGCGTCGGCCTTGGCATCGAGATCAGACGCGGGAACGCTGATCTTGAACTCGTGCTTCAATCCTTCCGAGAGGGTCTCTGTGACCTGCATGGCGTTCAATCTTCTTCTCGTTCGGTCCCGGCACGTCGCGCGTCGGGACGTTGTCATCAATCGATCCAGCGCGAAGGCGGACGCCTCAACGCCAGTGGTTTGTCGGACCAGCCTCCCCGGGGCAAACGCCACGACGAGACAGCTCCATCAGTAATCCGTGCAAACGCTGGATAGAGCGCTTGGTGCGGGCGGAGGGACTCGAACCCCCACAACTTTCGTCACTGGAACCTAAATCTCCTGCGCTACATATAAGCGCGGCGATAAGCTCCTGCAATCGTTCAACTAATTCGGGGCGCGGGTCGGGGATTTTGTCCCCCTCAGGGGCGAAATGTCACCCATTTGGCACCTGATTTGTCACTCGGTCGGTGCCATTACGACGAACAGTAGATTATGTCGAGACATCCGGTGCCGATTTGTTGTATCGGAGCCCCTCGGCCCGGCTGGCGGAATTGGTAGACGCAGCAGGTTTAGGTCCTGCCGCCGCGAGGTTTGGGGGTTCGAGTCCCTCGCCGGGCACCATTCGCAGTGGCCGTTTAAGAGTTTCTTCCGAAGAGGACTGCTGAAAAAGTTCCAGTTCCCGCAAACGCCGGAACTTCTTTTCCGTTCCAGTGTTTGTAAGGGAAAGCGGGAGGAACCATGCAACAGACACCCATCGAAAGGGTCATGCAGGCTTATGGTATGATCGTGGCTCTCACCCCAGAGGAAGAGCAAGATGCCCGTCGGCGGCTCGAACAACACTTAGCCAAAATCAAAGAAGCGGACGATAACGCTCTCGCCGTCGAAGGGCTAAAATTTTTGCGTGGCCCTCGCTCCTATAGGAGGCGGAGGCGTTAGGCGAGGCCAGCGTCAATCTGGGCGATCATATCCACTATCAGTCCACGATGCTCCCTTAGAGCCACCAAGACATCCTCGAAATTTCGCAACTGTTTCTCAGCTTCAGTTGTGTCGCGACCTTCCCCTGTCAGCTTGTTGAGCAGCGAGAGCTGCTTGGTCATAGCGAGTTCGGCCTTTGCAATGTGCCCATCTGCCTCATTGAGACGGCGTACTTCCGCGCCTCTATCCACTTCGACCTCCACTTCACCATGACTGGGAGTAAGCCGATGGTGAGGCCGCGGTTCCGTCACCGAGGCGATACGTTCTCGTTCTCTACGCCGCGCTAAGCGGAACTCGAAGGTTGTTAGCTTCGTCTATCTGCTATTACCGTGTTGTCGACGATCACTCCCAGAACAGGCTTTTGAACGGGGGGGGCGAACGTCCCTCCATTAAGCGCCTTGAATGCCACCTCAAAAGCGGCGCTGTCCTCGAACACGGCGTAGCGCTCAGTCATCTTGATGTCGCTGTGGCCCATCAGCTTCTTCAGGACCGACAAGGGCACGCCGTTCATGACCATGCGCGAGCCGTAGGTGTGCCGGGTGCAGTAGACCACGGCATCTTCGACCTGCGGCAGTTGGGCGCGGGTGCGCTCCCAGAGCCAGCGCATGTGAGGCTTGTTCAGCTCCGTGAAGGGGCCCGGCTGGTTGCCCTTGCGCTTCCTGAGGGACGTGAGGATGTCCTGAGCCCGGTTGGACAGGGGCACCGCCCGGAACTGACCGTTTTTGGTGTCCCAGAAGATGGCCCGGTCCTTATGGATGTCCTCCCACTTCAGTACCTGGCCCTCGGTGTAGGTGCGGGCCCCGGTGTCGATCAGGAACTGAAAGAACTCCAGCTCGTGGTATCGCTCCCACATAGTCCACAGCGCCGAGATCGCCAGCTCCTCGTCGTGCGAGAAGAACCGGAAGCGGCCCTTGCTCTCCTTGAACTTCGGGAAGGTCGGGACGGCGGGCAGCTTGTGCTTCACCCGGTCCATCATGACGCGGATGGCGGACTTGTAGCGGTTGACCGTCGAGCCAGCCACCTCGCGCTCGTTGAGCAGGTACTGCAGGAAGTCGTCGATGTTGGACTGAGCGAACGCCTCGACGATGCCCATGTCCTTGCCGCACCAGTTGACGAAGGTGGAGGCGTTCAGCTCGCACTTCGAGCTGTCCTTGCCCTTCGACCAGTGGAGCGTCGCGGTCTCACGCAGGAGGTTGCCGAGCGAGCCAGCGTCGGAGCCGCCGACCTTCTTCTCGGCCTCGGGGATAGCCTTGCCCAGCTTCAGGGCGGCGCGTGCGGTCAATTCCCACGCCTCACCCTCGGCCTGTGTGTCGTGCATCTTGGTGTGGCGCGTGCCATCCACCATGAACTTCGTAATGAACTTGTTGCCCTTAGGATAAGTCGCCATGTGGCACTAGCCTCTAATTGAACAGTCGCTTCTCTTACCGGCTCAGCATGTGGTTCTTGATGCTGCCGTACATTCTCTTGCCCGCGCCGATCAGCTTCTGGCCCTTCGAGCGGAAGTCGCCGGGCACCGGATCGATGCTCAGGACGTTGAGCCCTTCGCGCCCCTGATGGCCACGGTCGGACATGAGGGCGCAGATGCGCGAGACGGTGCCGTCAGCGATGTGCGTGATCTCCGACAGCTCCTTCTGGGTGATGCCGGGCTTCGCGCCAGCGTGCAGCAGGACCAGCATCTGGTTCGCGGTGATGTCTGGGCTCACCTTCCTAAACTCTTGGATGATCTCGCTGAGAGTACGCACCCACTTCGCATCTTCGATGCTGTTGTTCTCGCCGCTCGTCACGTTAGCCCCTCGTCCGGTCATCGCCCTAGTCTCCTCTGCATCATTGACAGTCGATTACGTGTGACACTCTACGATAGACAACTGTCGAGGTCAAGCAGGGTTCCTGAGGGTTGGTTGTCTGAATGTGAAGAAGGGGACCGCTGGGCCCCCTTGCTTCGTACTAGTTACGGATTGTGTCCCCTTAGGGGTTCAGCGGGTAGAACTGCTGAAGCAAGTCCACAGGAAATGCCTTCGCTGCCTTGAAGCCCATCCGCTGAAACGCTGGAGGAGCGACGCACCACTTCCATCGGATACCGAGCTTGTCTGCGATGGTGATGATCAACTCCTCGTCGGAGAACAGCGTAGAGACGGGATCGCTAAGCATCTCCAGCGCAGCCTCCTCTCGCGTAGCCCACCACCCTGCCACCGTCTCGTATCCCTCCGGCGTGTCCGGCGAGATCAGCTCGTCCGGTTCAACTTCGGTGGGCAACGCGATAACCCCAAACAAGTCTTTCATTTCTGGTTAGTCCTTTAGGGGCGAAGCCGCCAAGCACCCCTTGTTTCGTAAGCGGATCAGCACCTTCTGATCGGTACTGCGGTGGATAGTACTAGGTTCTGTGCAGGCTCCCTTCCCCTGTGATCGCACGAGAACCTAACGTGAACGCATTTTCGGGTCAAGCGAAGTTTCGCAAAACCGGAAAACTATTTGTGGGCCACCGCCAGGGAGCCAGGGTCATGCGCTGCGGCAGGAGGGGCAGCGCGTGCCACTCGGATGTGTTCTCGTCAGTCCCCGCGCTTGAAGCAGGCGAACGCAGCGGCCCGCCATGCAGCGCGTTGATCGGTGAAGTGGCCCAGCTCTTCGGGCGGGCGGCGGGAGGCTTTGGGCGTGATGTAGACGTAGCCCTGCAGCTCCTCGCGCCATGCCACCTTCCAGCCCTTGCCGCAGGCGTAGTCGATCAGCTCTTGCCAGCTCTTCTGCATCACAGCCCCCGCGCCATGAGGGAGACGGCAGCGCCCGCGACCATGAACGCGACAGCGAGGGTGATGCTGACGATGCGTTCGAGGGTGACCGAGTGGCGACGCTTCGGCTGGGGCTTGGTGCTGATGCGCTCGAATGACATGGCCACCATCACGCAGCCCTCGCCGGGTTGAGGATGTGATCGAGCGCGAGGCGCAGCTTGGCGACGCAATCGTGCACCGGCATCGGCTCGCCGCTGATCCAGTCAACGCAGTGCGCCACGTAGGCCGGGCAGAACTCCCAATCGAACGTCACGCGGTCGTCGTTGCCCAGATCGGTCAGCGCCAGCCACACGTCGTCGCAGTGGTGCGCCATGCCCATGACGGCATCCCGCATCGCCCATGCGCCGTGCAGCTCGAAGGCGGCAGTGATAGCGGCGTCGTCATTGCGCGATGCTTCAAGCACCGCTTCCCAGAGGCACAGCGCGGCCTGTACCTGATCATGCGTGTAGTTCATTGCGCGTCTCCGTTCAGCTCTGCGACAGCAGCGTCGATTGAGGCTTGGTCGTCGTTGGTGGTGATGATCTTGAAGCGGTGATCGCAGTAATCGCCGTCCTTCATGTCGTCGCGCTCATCGCGCACGGTGTTGCGGTCGTAGTCGCCGAACTCGATGGCCCAGCGCGTATCGTCCGGCCCCTTGCTGACAAGCGTGTAGTAGGTGCGAGCGCGAGCCATCACAGCACCTCCTCAGGCGCGGGACGCTGGCCGGGCATGACGCCGAAATACTCATCGGCAGTGTTGCGGGCGTGCAGCTTCGCATCGTTGACGCGGATGACGCGGATCATGTCGGCGCTGTTGCGCATGCCGGGCACGCGGCGGCGCTTCCATGCGGTGTACAGTTGCTCGCCAGACCAATTGTGATCGGCGCTAGCAAGGGCCTCACGAACAGCCTTCGGCAGCTTGTCGAATGTCTTCATGCAGCCACTCGTCAGGCTCGCGCCGGAGTGGTTCGTGTTTGCATTGTTGGGGCGGAATGCCACGGTAGTGCCTCCTAAGGGTTGCCGATGCGCTCATCGGTCACCGCCTGACGGTGAGACCATCGGATGCCAGCAATGACATCCTAGGTTTCGCGCTGGTCTATGATTGGAAGGTGACTAGTCGCGAACAAAGCCGCTAGCGTCGCGCTTCGCGTTGCCCTTGGCGTAGAGCGCGATCACATGGTGGCGCGGATCAAGAAAGCGCAGATCGCTTTCGTCGCCGTTGAAGACTGGCCAGCCCATGAAGCCGGTGGCACTGACGCGCTCGACAGCGGCCTTAGACCGGAAGACGGCAGCGACGTTCAAGCCATTGGCCAGCGCGTCAGCAGCGGCCTTGTCGTTGCCATCGGCGAGCGAGAACGTCAGCGCGTAGTTGGCCGGGACATTCTTGCGGTTCGCAATCTTCGTGTAGTCGTAGAACTGCACGTCAGGGAACATGGCCATCAGGTTAGCGTGCTCGCCAGCAGGGACGCTTTCCCAGCGAATGTCAGACGTGCCATTGAGCCGGAACGCTGGCGTGTATCCCTTGGCGCGAGCGACGCGGATTGCCTTCGCGATGTCGCTAGCAAGCACGTCCATAAAGTTGGCGCGGTCAGTGAAGAACAGCTTGGTTTTGCGGATGCGAGCGGACTGGATCGCGTTGCGCTTGCCAGCAGCAACATCATCAGCGGTCAGGATACCGTGACCAGCGGCGATGCCGCCCCGCCCTGCAGTGTTGAGGCATGCGGCCTTGCATCCAGCAGTGGCCATCGGGCAGGTGTTGAAGCCCGACAACGCGGCCGGCGACAGGTGAAGGATGAATGTCCAATAGCCCGCGCCACGGCCCTTATTAATCTTGGGGTTGGACGGTGAAAGCAGGCGGAAGTTATTCGACACCGGGTAGTTGACAGTAAGGTTAGACATTGTAGAGACTCTACGTTCTGCAGGTGAAGAGCGACAACAGCGCCGCCCCGGTGCACAGAGACGTACTTACTCTACGATCATAGATCAAGCACTATTATAGTCTGTCTATTATTATTTTGTGTGCTGTAGTGGCCATAGGCTTATTTGCGCGACGGCTCGATGCTTGATAGAGCTGCAGCATGGGGAGTAAGGCAAAACTACTGATGGCATGGACTGCAATGGCTGGTCGTAGTATCTGGCGGTAATAGGTTGACCGAAGATCCCAAGTCAGACACGGCCGCGGCAATCCAATACCTGAGTTGGGCGCTGGAGCATATCGCACGCGTCGGCAATCGAAGTGCGGCCCACAACGCCCGTCGCGCCTTAGAAGCCCTAGAGGCTGCACGGAAATTAGAAGTCAAAGCAGCCGACGAACCGTAGGCTCGAGGAACGCTCCGTGTTCGCACCTGTTGATTATCCGGGTGGCTCTAAGCGTGCGTCCTTCCCTCTCTCCTCATAACGGGCCCATAGGCGTGCGCTCTAGGGCCACCCACGCCGCATGCCTTGCCCGTGTCGTTAGACGCGGCCCTGTGATCGCCTGATGTTGCATTAGAGAGGTGGTGGAGCTATGGACCGCGCCATGCTCGAACGACACCTAACGATCGCTCAGAGGCATGTTGATGGGGGACAAGGTCACATCGGCCGTCAAGAAAGCCTAATTGCAGAACTGGACCGGGACGGCCATGACACGGGCGAAGCCAAGAACGTGCTCCGAACCCTTCGCGATACTCAGCGGCTACACGAACAAGATGTCGAGCGCCTCTTGGTTGAGCTAGCGAAGCTGTCGGCCGGAAGCAAAGACACTGATGTGAAAGCAGAGACGCGATAGCCGCGCAGCCTCCTTCTTTCGTGCGCGTTCGGTGCACCAAATGCCCCCGCCCCGTGCACTTAGCGGATACCGTATCCCCTTCGGCATGAGTCAAATCAACGGGTTAGCCCATGGTGGTGACAACATGAAGTGACAACGGACGGTGCAAGGCGGTCGATTGCGAGCGGATCGAGGGGGCCACGGGGGAAGCGCCTACCGGCTGGGTTCGAGCCTGCCCTTCAGAGATTTCCGCCAACTATCCGGCGGAACTCTACCAATCCTTGACGGCCAACTACAGGGCACCATCTAGTCCCCTAGACTATCCACGACCGGCAGGCGTGTGTGTGTTATTTCAGGTCCCCTGCTGGATAAGTAGCGGGAGCCAGGACGGCCATTCCACGGGTCCCTGAGGGCTTCTGAAGGTGGGTGAAGTTGACAAGCCCCGAGACGAGCGACAGCGAGTTCTCGGGGCCTCTCGGAGGAGAACGGGGAATGCCCAAGCGTCGGCAATTACACGGTCGCGTCCTCACCCGCCTAAACGAGCATGGATGCGGTTACATCGAGATGGGGGCAGACGGCTTCCTTGCGATCAGTGGCGATGGAACATATCACGCCAACCTCACCCCTACCGAACTGATCCAGCTGGGGATCGAGCTGGTCATGCACGGCACCGAGATGCTTGGTAAGTGGCCGAGGTTCGGTCGGGCCCTAGAGGGACGGGTCCTAATTGAGGCCCCTCCATGGACGCCTCAGTCATGGGGAAGTAAAACCTAGACCAGCTTCAGTGCCCTCTAGTGAACCTATATAGGAACCGGGAGGGGGCCTAAGGCGATACTGCAACCTAATTGGCCTTCCCCTCCGGAACACTATATTCGGGGCATGTCAGACGAGATCAGGATCGACATCGGCCCCTACTTTCGACGCCACGGCAGGAAGCCGAGCGGCCGGGGCTATTGGGTCTTCAGAATCGTCTCTCAGCGCGCCACAGCGAAGGATCACATCCTGGCCCCCCAGGAGGAGCTGGCGTTCAAGGTCGCCTGTGACCGTGCCTATAAGGTCGCAGAGCTGCGCCGGTCGATCCGCATTCAGTTGCTCCCCGAATGATTGATGACCGGCCCCAAAGTTTCACAATTGATGTGGTGGCCAGCTACCTGTGGTGATACCAAGGCCTCTTGTCAGTGGCAATGCGGGGGCCCCAATGCAAACGAACTACAGGGCGTTCTTGCTTGATGACGAGGGGCACGTCTTCTCGGCCTTGCCGTTAGACTGTCAAAACGATGAAGAGGCTCTCGCAAAGGCGAAGCAGCTCTTAAACGGTCGCGACATCGAAGTCTGGGAACTGGGCCGCATGGTGGGGACGCTCCGGCACAAGCCTCTTACCGAGAACTGACATCGGCCCTTTTTAGGAACGACGCATCTCAATCACTATTGCCCCTCGCCGGTTGACATACCGGCTCCTCCCCTGTGACTTGCCTCGGCTCAATGCATGCC
>JAEWBW010000201.1 GCA_023390955.1 Pseudomonadota bacterium
GCTTTGGCCTGGTACTCATGAATATTCATATGGTCGCTCCCTGAACCCGCGGGCGGTAACCCCAAGGGCCCACCTCAGTCCTGCTGCTGGCATACCATATACCACAGGAACTGCAACCCGGATTCTCTGACACGTTCGAATCTCTGGTCTTACCGGACCGGGACACCGCCCGACGGCGGTCAGGCGGGCCCGGAAACGAAACCGCCGAAGACCGGTTTTCGATCTTCGGCGGGAAACTTCGCTGCTTACTTGCCGAGAAGATCGGGGGCGATCTTCTTGCAGGCGTCCACCAGGCCCTGCACGGCGCCGACCGACTTGTCGAAGGCCTCGCGGTCCTTGCCGGCCAGCTCGATCTCGACGACGCGCTCGACACCCTTGGAGCCGATCACGACGGGAACGCCGACATACATGTCCTTCACGGCATATTCGCCGTTCAGATAAGCGGCGCAGGGCAGAACACGCTTCTTGTCACGCAGATAGCTCTCGGCCATCGCGATCGCCGAGGCGGCCGGCGCATAGAAGGCCGAGCCGGTCTTGAGGAGGTTCACGATCTCGGCGCCGCCGTTGCGGGTGCGGTCGACGATCTCGTCGAGGCGCGCCTGCGAGGTCCAGCCCATCTTGACGAGGTCCGGCAGCGGGATGCCGGCGACGGTGGAGTACTTCACCAGCGGCACCATGGTGTCGCCGTGGCCGCCGAGCACGAAGGCGGTGACGTCTTCGACGGAGACGTTGAACTCGTCGGCCAGGAAGTAGCGGAAGCGCGCCGAATCCAGCACGCCGGCCATGCCGACGACCTTCTTGTGCGGCAGGCCCGAAGCCTTCTGCAGCGCCCAGACCATCGCGTCGAGCGGGTTGGTGATGCAGATGACGAACGCGTCGGGGGCGTACTTCTTGATGCCGGCGCCGACCTGCTCCATGACCTTGAGATTGATGGAGAGAAGATCATCGCGGCTCATGCCGGGCTTGCGCGGCACGCCGGCCGTGACGATGCAGACCTTGGCGTTGTCGAGCGCTTCGTAGGAATTCGCGCCGGTGTAGTGGGCGTCGAAGCCGTCGACCGGCGAGGACTGCGCGATGTCGAGCGCCTTGCCCTGCGGCACGCCCTCGGCGATGTCGAACATCACCACGTCGCCCAGTTCTTTCAGGCCGATGAGATGAGCCAACGTTCCGCCGATCTGACCGGAGCCAATCAAAGCAATCTTGTCGCGCGCCATGTGAACCTGTCCTTTAGACACGTAAGGGTGGGGAAAACTGAGAGGGTGGTTATCCCTTTCGCCTCCCCCGTTCAAGTCGGCGGATGCCCAATTCTCGGGCTTGCCGCGTATACAAGCGCAATCCTGTCATTCCATGCCGCGCGCGCAGCGTTAACCCGAAAGTCACGCGCGATGCGCTCGGGGTTTCCAGCTGCCCGACAGGGATAGGACTTAAGTCTCGACCAGCCCCTTGGTCGAGCCGCTGGCCGTGGAATCCTTGCGGCCGTGAGGCAGCGCCAGATAGGATTCCGAGCTCATTTCGATCAGGCGCGACGAGGTCCGCTTGAATTCGTTGGCCTCGTTGCCCTCATGGGCAAGGTACAGCGACACCGGATTGGCCTCGGCCGAGGCCATCAGCTTCACCGCGTTGTCATAGAGCGCATCGATCAGCGTGACGAAACGCTTGGCGGCGTTGCGCTGGGAGAGATCCATCACTGGAATATGGTCGACCAGGATGGTGTGGTAGTCGTGCGCGAGCCTGAGATAGTCGGAGGCGCCGAGCGGTTGCTCGCAGAGATCGGCGAATGAAAACCGCGCCACGCCATTCGCCGAGCACGGCACGTGCAGGATACGGCCCTTGATCGAAATGTCGCGCGGCTTGCACTTGGCGTTGCCGGTCATCTTGACCCAGGCGCGATTGAGCGCGGTGTCGGCATCGGTATCCACGGGCGTCAGCCACATCGGTACGCCCTGCAGCTTCTCGAGCCGGAAGTCGGTGCGCGCATCCAGCCGCCGCACGTCCATGTGGTCGGTGATGTGCTTGATGAAGGGCAGGAACAGTGCGCGGTTCAGACCGCCCTTGTAGAGATCGTCGGGCGCGACGTTGGAGGTCGCGACCACCACGGTGCCGAGTTCGAACAGCTTTGCGAACAGGCGGCCGAGGATCATCGCGTCCGCGATGTCGGTGACGTGGAATTCGTCGAAGCAGAGCAGCCAGCTCTCTTCGAAGATCGCGTTTGCGGTGAGCGTGATGACGTCGCTGTCGGCGATCTCGCCGCGCGAAATGCTCTGGCGATAATCGTAAATGCGCTCGTGCACGTCCGCCATGAATTCGTGGAAATGCGCGCGACGCTTGCTCTCGACGGAGGCGTGCTGGACGAACAGGTCCATCAGCATGGTCTTGCCGCGGCCGACCTCGCCATGGACATAGAGCCCGCGCGGCGCCTCATCCTTGTCGCCGCCGCCGAACAGGCGGCTCAGCAGCCCCTGCTTGCGCGTGGGATTGTAGTTCGCCAGCCGCTCGTCGAGCGCCGCATAGGCGGCAGCAACTTCCGCCTGCGCAGCATCGGGCTCGATCGCACCGGAGTCGATCTCAGCCTGATACGCGTCGCGGAAGGAGGAGTCTGGCGTGGAGAGCATCGCCCTTTACCGCCAGAGACGGCGGCAAATTGCAAGCCGTGAAATGGTGGAACCGGTATGCGCGTCGGGCTGCGACGCCGCGTCGGCGCCGCATCTGGAATACCAGGCTCAGCGAGAGCAGCCCACTACTCGCAGAGCTGGTAGCTATCCTCGACCACATACGGTCCGCCGCCGGTCGAGGCGCGCGCGGAGAACAGCACGAAACGCTCGGCCGTGAAAACCTTGCTCGGGAAGTAGCCGCGCAGCGAGAGATAATCGGCGACGTCCTGGTCCGAGGCATCGTGCAGCCGCGCCAGCGTGACGTGCGGGATGAACTTGCGCCCCTCGGGATCGAGGCCGATGCGCTGCATCATCCGTTCGAGCTCGGCCTGCAATTCCATCAGCGGCTTGCTCGGCGCGATGGTGGCGACCACCGCGCGCGGCTTGCGGCCACCGAAGCTTGTCAGCCCCTGCACCTTCACCTCGAACGGCTTGCGGTCGACGCGAAACAGCATCGAGGCGATCTCGTTGGCGGACATGCCGTCGATATCGCCGATGAAGCGCAGGGTGACGTGATAATTTTCGGGATCGATCCAGCGGGCGCCGGGAAGGCCGCCGCGCAAATTGGAAAGCGACTGGCCGATTTCGGCCGGGATTTCCAGACCAGTGAACAAACGCGGCATCGTTGAGCACTCCCGATGCTTGGGCATGAACCCCGAGAGGATCATATCCAAATTTTAGAGCCGGCGACGAATCAACCGGTACCCTGATTCGTAGCGCAGTTATGTGACTCTGCGAAGCACAGCGCGGGCTAGTCCGGTAAAACCCTGGGAATAGGGTTAGCGCTGCCCGCTTTTCAACGCCGTTGCTCGCCGATCGTGCGCAGGAATGCCTCCACCGTGGGCATGATGCCGGTGACGATGATGTCGACGCCGGCCGCTGTCGGATGAATGCCGTCGGCCTGGTTGAGCTTTGCGTCGGCCGCGACGCCTTCGAGGAAGAACGGGTACAGCGGCACGTCGAATTTTTTCGCAAGGTCCGGATAAATCGAATTGAAGCGCGCGGCGTAGTCGGCGCCGTAATTCGGCGGCGCCACCATCCCGCACAGCATCACCGCGATCTTGCGCGCCTTGAGCCGGGCCACGATGTCGCCGAGCGCCGCGCGCGTGACGTCCGGATCGAGGCCCCGCAGCGCGTCGTTGGCGCCGAGTTCGACAATGACGCCCTCGGTTCCCTCAGGCACGGACCAGTCGAGCCGGTCGCGGCCGCCCGAGGAGGTATCGCCGGACACGCCGGCATTGGTCATGTCGACCACTATGCCTTTGTCCTGCAATGCCTTTTTCAGTTTCGCCGGAAACGCGTCTTGGCCCTGGAGACCGAGACCGGCGCTTAAGGAATCGCCGAGCACGACCAGCTTGATGGGCTTTGCGGCTGCCGTTCCCTGCGCCGCCGCCGGGGCCACGAAGGCCGTCATGAAAGCGACCATCAACACGGCTATGTGCATGAAGAATCGATAACGCCCCTCGACCGGGCCGCCGGACTTGCCATATGACCGGACCATGGACACTCGCATCGAATCCTCTTCGCTCGCCGGCACCGAAACGCCGGACACCATCACCATCTCCAACGTCAATCTCTCTTTGGGCACGGGCGCGGCACGCGTTCACATTCTCAAGGATATCAGCTTGCGCGTCGGCTCGGGCGAGGCGATCGGCCTGATCGGCCCGTCAGGCTCGGGCAAATCCACGCTGCTGATGGTGATGGCGGGGCTGGAGCGTCCTGATAGCGGAGAGGTGGTGGTGGATGGCACGCCTTTCAATGCCCTCGACGAGGACGCGCTCGCCCGCTTCCGCGGCCGCCAGGTCGGCATCGTCTTTCAGTCGTTTCACCTGATCCCCACCATGACGGCGCTGGAGAACGTCGCCGTGCCGCTCGAGCTTGCCGGCAATCCGGACGCCGCCAAGCGCGCGGCCGAGGAGTTGCACTCGGTCGGGCTCGGCGAGCGCCTGCATCACTATCCCTCGCAATTGTCCGGTGGCGAGCAGCAGCGCGTCGCGCTTGCCCGCGCGCTGGCGCCGGATCCGGCGATCCTCGTCGCCGACGAGCCCACCGGCAATCTGGATGAGACCACGGGACGGCAGATCGTCGATCTCCTGTTCAGCAAGCATGCCGAGCGCGGCATGACGCTGGTGCTGGTGACGCACGACAATTCGCTCGCGCATCGCTGCGACCGCGTCATCCGCCTGCGTTCGGGCCGCATCGACACGCAGCCCGTGCAAGCATGAGCGTTGTGGCCGAACCGTTCGCGAAGCCCCATTTCGCGAAGCCTAGTGGCGTCGCGCTGTCGCTGCGTTATGCCTTGCGCGAATTGCGCGGCGGCCTGCGCGGCTTCTATGTCTTCATCGCCTGCATCGCGCTCGGCGTGATGGCGATCGCCGGCGTCGGCTCGGTCTCCTCGAGCCTGAGCGACGGCCTCGCCCGCGAAGGCCGCACGCTGCTCGGCGGCGATGTTTCCTTTGCGTTGTTTCAGCGCGAGGCAAAGCCGGAAGAAGTCGCCTTCCTGCGCTCGCGCGGCAGCGTCTCGATTGCCGCGACCCTGCGCGGCATGGCGCGCTCGGCCGACGGCAAGCTGGCGCTGGTCGAGATGAAGGCCGTCGACGAGGCCTATCCGTTGCTCGGCCAATTGACGCTGGCGCCGACAATGCCGCTGGCCGATCTCCTGGTCGAGCGCGACGGCGCATTCGGCGCCGCTGCCGATCCGACCTTACTGGCGCGGCTTTCGCTCAAGACCGGCGACCGCATCAGCATCGGCAACGCAACGTTCCAGATCCGCAGCGCGGTCGAGGCCGAGCCCGACAAGCTCGCCGGCGGCCTCGGCTTCGGCCCGCGCTTCCTGATCAGCGATGCCGGCCTGCGCGCCACCGGCCTGATCCAGCCCGGCAGCCTCGTGAAGTGGATCTACCGGGTCAAGCTGCCCGATGGCGCCAACAGCGACCGCGCCACCGAAAACTTCATCAACGCCGCGCGCAGCGCCGCGCCGCAGGCCGGCTGGGAAATCCGCAGCCGCGGCAATGCCTCGCCGCAGCTCGAACGCAATATCAGCCGCTTCACGCAATTCCTGACGCTGGTCGGACTGGCCGCGCTGCTGGTCGGCGGCGTCGGCGTCGCCAATGCCGTGAAGAGCCACATCGACCGCCGCCTCGAGGTGATCGCGACCTTCAAGGCGGTCGGCGCCACCGGGCGCGACGTGTTCGGCATCTACCTCGCGCAGATCGTGCTGCTCGCCGGGATCGGCTCGGTGATCGGGCTGGCGCTCGGCGCCGCCCTGCCCTTCGCCATCGTCGGGCTGTTCGGAAAGCTGCTGCCGCTGCCGGTGATCCCGGCGGTGCATCCCGAAGACCTCGCGCTGTCCTTCGTCTATGGCCTCCTGACCGCGCTCGCCTTCGGCTTGTGGCCGCTCGGCCGCGTCCATGACGTGCCGGTCGCGGCGCTGTTTCGCGACACGATCAGCGCCGAATGGCATCGGCCGCGCTGGCGCTACCTCGCCTTCATGGCCGCCGTGGTTGCGGCCCTGATCGCCGTCGTGGTCGGGCTGTCCTACGACAAGCGCGTCGCCATCGTGTTCGTGCTCTCCTCCGTGGTCGTGTTCGCGCTGCTGCGCGCCATCGCGGCCCTCTTGATGATGATCGCCCGGCGCCTGCCGCGCTCGCGGCTGCCGATGCTGCGGCTGGCGATCGCCAACATCCATCGTCCGGGCGCGCTGACGCCGTCGGTGGTGCTGTCGCTGGGGCTGGGCCTCGCCGTCCTCGTCACCATCACCCAGATCGACGGCAATCTGCGGCGCCAGTTTCTGGCGGCGCTGCCGGACCGCGCGCCGTCGTTCTACTTCATCGACATTCCGAGCACGCAGGCCGCCCAGTTCGACCACTATCTCCGCG
>JAEWBW010000214.1 GCA_023390955.1 Pseudomonadota bacterium
CGAGGCAAAATGCACCGTGCGCCCGAGATGCTCGAGATCGCTGAGCTCGGCCATATCCAGCGCCGCGCACACGCTGGACTCGCGGACCGAACAGTCCTTGCAGATGTGACCGTCGGGTTCGATTGCAAACAGGGAAGGCTTCATTCACCGCTCCAGCCAGACTTCAGGCGATCCCTGCCTCCGGCCGAGTCCACCACATCCTGCATTTTAATGCGCTGCCGCAAACCGAGTTGACCCAGATCAATTTTGCAGGCCAAGCGCTTCCCTATTCTGCGCAAGACATTTGGCGAGATGGGTGCCCATGCTGAGGTTGGCGCTTCGACCGATCATCATCGCGGCTCTGCTGGCTACGCCTGCGCTGGCCGCATCCACGGCCGAACAGCGCGGCAAAGCGTTTGCGCGCGCCAATTGCGCCCGCTGCCACGCCGTCGACCGGACATCGGCGAGCCGGCTCGGGATCGCTCCGCCGTTCCGGACCCTGCACCAGCGCTATCCGATCGAGAACCTCGGCGAGGCGCTCGCCGAAGGCATTTCGACCGGTCATGCCGATATGCCGGTCTTCGAGCTCACCCCAAACCAGATCCACGATCTCCTGTCCTATCTGAAGACCCTGGAATAGCCGGCTCCCGTGAGCTTCGGTGACGGTATGCTTGACCCAAATCAAAGATGAAGCTGTGACCTTTCATAGGCTCCCTCCAGCCAATGGAGAGCATGATGTTCGATACATCGGGGATGAGCGACGAGTTGAACGCACTCAAGGTTGACGTCACACAATTGCTGAATTCGGCCGGAGAAGCCTTCTTCGAAGGTTCGAAGGAGCGTGCTGAAGCCCTCGGCGATCAGATCAAGGCCGCGCTTGCGGAGCTCGGCGAAACGGTGAGCGAGGAGCAGGAGCAGCTCCGCGACCTGATCTCGGATCGTCCGATCGCCTCGCTGGCGTCAGCTTTCGCGCTGGGCGTCGTCGTCGGCTTCATGCTGAGGAGGCACTGAGTGAGCCCCGAGAATGTCGTCAAGCATCTGCGCGTCCTCTGGCGCACAGACAGGATCATCGCCGAGATCAGGTTGCGTCATCTGCTGCTCGGCCTGGGTTTGCGCGCCTTCGCCGCGCTGATTGCAACATTCGGGTTGCTGATGCTGGAGCTGGCCGCTTACTTCGCCTTGGTTCAAATCTGGAGCGCGATCGCCGCTGCCGCAATTTTGGGCGCGATCAATTTCGCGATCGCGGGGATCCTTCTCCTCATCGCCGGACGAGCGCCGTCGGGACGCGATATCGAGCTCGCCAATGAAATCCACGCCAGCTCGGTCGAGGGACTGTTGCAGGAAGCCCGCGGACTGCAATCGCAGGTCACCGGCATGATCCATCATCCACTCAACGGCCTTCTGCCGGTCGTCCTCGTTCCGCTGATCAGGATCATCATCAAGAGCCTGAAGACTGGCGGACCGGCCGCGCCCGCTGCGGCCAGCGAGACGAAGCCTTAGCGGCGAGGCGTGGCGACCGGCTCTCCGCTGCCCTCGCCCGCCCGTCAGAGCGTCAGCCGGACATCGCAAATGTCCGGCTCGACCGGGTCCGGCTTGACCGAAAAGCCAAGCTGCCGACACATCGCGAGCATGGTGATGTTCTCCTTGAGCACATCACCCGAGATCGCCTTCAGCCCTTCCGACCGCGCGTAATCGATGATCAGCTGCATCAGGGCCCAGCCGAGCCCCCTGCCCTTCAGATCGGATCGCAGCAAGATCGCATATTCGCCACTCTCATAGACCGAGTCCGAATGGATCCGGACCACACCGACCATCTCGTTGGTCGCTTCGTCGAAAGCGATGAAGGCCATCGCGCGGGCGTAGTCGATCTGGGTCAGGCGCGCGATGAATTCATGAGTGAACTCCTTCATCGGCGCAAAGAAGCGCAAGCGGAGATCCTGCGGCGTCACGTGGCGCAGGAATTCGTGGATGGTCGGCTCGTCCTCGGGACGCAGCGGCCGGACGAAGATACGCCAATTGTCCTTGAGCTCGAGCCGGCGCTCCCATTGCGAAGGATAAGCGCGGACGGCGAAATTGGCGGGGCCGCGACCGGCGAATTTCCGTTGCGGAGCGCCAATTGCGACGCGCGCGTCGACCACGGTCACGCCCATCTCGTCGGCGAGCAGCGGGTTGATATCGAGCTCGCGGATTTCGGGAACGTCGGCCGCCATCTGCGCCAGCTTGACCAGCACCATTGCGACGGCATCCTGCTTTACGGCAGGAACGTCGCGATAGGCACGCAGCAGCCGCGACACGCGGGTGCGCTCGATCAGGTCGCCGGCAAGCCGCATGTCGAGCGGCGGCAACGCCAACGCCTTGTCATTGATGATCTCGACCGCCGTGCCGCCGCGGCCGAAGACGACGACGGTGCCGAAGGTCGGATCGTCGGCGAGGCCGAGGATCAGCTCACGCGCCTTTGCCTTCACGACCATCGCCTGCACGATCACGCCGGAAATGCGCGCCTCGGGACGGAGCTTCTTCACGCGGGCGAGCAGATCCGTCGCCGCCGCATGCACCGCCTCCGGCGTGGTCAGGTTGAGGACCACACCGCCGACATCAGATTTGTGCGTGATGTCGCGCGACAGGATCTTGAGCACGACGGTCGCGCCTGTCGCGAACATCTCGGTGGCGCAGGCAACCGCCTGCTCGACGTCGCCGGCCGCCACGGTCGGCACCATCGTGATGTCATAGGCCTCGAGCAACTGCTTGATCTCGACCGGCTCCAGCCATTGGCGGCCGTCGGCGAGCGCCATCGTCACGATTCGCCTGGCGGCTTCAGCGTCGGGCGCGAACGTGTCGGGCATGGCGGGAGGAACCTGCGACAGCTCCTCGATCACCTCACGGTGGCGGACCAGGTGCATGAAGCCGCGCACCGCGTCACCTTCCGTCGGATAATTGGGAATGCCGGCATCGCTGAGCACGTCGGTGATCGTCTGGTCGGCGCCGACCCAGGCCGCAAGCACAGGCTTGGCCCAGCGCCGAAGCTGCTCGCGGTGTTTCTTCACGAGGTCGGTGACGGTGGCGGCGATGTCGACGGCCGAGGCGATCGCGGTCTGAACGTTGAGAACGAGGATGGCGTCGTTGCCAGGGTCCGCGAGCAGGACCTCAAGCGCTGCGGCGTAACGCGCCGCGTCGGCATCGCCGACGATATCAACGGGATTGGCGCCCGACCAGGTTGGCGGCAACACTGCATCGAGCTTCGCCCGCGTCTCCGCCGTTATGGGCGCCGGGATTCCGTCGAGTTCGACCAACCGATCGACGGCGAGAACGCCGATGCCACCGCCATTGGTGAGAATGGCGAGCCGCTTGCCGCCGGGCGACTCGACGCGCCCGAGCGTTTCCGCGCAGTCGAACAGCTCGCGCAGATCCGACACGCGCAACACACCGGCGCGGCGGAACGCGGCATCATAGACGGCATCGGCGCCGGCCAGCGCGCCGGTATGCGTGGCCGCCGCTTTTGCACCTTGCGCCATGCGGCCGGACTTCACGACGACGACCGGCTTCACCCGCGCCGCCGCGCGCGCCGCTGACATGAATTTGCGCGCGTCCCTGATAGCCTCGATGTAGAGCAGGATGGCGCGCGTGCCGGCGTCGAGCGCGAAGTGATCGAGGAGATCGGCGACGTCGACATCGATCTGATCGCCGATCGAGACGATGCCGGAGAAGCCGACGCCGCGCTGCGCAGCCCAATCCACCAAGCCGGCGGCGATCGCACCCGATTGCGAAATCAGCGCGAGATTTCCTGCTCCCGGCA
>JAEWBW010000253.1 GCA_023390955.1 Pseudomonadota bacterium
AATACGATCTGGCCGAGGCCGAACTGACGGCCATCATTTCGGCCTGGCACACCGATGCCGATCTGGGCCGACCGATCGAGGTCGTGACCGACATGAGCAAGAGCCGCAGGCTCGGCTTTCTCGAATATCAGCCGACCGACGACAGCTTCTTCGATCTGTTCGCCCGCCTGCGCGCGGCGAGGATCATCCCTTGAGGCGACTGACTACGGCGCTTTGGCGAGAGATCCGCGCTGGCTCGCGACCGACTTGGCATCGACGGGAGTTGCGGCGTTACCCCAGCTGTTGCGAATGTAGGTGAGAACCGCCGCCACCTGTACATCGTCGAGTCGCCAGTCGAAGGCCGGCATCGCGGGCGCCGTCGGCGCATCCGGCGTGGACACCGCGCGCGTTCCCTGCAGCACGACGCGGGTCAGCGTCGTCGGATCGTCCGCCTGCACCATCGCGCTGCCGGCGAGCCGCGGGAACAGGCGAATTTCGCCGCTGCCTGAATCCTTGTGGCAGGCGGCGCAGCTGTCCTTGTAGACGGCGGCACCGACGCGCATCGCGCTGGCGTCGGCCGGGAGCGGAGCCGGCTTTGCGCCCGCGCTACCGCCGATGTCCTTCAGATAGACGGCGATGGCAGCGAGATCCTTGTCCGTCATCTTCGAGGTCGAATGCGACACCGCATCGGCCATCGGCCCCGAGGCCAGCGTCCACCGGTTGGCGCCGGACTTGAGATACTGCACGATCTCCTCCTTCGACCAGGCGCCGATGCCCTGGTGGCTGTCCGATGTGATGTTCGGCGCGAACCAGCCCTGCAATGTCGCGCCTTCGAACCCGCGCGCGGTCTTGTCGGCGCCGAGCGAGGTCTTCGGCGTGTGGCAGGTGCTGCAATGCGCCAGCGCCTCGACGATGTAGGCCCCGCGATTCCATTCGGCCGATTTCTGCGGGTTGGGCTGGTAGCGGCCTCCCGTGAAGTTCAGCCAGTTCCAGAACACCATGACGCTGCGGACATTGAGCGGAAATGGCAGCTCATTGTCCTTCCGCCGCGCGCTGACCGGCTGGATGGTGGACAGATAGGCGCGGATCGCCAGCGCGTCCTCGTCGCTGAGTTTGGTGTAGGCCGGATAAGGCATCGCCGGATAGAGATGCGCCTTCTTGCCTTTGCCATCGCGCAAGGCGGCGACGAACTCCTCGTCGGTCCAGCTGCCGATGCCGGTGTCGTTGTCAGGCGTGATATTCGGCGAGTAGATCGTGCCGAACGGAGTTTGCAGGCCAAGGCCGCCGGCGAAGGCCGGCTTGCCCGGCGCGGTGTGGCACGCAGCACAATCGCCCAGCACCGAAAGATATCGCCCACGCTCGATGCGATCAAAGCTCTGATTGTCTTCGCCCTGCGTAGTCTGGGCGCTCGCGGCGCCACTGAGGAGCACGAGACAGGCGGTCGTTGCGAGAGAACGGAACATCATCGCTCCTCACATCAGTGGGCCAGGATTCTTCAGATAGCGATCCCTGATAGCATCCGCGGTCCAGTACGCCAGCGCGCCCACGGTATCGGTCGGATTGTAGCCGTGGTTCTGCGGAAACACCGACGCGCCGCCCGGCACGAAGACGTTGTGCACGTCCCAGCTCTGGCAATAGCGATTGAGCACACTGGTGGCGGGATCGGTGCCCATCACCGTGCCGCCGGTGTTATGCGTGGTCTGGTAGAGGTTCATGTTGTACGGCCCCTTGCGAGGCGCCGGGGTAATCTCCGCGGGATCCATCGCGCGCGCGATCTCGGCGAGGCGCTCGGTGAGGAAGGCCGACATCTTCAGCTCGTTGTCGTGGAAGTCGAACGTCATCCGCATCAAGGGGCGGCCGAGCCGATCCTTGTAGGTCGGATCGAGATCGAGATAGCAATCCTTGTAGCTGTAGGAGCTGCCGTGGGTGGCGAGGCTGCAGGCGCGCTGATAGGTCTCGGCCGTGGCCTTCTTCCACTGCGCGCCCCATTTGGGCGTTCCCGCCGGCACCGGGCGGGTCTGGATCGGACGGGCGCCGGTCTGGCCAAAACCCATATAGCCGCCGCCGACGAAGCCGAGCCCGGTGTGATCGAAATTGTCGCCGTTGAAATCGTCGATCATCATGCCGTGCGCGCCGGTGGCGATGAAGGGATTGAGGATCTTGTCCTTCAGGATCAGGCTGACGCTCGAGGTGGTCTGATAGGCATAGTTGCGCCCGACCACGCCCTGCCCGGTCGCGCCGTCATAGGGCTTGCCGATCCCCGACAGCAGCAGCAGGCGCACGTTGAACAGCGCGAAGGCGCAGACCAGCACGATGTTCGCCGGCTGCTCCCATTCTTCGCCCGACGTATCGACATAGGTGACGCCGGTGGCGCGCTTGCCAGTGGAGTCGAGGTTGATCTTCGTCACCTCGGATTCGGTTTGCGCGCTGAAGTTTGGAAACCGCAGCAGCGCCGGCAGCACGCAGGTCTGCGGGCTGGCCTTGGAATAATTGCCGCAGCCGAACCGCTCGCAGAAGCCGCAATAGCTGCACTGTCCGAGCTTGACGCCGAGCGGGTTGAGATAGGCCTCGCTGAGGTTCGAGGCGGGCTGCGGAAACGGGCTGTGCCCGGCTTTTCGCGCGGCCTCGGCGAACAGCGTTGCGCCATAACCTTGCTTCAGGGGCCCGGTCGGATATTCCGACGAGCGCCAGCCTTCGAACGGGTTGCCGCCGGCTTGCGTGACGCCCTTGATGTTGCCCGCCTTGCCCGACGTGCCGCAGAGCTTTTCGAAGCGGTCGTAATAGGGCTCGATCTCATCGTAGCTGAGCGGCCAATCCTGGATGGTCATGTCGCTCGGTAACATGTCCTTGCCGTAGCGCTGCTCGAGATGGCTGCGCAGGCGAAAGTCGGTCGGCAGGAAGCGCCAGGTCTGGCCGTTCCAGTGCACGCCGGCGCCGCCGACGCCGTTGCCGGGAAGGAAGCTGGCAAAGCTGCGGATCGGGAGCGCGGTCTGGCTCATGTTGTTGCGAAAGGTCAGCGTCTCCTGGTCCGGCCGCAGGAACAGGTCGAGCCTGACGGCGTAACGCAATTCGTCCTGCGCATACGACGGCGGAAAATCGGTGGCGGTGTCACGCCACGGGCCACGCTCGATCGCAACGACATCGAGGCCGGCCTTGGCGAGTTCGTAGCCGAGAATGGCGCCGGTCCATCCGAGGCCGATGATCACCACATCCTTGGGAGGGAGTTTGCGCGCCATGACTTATTCCCTCATGCTCAGGTCGGACCGGCCCATGATGCCGACCGGCGGCAGCGGATATTTTTCGTTGTGACGCTCGACCCAGTCGCGATAGTCGTAACGCGCGCCGGGAAAGCCGACCAATTTCCACCCGGCCATGTTGCGATTGCCGCCGTAGATGGGATCGGCGAAAAAACCTTCCTGCGTGTTCTGCAGCAGCAGCGCGAAGAACTCCGCGCCCTTGACGCCCTTGAGCGCGATCGCGCCGGTCTCGAGCCCGGACAGCACCTTGTCCTGCTCGGCCGGCGCAAGCTCGCGAAACGATTTTCCTGCAAACGCGGTCTTCACGTGGTCGGCGAGAGCCTTCAGCCCGGCGCGATAGCGCATCGCCGGCGCATCCGGCGCTTGATAGCCCTGTGTCGCCGCGCCCGGCATGAAGGGCGGCCGCATATAGAGTCCTTCAGCGCGGCCGTAAGGTCCCGCCAATTGCCGGTCGATGAAGGTGGCGCAGCCGGCATCCTTGCCACCCACAATGCGATCGTCGGGAGGGATCAGGCGATCGACCGCGGCCTCGATCGTCGCGGCTTCATCCGCTGTGAAGAACATGTAGGGGCCGATGCGCACCGGAACCGGCGGCGTCGCCGAACCCGGCTCCCACGGCAAGCCTCCCGCAATGCTGCGGGCATGAGCCACCGTCACACCGCTAATGACAAACGCCGTGGCGGACGCCAGCAGCGTGCGACGAGACAGGCGTGACGGCGCCGAGCCATCGGTCATGAGGACCTCAACTCTCTTGAAGGAGATGACACGACGGCCGTGCTGGCGATAGCGCAGCCGAACGCATCAAGGCGCCGTCTGATCGGCACCTCGTTTTGAATTGATCAAATAATGGGCTGACGCACCTGCCCGCATCTTCCGCAAACGCACGGCGTTTTAAGTTTGCAATGCTTGCGGGTTCTGCGGCGTCGACCGGGTAGCGCCGGGAGCGAGGACCTTCCGATCAAAGTCCTGGAGACCCTTCGGGAAGAAAAAAGCCCAATGGCGCGCCATTCGGGACAAAACTACGAACTCAAATGCCATCGGAATTGCGATATAGTTCCGCACCGGAAGTCGCGATTGTCGATCTCGCAAAGCATCGCGAACGAGCCGTATGGAGAACTCTTTGGTGCGCCGCCGAGATTTCATCACAGGTACGGCTGCGTTGGCTGCCTCTGCGCGACTGCCGAGGGCCAGGGCTCAAACTTCAGAGCAAGGTGGTAGCCGCCTTGCGGCGGGATTCTATAATTTCACCGGCTCGAACCTATCGAATTGGGCTGCCGCGTTGGCAGCGCAGCAGCGCGGATCGTCTCATGCGATCATTGGATGCCTCGGCGATTCAACGGTAGCAGGGCATGGCGCAGCCGGAAATGAACTCGCGTCCAATGCCAAGAGCATGTCCTGGCCTACCCAATTGGCGCGACTGGTCCCGGGCGGGAGTTGGTCGAGTGTGTGGGGTGACAACAACGTTACAGCGGGGGGCGGCAATCTCTATGATTTTGATGCCCGGCTGGGCGGATCCGGCTGGACGATCAAAGCCATGGCCTCCGGGACGCTCTGCGGTGGGCTGTTTTGTGGACATCCTCATCGTCGAGACAAGAGTGTTCTATCCTTAAGGCCAGCTGATCAATTCGACACAATAGAGATCTGGCATCCCCGATTGCCGGAATGCGGGCACTTCATCGTCGACGTGAATGGCGGTCCGCCACTTGCAACAATTAGCTGCGCGGGCGCCGACGCCTTTGTGAAGACGACAATACGCTGCGAACTCGGTACTCACACGATCAACCTGCAAAGATCGCCCGATAGCGCGAATGACGTCTATTTGACGGCGATTCGAACTTACAATTCGGCGGTGAAGGAGATCTCCGTTTACAATCTCGGCGGCTCGATGCTGGCCAGCGCGGATTTCATCATCAACCGCCATCCCTGGAACATCTTGCCCGCTCTCGCCGCGATATCGCCTCACCTCGTGATCTTCGAAGCCGGCATCATCAACGATTGGAATGGCGCCACTCCGCTTACAACCGTAGCGTCGAACATGACGGCCGTCATCGATGTGCTGAAATCGGTGAATTGCGACGTGATCTTGATGAGCGGCGTTCCATCCGAGCCTCCGCCCTATGCGTCCCGTGAGGTGCAGGAGAAGTACGTGGCCAACATGAAGCAGCTGGCCTATGCCGCCGATGTGCCATTCATCGACATTTGGGGGCTCTTTGGCGGAACGCGAAATCAAACGGCGATGTTCGATGCGCTGCATCCCAATCGTGTCGGCTGCGAACTGATCGCCGGTTATGCGAAGCTCGCGGTTCTGGATCCCACAGCACGCAGCTCGGGCTGATGCTCTATCCAGCCGAGCTACGGGCGCGGGCGCCGGACATGTCAGTCGGTGCCGTCACAATTTTCCATAGACCCGTGCGGCGACCGCCTTCAGGCGTTCGACCGAGCCGGACTCAGGATGCGGCTTGACCGGTGCAAACAGGATCGAAGCCTGCCGGCCCTTCTTCCAGACATAGATGTTGACGGCGTTGCCGTTGCCCTTGGCGCAGGAATGCTCGCCGAACGCTTCACTGCCGAGTTCGGGTATCGCCACGTGTTTGCAGGGACCTGCGCGCTTCATCATGTTGATGACCGTGTCGCGCGACATCGTGATCACCGCGACGGTCATGGTGTTGGCCTCGCGATCGAACATCATGCAGCTGCCGGCGCCGGTACGCTGGACCGTCAGCGTGCTCTTGTCGAGAAAGCCGTCGGCATCGGCGGCAGCGAGCCACTCGCAATCGCCGAACCGCTCGCTGCTCTTGCCCACGTTGGCGATGGCAACACGCGCGGCTTCGGTGAGCGGCCCGAGCAGCGCGTCGTCGGCACGCCGGCCGATCGGATAGACGCTGATCTGCACGATGGAGTCGCCGGTCAAGGTGACGACCGAGGCCTCCTGACGCTCGGCGCCCGCGGCGGTCGCTCCGCCCTGCCCCTCGTCGCCGATCCCCGCGACTGTGTTCAGCGGCATGCGCTCGCCAAGCGTCTTGACGAAGGTCGCGTACAATTCCCTGGCGCGGTCCTTGTCGGGATTGCGGAACACGGTCAGCATCATCGTGTCGCCGCGCCCGCCCTGATAGATGCAGCCGCGGCCGTCCTGATTTGAAATGAGTGACCATTTGAGTGCCGGCATCGCGCTTGCGAGCTGTTGCGCGCTGATGAACGGGCAGGTTTCGGCCGCGCGCGCCGGAAGCACCGCGACGGCTGCGAATGCAAGGAACAGAACGAGGCGGGAGAGCAGACGATCGATAGTATGCATGGGACAACATACTATCGGAAATGGCGCGCCCGGAACGATTCGAACGTCCGACCCTCAGATTCGTAGTCTGATGCTCTATCCAGCTGAGCTACGGGCGCGTGTTTCGCGAACAGCGTTGGCGGGGCAAGCCCGCACGCAGCTTCCGGCGGGGCCGGAAGGGGTGCGAAAGAGCGCTTTGACTAACCGCTCTTGGCTGGATTGGCAAGGTCTGGATGGGCGGTATTTTTGTGCCCCTTGCCCTCTCAACCGTCATTCCGGGGCGCGGCAACGCCGCGAGCCCGAAATTGATAACCACCAGTCGGGATTATGGATTCCGGGCCTGGCCCTGCGGGCCATCCCGGAATGGCGGCAGGAGAGAGTGGCCGGCGCCGCTGAATGACCGCCCGGGCTATTACGCCCTTGCCCGCTCGTTGCGGATGGAGAGGAGTTCCACGGGGCGGTCGGGGATGACGATCCGGAAGGTGGCGCCGATGGTGCCCTCGACCAGATGGATGTCGCCGCCATGGGCGCGGATCAGCTCGGCGGCGATGGCAAGGCCAAGGCCGCTGCCGCCGGGACGGCCGGAGGTCTGGAACGCCTCGAACAGGTGCAGCCGGGTCCTTTCGGGCACGCCGGGGCCGGTGTCGGAAATCTCCAGAATGGCGACGGCGCCCTCGCGCTTGCCGGTGATCCTGATCTGCTGCGGGCCGACCGCGCCTGTGGCGTGGCTTTCCAGCGCCTGCGCGGCGTTGCGAACCAGATTCAGCAGCACGCGAAACAGATGATCGGGATCGGCATCGACCGAGAGCCCGCGCTCGATCGCGGCGACCCAGGCGATCGAGGCGTCGGAGGCAAGGCCCGCGGTCTCGCGCACCTCCAGCACGACCGGCTCGATCAGGATCATGCGGCGGTCGGGTGCGGCCTCCTGGGCACGGCCATAGGACAGCGTCGACTGGCAGAAGGCGATGGCGCGCTCGAGCGAGCGCACCAGCTTTGGCGCAAAGCGCTGCACGCGCGGATCGGGAACGCTGGCGAGCTGGTCGGAGAGCAACTGCGCCGAGGCCAGCAGATTGCGCAGATCGTGGTTGATCTTGGAGACGGCGAGGCCGAGCGCCGCAAGCCTGCTCTTCTGATGCAGCATCGACATCAGGTCGCGCTGCATGTCGGAGAGCTCGCGTTCGGCGACACCAATCTCGTCGCCGCGCTGGCTCGGCACGATGATGCCCACCGAGCTCTCGGGGTTTTCGTGGAAGCCGACCAGGCTCGCGGTCAGCCGCCGCATCGGCCGCACGAACAGATAATGCAGCGCGAGGTAGACCAGGCCCGCGGTCAGGAAGCCGATGATCAGCGCGACCACCACGACGTTGCGGGAGAAACGATACATCGCCTGGCGCAGCGGCAATTCGTCGGTGACGACCTCGATGAATTGCGCGTTGTTCGAGGCCGGGCCGACGATGCGGATGGCCTGGTTGCCGGTCTCCAGCATCATCTGGAACGAGCCGGTGATGGCGTGCCACACCGTCATGTCGCGCAGATCGATATCATGCTCGATCGCGGCCGGCAGGTCGGCGCTGGCGAGCAGGCGACGCTGCTGCCCCATCTTGATGGCGACGGCGCGGGCGCCGATGCTCTGCAGGATCTGCCGGGACAGCGACTCCGGCACCATGCCGAGCGGGGCGGCATCGAGCACCAGGGCCGCAGTGTTGGCCGCGGCGACACGGTCGTTCAGCCGGTTGACCCAGAAATTGGCGATCGCGGGCACATAGAGAACGCTGGCCGCGATCATCACCAGGGGGACGGTCAGCAGCAGCAGCTTGCCGGACAGGCCGAGCCGGTGCGGCACGCGCGGC
>JAEWBW010000301.1 GCA_023390955.1 Pseudomonadota bacterium
CCTCCCGCCGCATCGTCTCATAGGCGATCGCGATGTCGCCGAGCATGCGCGGCGCATCGCCCGGCTTCCGCGCGCCCTCCGGCTGTAGCGCGGGAAACGACAGCACGTTGGTCGGCTTGTCGATGCCGCGCCAGTTGCTGTTGAGCGTGCGGATGCCGGAATCGTCGGTCAGCATGACCGCGATCTCCGCATCCGCGACGTCCTCGTCGACGATCTCGGCGGCAGCCGCGATCGCGCGCTGTATGACGGACTCGGCCTCGGGCTCGCCCTGCCAGCAATCGGCGACGACGAGGACCTCGGTCATGGGAAGGTTGGGATGCGACATGATGTTTGTTCGGAGCCGGTGGCGCTGCTCGCGCCCCTCGCTCCGCTTGTGTCTCGCTATGGCTTGCCGGCGGCCGGCCGCTGCGGCAAGCCCTCATAGGCGGCAACGATCCGCGCCACGAGCTCGTGGCGGATCACGTCCTCGGCGGTGAAACGAACTTGGGCAATGCCTTCGACGCCATCCAGCAGGCGGGTCGCCTCCGCCAGACCCGAGGTCTGGCCGTTCGGCAGGTCGATCTGCGACGGGTCTCCGGTCACGATCATGCGGCTGTTCTCGCCGAGACGCGTCAAAAACATCTTCATCTGCATCGAGGTGGTGTTCTGCGCCTCGTCCAGGATGATGACGGCATTGGTGAGCGTGCGGCCGCGCATGAAGGCGAGCGGCGCGATCTCGATCTCGCCGCTCTGCAGTGCGCGCTCGACGATGCGTGCATCCATGAGGTCATAGAGCGCGTCGTAGATCGGCCGCAGATAGGGATCGACCTTCTCGCGGAGATCGCCGGGCAGGAAGCCGAGCCGCTCGCCGGCTTCGACCGCCGGACGCGACAGGATGATCTTGTCGACTTCCTTGCGTTCGAACAGCTGCGCGGCATGCGCGACCGCAAGCCAGGTCTTGCCGGTGCCGGCGGGGCCGATGCCGAACACCAGCTCGTGGCGCTTCAGCGCGCGGATGTAGGAATCCTGCGCCGCCGTGCGCGCGCGCACCGGACGCTTGCGCAAATTGATGCTGTCGAAGGCGGTCTTGGACGATTTGGCGTCGAACTCGAACAGCGAGCCCTGCGCAATGACGGCGCGGATGGCGCCTTCGACCTCGCCCTGGTCGAGATCCTGTCCCTTCACGGCCTGCGCATAGAGCGTCTCCAGCACGCGGCGCGCGGCGTCGCAGCCATCGCGCGTGCCGCCGATGGTGATGTGATTGCCCTTGGAATCCACCACGACGCCGAGGCGGCGCTCGACCAGCGCGAGGTTTTGCCCGTAGGGGCCAACCAGCGCGGACGCGGCGCGATTGTCGTCGAAGTCGATGACGACCTGGGTTTCGGGCGGAACTTGCATGTCGCGGTCAATTTTGCGGCTGGGAGCGAGAGAAGGCGAATCCGATGCGCTTTTTGGCAAGGGTTCAGGCTCCAGTGGCGAGTGGCGATAGGGTGGCCTCACGCAGAGCAATCGGCGTCACGAGCTCGCCGAGCAGGCTGTAGCGTTCGAGGCTGTCGATTCGAACCGGCAGGATCTGTCCGATGATGTCGGGGGCGGCCATCACATGCGCGGGCTGGAGATAAGCGGTGCGGCCGACGATCTGGCCGTCCTTGCGCGCCTCGCGTTCGAACAGCACATCGACCGTTGTCCCAATCGCAGCCTTGTTGAAGGCCGATTGCTGGCTGTCGATCAATTCCTGGAGCCGCTCCAATCGCTGGTCCATCTCGACTTGGGACACCGTCTCCTGCATGTCCGCGGCCGGCGTTCCGGGCCGGGCGGAGTATTTGAACGAGTAGGCTGCAGCGTAGCCGATTTGCGTGACAAGCGCGAGTGTGGCGAGAAAATCTTGCTCGGTCTCGCCCGGAAAGCCCACGATGAAATCTGATGAAAAAGCAATGTCTTGGCGAACGGAGCGGAAACGGTCGATGACACGGCGATAATCATCGGCGGTATGCTTGCGGTTCATGGCCGCCAGAATCCGGTCCGAGCCGGATTGCACCGGCAGGTGCACGAACGGCATCAGCGCGTCGAGATCGCGATGGGCCGCGATCAGGCTGTCATCGACGTCGCGGGGGTGGCTGGTCGAGTAGCGCAGCCGCGCGATGCCCGGAATTTGCGCCAGATGCTCCAGCAAGCGGCCGAGCGGCCAGCTTCGTCCGTCCGGGCCTTCGCCATGATAGGCGTTGACGTTCTGGCCGATCAGCGTGAGCTCGCGCACGCCATTGTCGGCGAGGCGCTTCACGTCGTCGACGATCTTCGCGACCGGCCGCGAGACCTCGGAGCCGCGCGTATAGGGCACGACGCAGAACGTGCAGAACTTGTCGCAGCCTTCCTGCACCGTGACGAAGGCGGAAATGCCGCGTGCGCGGATCGCTGCAGGCTTCGGCTGCGCCAGGAAGCCGAACTTGTCGGCGGCGGGAAACTCGGTCTCGATCGCGCGGCCTTCGGTGCCGGCGCGCTTCAGCAGCTCCGGCAGATGATGATAGCTCTGCGGTCCCACCACGACGTCGACGACGGGCGCGCGGCGCACGATCTCCGCGCCCTCGGCCTGCGCCACGCAGCCGGCGACCGCGATCTGCATCGCGCGGCCATTGCGTGCGGCCTCGTCTTTGGCCACGCGCAGGCGACCGAGCTCGGAATAGACCTTTTCCGATGCCTTCTCGCGGATGTGGCAGGTGTTGAGGATGACGAGATCGGCATCCTCGGCGTTTGCGGTCTCCACGAATCCGTCCGGAGCCAGCGTGTCCACCATGCGCTGGGCATCGTAGACGTTCATCTGGCAGCCATATGATTTGATGTGCAGCTTGCGCGGCGGCGTCATGGAACCCGGAATTGAGGTGGAGGACGGCCCTCAAATATAGGCTGGGAGGCCGAAAATCCAGCGATTGGGGACGTTGGGGTTGTCATTCCGGGGCGCGACGCAGTCGCGAACCCGGAATCTCGCGCCAAAACCTCTGGATTCCGGGCTCACGCGCGTCGCGCGTGCCCCGGAATGACGCCGAGTGGCAGAAATCAGCCCGTCAGGGCCTCCGCCCCAAGCCGCCGGACCAGGTCCGGCAATTGCCGCATATCGTCGAACGTCAAATCCGCACCCGCGGCCTGCAGTCGTTCCGCGTGGCCTGGCGGGCAGTGACTGCCGCCGTGAAAGCCCAGTACGGTCATTCCGGCCGCGCGCGCTCCGGTCACGCCGGGGACGCTGTCCTCGATCACGAGGCACCGCTCCGGCGCAGCCTTCATCTGCTCGGCCGCAAACAGAAACAGGTCGGGCGCTGGCTTGCCGCGCGCGACCTGGCTTGCCGAGAAGATGTTCGGGGCGAGCAAATCGTACAGACCGGCGCAGGTCAGGCCATGATGGATCTTCTCCGGCGTGCCGCTCGAGGCAACGCATCGGGGCAGATCGATTGCAGCCATCGCTGCAGCGACATGGGTGATCGGCTGCAGATCGCTGGCGTAGAATTGCAGCGTCGCCGCATTCACCTGGTGTTCGAGATCGTCGGGGAGATCGCGGCCGATGTCCTGTTCGACCATTCTTCGCGCATCGCGCTCGGACACGCCGAGGAAGCGAACCAGCACCTGCTCCGAGGTGATCGGATAGCCGTGGCGCGTCAGCACGTCCGCATGCGCGCGACAGGAAATGACCTCGCTGTCGACGAGCACGCCGTCGCAGTCGAAGATGATGAGGTTAATCAACTCGTCGGCTTGTCGTCGTCGAGCGGGACGCAATAGAGTTCGAGCCGGTGATCGACCAGCTTGTAGCCGAGTCTGCGGGCGATCTCCGCCTGGAGCTGTTCGATCTCCTCGGAGGTGAACTCGATCACCTTGCCGTCGCGGAGGTTGATGAGATGATCGTGATGGCTGTCGCGCATCTGCTCGTAGCGCGCGCGGCCCTCACGGAAATCGTGGCGCTCGATGATCCCTGCATCCTCGAACAGCTTGACCGTGCGATAGACCGTCGAGATCGAGATCTTGTCGTCGACGGCGACGCAGCGGCGATAGAGTTCCTCGACGTCGGGATGATCGACGGCTTCCGCAAGCACGCGCGCGATGACGCGGCGCTGCTCGGTCATGCGCATGCCGGTGGCGGCGCAGCGCGCCTCGATGCCGGTCGCCTTGGTCTCGGAGGATGGTTTCAGTACGGTCATAGTGAGGTCTGCGTTGTGGGCGCTTTCTGCCATCGATGTTACGACAAGTCACGCCGCATCAGAAGGGCATTCAATTGTTCCCCGTCCGGCTGCTTATAGTAGCGTTCGCGGCGGCCGACCACCGTGAATCCGCTGCGGTCATAGAGCTTGCGCGCGGGCTGGTTGTTCTCCTCGACTTCAAGGAAAATTGTGCGAACGCCGCGCCCTGCGAGATGGCCGAGATGGGTCAGCAGCAGCGCACGCGAAAGTCCCCGTCCGCGATAGGCTGAATCGACCGCGATCGAGAGAATCTCGGCCTCGTCGGCGCCCATGCGCGACACCGCGAAGCCGATCGTCTTGCGTCCCTGACGCAGGCGGTGAACCAGCGTGTTGCGCTCGCTCATCATGCCTTCGAACTCGCCTTCGCCCCAGCCGCGCGCAAAGGACGCACCATGGAGCTCGGCCAGCCGTGCGGCATCTCGCGCATTTGCGGCTTCGACGACGGCAGGGCCGCCGCGCCACCATTGCGACAGCCACTTGATCATGAGGACGCGGCTTGCATCGCGAGCGGCGACTGCGCCGACGGCTTTGCGTCGGGCGCGCGCAGATAGAACGGGCGCGCCGGCGCGGTGTCGGGATTGGCTGCGGCGCCGAGCCAGGCAACCCAATTGATGTCGGGCGCTGCTTGCGTGTCGACGGCGACCGGCTGCGGCATGTCCTTCGGCCAGCGGTCCGCCAGGATCCTCGCGGCATTGCCGACCAGATGCGGCGCACCGAATTGCGAGGCCGCGATCGCGTCGTCGATGCTGATCACGGCCGGTCGCATCAACTGGCTGCCGTCACCGGCGACGATCTGGCTATAGACATGGTCATGCCGCGCATCGATCGCGGAGAACACGGGATCCTGCCGGTTCTGGGTGACGATGGCGGCTGCATAGGCGGACAATGTCGTCAGTCCCACCGCCGGCTTGCCGGCCGCCAGCGCCAGCCCGCGCGCGGCCGAAATGCCGACGCGCAAGCCGGTGAAGCTGCCCGGTCCCGTGGTGACGGCGATGCGATCGAGCGCGGTAAAGGAGAGGCTTGCGGCCTGCATGACCC
>JAEWBW010000321.1 GCA_023390955.1 Pseudomonadota bacterium
AATCTGGCCCTATGTGCTGGGGCTTGTGTTCGGGCTGCCGCTCGTAACGATGCTGGTCCTCGGTGCGCCCGTCACCTTCGAGCTGCCGCAGCTCAAGGGCTTCAATTTCTCCGGCGGCTCGCGGGTCATTCCCGAATTCGTCGCGTTGTCGCTGGCGCTGTCGACCTATACGGCCGCCTTCATCGCCGAGATCGTCCGTGCCGGCATCCTGTCCGTGCACAAGGGGCAGATGGAAGCAGGGTCCTCGCTCGGCCTCAGCCGCGGCAACACGCTGCGCCTGATCGTGGTGCCGCAGGCCATGCGCGTCATCGTTCCGCCGCTGACCAATCAGTATCTCAATCTCACCAAGAACTCCTCGCTGGCGGTGGCGATCGGTTATCCCGACCTGGTCTCGGTGTTCGCCGGAACCTCGCTGAGCCAGACCGGGCAGGCGATCGAGATCATCGCCATGACGATGGCCGTCTATCTCCTGATCTCGCTGGTCACCAGCGCGATCATGCGCGTCTATGGTTGGCGCATCAGCCGGAGCCTCGGCGCATGAGCGAGGTCACAACCACATCTTTTGTGCGTCAGGACCTGCTGACCGAACGGCCGGCGCCGGTGAAGACGACCGGCTTCGTCGGTCTGGTTCGAACGCGCCTGTTGAACTCGCCGACCAACATCCTCTTGACCATCCTCGGCGGCTTGCTGCTCTGGTTCACCATCGCGCCGGCCGTAAAGTTCCTGCTGGTCGATGCGGTCTGGACCGGCACGGACCGCACGGCGTGCATAGGGCCGAATGCGGCTGGCGCCTGCTGGCCCTATATCCAGGCCAAGCTCCCGCAACTGATCTACGGCTTCTATCCGGCGGCCGAGCGCTGGCGGGTCAATCTCACCTTCGTCCTCGCGGCCGCGCTGCTGGTGCCGCTGCTCATCCCGAGGCTTCCGGCCAAGGGGGTGAATGCCGGGCTGTTCTTTTTCGCCGTTCCGGTGGTGGCCTTCTTCCTGCTGCATGGCGGCGGCATCAAGGGCTTCGGCGTAAGCTGGACCGCCGGCCTGCTGCAATTGTTCAGCGACAGCATCACCAATGCCGGACAAGTTCTGCTCAATCTCAGCAAGAGCTCGGCGCTCGCGCCGCTGCTGTGGGTCATCGGCAATCTGATCGTGCTGATCGGCACGGCGATGTACTGGCTGATCTTTCCGCTGATCTTGCTGCGCGACCTCGTCCAGGCGGCCGGCCAGCCGGTCTGGGTCGACTTCGTCATTACCGCGGTCATCGTGTCCCTGATCGTCGTTGCCTTCAGCGGCTTGCGCACGGGCTGGCGCCCGTTAGTCGCGACAGTCGCGACCTTCATCGGCATCGCGGCCGTGATCAAGCTGATGGGCCTCGATCAAGGCGGCCTGCCGGTCGTTGCTACCAATCTGTGGGGCGGCCTGCTGGTGACCCTGGTGGTCTCCGTGACCGGCATCGTCACCTCGCTGCCGATCGGCATCGCGCTGGCTCTCGGCCGGCGTTCCACCATTCCGCTGATCCGGATCTTCTCGATCGCCTTCATCGAGTTCTGGCGCGGCGTGCCGCTGATTACGGTGCTGTTCTTCGCGACCTACATGCTGCCGCTGTTCCTGCCCGGCAATTTCACCGTGGACGGCCTGGTCCGTGCGCTGATTGGCATCTCGCTATTCATCGGCGCCTACCAGGCCGAAAACGTTCGCGGCGGTCTTGCAGCTATCCCGCGCGGGCAGAGCGAGGCCGCCGGAGCGCTCGGCCTGTCCTGGTGGAAGACGACGTCGCTGATCGTATTGCCGCAGGCGCTCCGCCACGTCATCCCGAACCTGGTGAACAGCTTCATCGCGTTGTTCAAGGATACGTCGCTGGTCTCGATCGTGGCGCTGTTCGATCTCTTGGGCTCGCTGCGGGCATCGTTCGCGGATCCGAAATGGTCGACGCCGACGACGCTGTTCACCGGCTTCGCCTTCACCGGGATCATCTACTTCCTCTTCTGCTTTGGCATGTCGCGCTACTCGCTGTTCGTCGAGAAGCGCCTCAATGCCCATCGCCGCAACTGAGCAGGTTCAGCATGTCCGCCAACCCCATCGTCAAGATTTCCGGGCTCAACAAATGGTACGGCGATTTCCATGTGCTGCGCGATATCGACCTTGCGGTCGAAAAGGGCGAGCGCATCGTGATCTGCGGCCCGTCGGGCTCGGGCAAGTCGACGCTGATCCGCTGCATCAACGCGCTGGAGGAGTTCCAGGAAGGCGAGATCGTCGTTGACGGCATCGAGCTCGGGCCGAACCTCAAGCACATCGACGCCGTGCGCCGCGAGGTCGGCATGGTGTTCCAGAGTTTCAACCTGTTCCCGCATCTGACCGTGCTGGACAATTGCACGCTGGCGCCGATCTGGGTGCGCAACATCCCGAAGAAGGATGCCGAGGCGACCGCGATGAAATTCCTGGAGCGGGTCAAGATCCCGCACCAGGCCAACAAGTTTCCAGGCCAGATGTCCGGCGGTCAGCAGCAGCGCGTCGCCATCGCACGCGCCCTGACGATGAACCCCAAGGTGATGCTGTTTGACGAGCCGACCTCGGCGCTCGACCCTGAAATGGTCAAGGAAGTGCTCGACACCATGGTCGATCTTGCCCGGGAAGGCATGACCATGCTGGTCGTCACGCACGAGATGGGCTTTGCCCGCGAGGTCGCCAACCGCGTCGTGTTCATGGATGCCGGCCAGATCATCGAGGCCAACACCCCGCACGAATTCTTCGCGCATCCGCAGCACGCCCGTACACAGCTGTTCCTCAGCCAGATTTTGCGCTGAGGACACGCCGCCGCCGCAAGGATCGAACTGTCACGACCCGGCTAAGGTTGCGGAAACCATAGCGCGACGGGACCCGGCGCCGCTTCATTGGAGCGAAAGCTATTGCTGCGCTGATGGCCCCCAAAAGGGTGCGCCAATGCTCGGTTTCGTGTTCGGCCTCAACGCCCGCCTCGGGCGTCTGCAGTTCTTCCTCGCATCGATCGCGCTTGCGATCGTCATGACGCTGATCTGCTTCCTGATCGCGATGGCGACGTTCAAGCACGCCTCGCCGTCGGCGATACGGGTCGAGGACATGCTGAGGAGCTGGCCAGTGCTCGGCGCCGCCGGGCTGTTCGGCGTCGCGACCTTCATGCTGCAATCGATGCGCATCCGCGACATCGGCTGGGATCCGGTCTGTGTGATCCCGGCCTGGTTCGCCATCATGGTGATCGACCATCTGGCCGCGGCGCGCTTTCCGGCCTGGGCGATCGGGCAGGAACACCAGGCCACGGCGGTCGGTGCGATCGTCAATCTCGTCCTGATGCTCGCGCTGTTGTTCTGGCCGGGCGGCGATGTCGACGAGACGCCGAACGCGAGTCTGCGGTCGAGCCGGCGCAGCGAGCCGTCCGCAGCCGCGGACAGGCTCGCCCGGGTGTCGCAGGGGACCGCGCGACCGTACTAAACGAAGGGTGGCTTGACGTTGCTGCGCTTCTCCAGCCACACCGGCACCGGCAGGCTCTTGGCCCGCATGAAATCCGCATTGAACAGCTTTGACTGGTAGCGGCTGCCGGAATCGCAGAGCACGGTGACGATGGTCTTGCCGGGGCCGAGCTTCTTGGCAAGACGAATGGCGCCGGCGATGTTCACGCCGGTCGAGCCGCCGAGGCAGAGACCCTCGTGCTGCAGCAGATCGTAGATCAGCGTCACGGCTTCCTCGTCGGGGATCAGGAAGGCGTCGTCGACCTTCGCGCTCTCGACGATGGCGGTCTTGCGGTTCAGTCCGATGCCTTCGGTGATCGAGCCGCCGGAGGTCGCCTTGGCCTCGCCGGTCCGGAAGTACTCGTACATGCCGGCGCCATGCGGATCGGCGCAGGCGATGCTGATGTTCTTGTTCTTCTCCTTCAGGAAGCGGCTGACTCCGGCGAGTGTGCCGCCGCTACCGACAGAGCACACGAAACCGTCGACCTTGCCGCCGGTCTGCTCCCAGATCTCGGGGCCGGTCGATTCATAATGCGCCTTGGCGTTGTCGAGGTTGTTCCACTGGTCGGCGAACAGCACGCCATTGGGCTCGCTCTTGCGCAGCTCGTCGGCGAGCCGGCGGCCGACATGCTGGTAGTTGTTGGGATTGGCGTAGGGAAGGGCCGGCACCTCGACCAACTCGGCGCCGCACAGCTTCAGGAAATCCTTCTTCTCCTGGCTCTGGGTCTCCGGGATCACGATCAGCGTGCGATAGCCGCGGGCGCTGGCGACGACAGCGAGGCCGATCCCGGTATTGCCTGCAGTTGCTTCCACCACGAGGCCGCCGGGCTTCAGGTCGCCGCGCTTCTCGGCCTCAAGGATCATCCACTTGCCGGCGCGGTCCTTGACCGACTGGCCCGGGTTCATGAACTCGGCCTTGCCGAGAATGGTGCAGCCGGTCGCGTCCGAGGCGTGCTTGAGCTTGATGAGCGGGGTGTTGCCGATGGATTCGACAACGTCTTTCTGGATGGTCATGTCAGGCAATTACCGGCTGGATTTGTCAGATGGGCGAGACCCTAAAGTAGGGGCTCCGGCCACACAAGGCGAGGGGCGCAAGTGCCTAATGCTGCTTTGCAAAAACGACCTGCCGGACGTCGATATTCCCGGACAGGAAGCCCGCCTCGCAATAGGAGAGATAGTACTCCCAGAGCCGCCGGAAGCGGTCGTCGAAGCCGAGCGGCACGAGGTTCGGCCAGGCGCTGCGGAAGTTATTTCGCCAGGTGGCGAGCGTCTTGGCATAGTCTTGCCCGAAAATGCGCTCGCGGATAACCGGCACCCCAAAGCTGTCGCCGAGGGACTTGAGCACGCCGGGCGACGGCAGCATGCCGCCTGGGAATACATAGCGCTGGATGAAGTCGACCTCGCGCCGGTAGCTCTGGAACAGCCCGTCCTGGATGGTGATGGCCTGGATGCCGGCAAGCCCGCCCGGCAGTAGGCGGTCGCGCAGCTGCGCGAAATATCTCGGCCAGAACTCTTCGCCCACGGCCTCGATCATCTCGATCGAGGCGATGCGGTCGTACTGGTCGCGCTCGTCGCGATAATCCTGCAGGCGGATTTCGACCCTGTCGGCGAGACCAGCCTCCTGGATCCGCTTCTGCGCGAAATCACGCTGCTGGGTCGAGATGGTGAGGCCGACGACGCGGGTCCCGTAGGTCTTGGCGGCGTATTCGGCGAAGCCGCCCCAGCCGCAGCCGATCTCGAGCAGTCGCTGGCCGGGCTGCAGGTCGATGGCTTCCGCAAGCCGGCGATATTTGTTGGTCTGCGCCGCCGTCAGGTCGGTGGTGTTTTCCTCGAACAGCGCCGACGAATAGGTCATGCTCGGATCGAGCCAGGCCGAGTAGAAGGCGTTGCCGATGTCGTAATGGGCGTGGATGTTGCGCCGCGCCTGGCGCCGTGTGTTGCGATTGAACCAGTGCTGGACGACCTGGATGAACCGCATCAACGGCTTGTTTTCCAGCAGGGTCTCGAACACGTCGTGATTGACGCAGAAGAGATAGAGGAATTGTGTCAGGTCGGGCGTGTCCCAGTCACCGGCAAGATAGGCCTCCGCGATCCCGATATCGCCGCCATTGAGCAGGCGCGAGGCAAAGGCGAAATCGTGCACCCGCATGATCGCGCTGGGGCCGGGCTCCCGCCCGCCGAGTCGGACCGTGCGGCCATCGGGCAGCGAGACGTCCAGTGTGCCGCGTCTCAAACGGGAGCCGAAAGCCAGCGCGAGGCGAACCAGGCGCGGCAGGTCGGCAAGTACGGTCTCCGCATTCTCCGGCGTTATCGGGATGAAGTTTAGCATCGGCGGACTCAGCCCTTTACCAGGTACTGTCCGACCGTCCGACCAGTCGCGCTCACTGCCAATCATTCGCTGGACCCGAGCGCGCCCACGCAGGCGGTCAGCGTAAATGACTATATGTGTGCGTTTTCCCGCTCGCCAAGATGGTTTCGGCATCTCCTGCGACATTCCGCCTTGGGACCAGCCGGACGCCCTTCAGCCAGAGCCGCAGTGCCTCCCAGTGGATCGCCGCCATGACCTTGAAGGTCACCAGCGGCAGGGCGACGAGGCTGCCTAGCAGCGCGGCAGAGGTCAGCGCGCGGCGGCGGCCGTTGAAGGTGGCGGCGAGCAACGGCCCCTCGCGATCGGTCTCCAGGATGCGCAGCTTGACGGTCGCTGCCGGCGGCTGGAGGCGGAAACGGTAGCGCGCCTCCATCGCGACAAAGGGCGAGACGTAGAACAGCTTGTCCTGCTGCTGGCGCAGGCCGGCCGCGGTCAGATTGCCCGAGGTCACCGGCAGGACATAGGAATGGATCTCGCCAAAGGTGTTGCGCACCTCGTAGATCACGAGCGCGAGATCGCCGGCGGCGCGATGGCAGAAATAGACTGACAACGGATTGAAGGTGTAGCCGAACAGGCGCGGATAGCAGAGCAGCTCCACGCGCCCGCCGGTGAGGTCGATGCCGTGTCTGGCTGCAGCACGCCCGACATAGGCGAGCAGCGAGGAGCCGTCGCGGTCACCGTGATCGGATTCATGAAAGCTGTAGAGCGCGCGGCGGTTGACGCCGAACCACGGAGATTGCCGGTCCGCCGCGTCGAGCCGGCCGAGATCGATGAGCAGGCTCATGACGCGATAGCTGAAGCGATGGCCGACCGGCTTTAGCCGTGCATGCATGACGTCGCCGACATAGAGCGATGCGGCGTCGGTTGCGGGGAGGGCAGTCTCTGCCATCGCGTTACTCCGCGGCTTCCGCGAGCCCGGCCGGCGTATTGCGCCAGGGCGCATCAGCGCCGAGCGCGCTGGCAACCCCAAGCGCCGAGCCCAAGCCGTCCTCGTGAAAGCCATAGCCGGTCCAGGCACCGCAAAACCAGGTGTGCCTGTGTCCCTGGATGTCGCCGAGCCGCTTCTGCGCGGCGAACGCTGCCGCATTGTACTGCGGATGCTCGCACATGTACTTGCCGAAGGTGAGTGCCGGATCGGGCGCAAAGGGCGGGTTGAGGCTCACGAACAGCGGCTTGTCGTTGGGAATGTCCTGCAGGCGGTTCATCCAATAGGTCACGGCGACGTCGTTGAGGGCTTCGCCGTCGCGTGGCCAGCGCAGGAAGTTCCAGGAGGCCCATGCGCGGCGGCGCGCCGGCATCAGTCTGGTGTCGCGGTGCAGATAGATGGTGTTCGGCGCATAGCCGATGGCGCCGAGCACCTCGCGTTCGCCGGCGTCGGCGTCGCTGAGCATGCGCAGCGCCTGGTCGCTGTGGGCTGCGATCACGACATGGTCGTAGCTGTCGTGGCGGCCGTGGCTGTCGTGGACGACCACGCCGTGGGCCGTGCGTTCGATCGCGGTGACGGCGCAGCCGAGACGGAGATGGTCCTTGAAGCCTGCCGTCAGCTTCTCGACATAGCGCTGGCTGCCGCCCTTCACCGTGCGCCAGACTGGTCGGTCGTAATGCAGCAGGCGATGGTTGTTGAAGAAGGCGACGAAGTTCTCGGCGGGAAAGGTAAGCATCTCGCGCGCCGGCGCCGACCAGATCGCGGCGCCCATCGGTGCGAGATAGTCGTTCAGGAGGCGGATCGAAAAGCCGCGCTCCGCAAAGTATTCGCCGAGCGTCAGCCCGGCGAGCCGGCCAGCGGTGTAATCGGCCACGCACTGCCGGTTGAATGTCACGGCACTGGCCAGCATCCGCAGGTAGGACGGCGAGAGCAAATTGCGTGGCTGCGCGAACAGGCCGGCACCCATCGACCACCAATCGTTGCCGCCGCCGCGCCATTCGAAGCGTCCCTTGTCGGCCGAGACCGCAAAGCTCATGCAGCTCTCATGGGTCTCGACGCCGAGATGGGCGAACATCGCCGTCAGGTCGGGATAGTTCAGCTCGTTGTAGACGATGAAGCCGGTATCGACCGCGATCGGGGTGCCGTCATAGTCGATGGTGACGGTGTGGCTATGGCCGCCCGCGCGCAGCTCCCGCTCGTAGACGGTCACCGGATAGCGCTGAGAGAGCGTCCAGGCCGCCGTATTGCCGGCGATGCCCGTTCCGATGACCGCAATTCGCATGTGCAATGTCCCTGCCTGATGTGCGGAAAGCTACGGGTGCAGCGCGGCGCAGGTTTCAGTGGAGTGCGGTTCGTTTCAGATCGTTTCGCCTCGGTGTGGCGGGATTATCACATGAAATCTTGGTAAGCTTGAAGCTGCTTCGGGCGACGGCGGGACGCCGAAAACCCCTATAAAAATAGGCCCAATCGGCAGTTTGGAGGGAGCGGGAGCACCGCCGGAGCGGGGCCATTTCGCACTTGCGGGACTGTCCGTGCCTTGTGCGCCCCGCTAGTATGCAAACGAGGTTCCAGGAAAGTTTCACGAAGGCATCACCACTGTGAACGCGCCGCAGAAAGCCCCCCGCCTGAAGACCCGCGAATCGGCTAATCCGATCGCGCGGTGGCGGCTGGATCTGCCCGGCAGGGGGTGGATGTGACACAGGAGTTCCCGGTGGTCGCCATGCGGCGATCCTGCGGTACCGCTCCCCGGACGCTGCGTGCAGCGGGCTGGCTTGCCGTGTTGTGCCTGGCCCTGAGCTCGGCCGGCTGCATCCTGACCCAGGATCTGCCTGATCCCGCACTCGACGTTCCGCCCCAGTACAAATATGCCGGCAAGCCCGTGGCGCCGCCGTCGCTGGATTGGTGGCGCGGCTTCCGATCGGCGGAGCTGACCCAGCTGATGGAGGAGGCGCAGACCGTCAATCTGGACATCGCTGCCGCCGTCGCGCGCATCGTCCAGGCCGACGCCCAGGCCCGGCAAGCCGGCGCGGCACTGCTGCCGACCCTGTCCGGGACGGGGCAGGAAGCCTATTCGCGCACCTCCGGCTCTTCGTCCTCGGGCCTGACCAATGGCGGCCGCGAGGTCGTCAACTACCAGGCCTCGCTCAGCGCCAGCTATGTCATCGACTTCTGGGGCCAGAACCGCGATGCCCTGCAGACGGCGGAGGAGACCGCCAACGCCAACCGCTTCGATCGCGACGTCGTCGCGCTGACCACGTTGGCCAGCACCGCCAACGCCTATTTCCAGGTGCTGGCCTCGCAGGACCGGCTGCGCACCGCCCAGCGCAACATCGCCAGCGCCCAGCGCATCCTCGATGCCATCCGCCAACGCCGAGAGGCCGGTACCGGCACCGACCTCGACGTCGCCCAGCAGGAGAGCGTGCTCGCCAACCAGAAGGCGCTGGTGCCGCCGCTGCGCCAGACGCTGGACCAGAACAGGAATGCGCTCGCCGTTCTCGTGTCGCGGCCGCCCGAAAGCGTGCGGGTCTCGGGCGGCACGCTGAATGCGATCGCGACGCCTCGGGTCACCCCGGGCCTGCCGTCGGAATTGCTGACGCAGCGGCCCGATATCCGCCGGCAGGAGGCGCA
>JAEWBW010000679.1 GCA_023390955.1 Pseudomonadota bacterium
GTAGGCTCCTGTGCAATCGGGGGATGCGCAAGGGATCGCGTACGGGGGGGGGGCGTTGTCGATATCGGTCGACACCTCGCACGATGGTCCTGCCTGCCGATCTCAAACCGGTCCCATTGACTGCTGACATGCTCTCCAGCGTGACGGTGAGAAACTGCCAGGAGCTTGTTCGACCCAATGGTGCCAAGTCGCGGGGGAGATCTCTCACTGTCCGTGTTCACGCTTGAGGTCGACCGCCGGCCTGTTCTGGTGTTCTCAGCCCGGCGCTTTTCCGAGGCAGAAGCATTCCGTGACGATCCACGGATGATGGAAAGAATGGGTTCGGTTACCTCCGGAGGCAAGCCGGTGCGCGATCCGAGAGCCATCTTGCGGGTCCGTCTCGCGCGATCGGGTGAGAGAGAAAAATACATCGAGGCAGCGGCATCTCGTTCGGATGGGGCCGACCTTACGGTGGTGTACCTCGTAGACCTGGATGACGCCGCAGATTCCGATGCGTCAAAAGCGAGCCCGTAGTCGATGACTCCCTTGTTTTCAGTGATACCGCTCGGGTTGTGAATGGCGCATCGGGACATCATCTTCAAGGCCAGCATCCTTGCACTTGGCGTTCTTTCTACGGTCCTCTTCGCCCTGCTGATCTTTAGCATCTGAAGCCCATGAAGCGCTCCATCAGGTGCGTGACGGCCGTCGCAACAAATAGATCGCCGTCTTGAACAGGATCTGCTGCACAGCCGCTTCCAGGCTAATGACGATCCCGCGCTGAAGCTCGTGATCTACACGCCGGTGTGAGGGCGAAATCCCGGAACGATCACCAACTCACCCTGACGCCCGCCTTGCCGGTATAGGCAAAGCCGCCGCTGTCGAAGCGGCTGGAATAGGACGCGTTGGCGTAAAGCGTGGTCGAGGCGCTCACCTGTCCGCTCACCCCGACATTGATCTCGCCCCAGAGGCCGCGCAGATTGGCGTGAAATGGAATGAAGCCAGTCTCGGATGAGAACGACGTCGTCGGGTTGCCGAGGAATTCATTCCAGAGATTGGGTCTGATCCATGCGGTGATCGACTGCGGCCAACTTGCAGTCGTCCAGGGAGATGCCCAGGTCCGGCCGAAGCGGGCTCCGATGCGCGCCGCAAGGGACTCGACGCCGGAGAAGCGGACTTGTGCAGCGATGTCGCTGGCGTCGTTGACGTGGATGTTCTGGTAGACGAGCTGCGCCTGCGGCTCGATGAAATAGCCGCCGGCGAACCTGAAGGGATATCCGCTTTCGATCGATGCAGCTGCGCCCTGGGCTCCCGTGCGCAGCGCCGGCAGGCCGCGATCAGCTGAGCTGTTGATTTCGTAAAATGTGCCCTGGAGGATCGCGTCGGTGTACCAGCCGCTGGCGCCGAAATGGGTCCAGTAGCCGCCCAGCGTATAAGCGCTGAAGTTGCTGTTGCCCTGACGGCCGTCGAAATGGGAGACACGTCCCTGATCGCCGCCGATTGCGAAATAGGCGCCGGCCTGGTCGCGCGACCCGTCCGGACGGTCGTGACGATAGACGTCCATGCCGGCCTGCAGGCCAAGGAATGTGTAGTTGTAGCTGGGGCCTGAGCCCAGCACGCCGATGACGTCGCCGCTCTGGTGGCCGCTCATGCCGATGATGCGCCCCCAGCCGAGCTTGCCGTTCTCGGGATTTTGCCGCTGACGCTGGTCTTCCTCTTCGCCGACGCGCTCGTGCAGCGTGTCGAGAAGCGTCCGGCCGTACAGCAGCGTCATCGCCGGGATCGCCGCATAGAGTGACGTTTCGACGCGATAATTGGGGGGCGGGGTCGGCCCCGGTGGAACGGGTTGGGGCCGGCAAACCGGATTGGTCGGATCAAGTGCGCAATCGAGCGTCGACCGCAGGTACCAGGCGTCCGGATTGCTGGCGTCCACGCTGCTTCGGAACAGGCCGTATTCATATGGCCCGGCGACCACCGGTGCAGCCAGACTGAATGTGGCAGGGGCCGTCGTGCCGCCGTTGATCGTGTCGACGACGAGAATGCCGTTGCCGCGCGTGAGATCACCTCTGCCGATCGTGTTGGCGATCCGCAGCGGCGAGGCTCCGCTGGCATTGCCGCCGTCGATGATGAGGCGATCCGATGGCGAAGGATCAGACCCAAGGTAAGTGTTGAGGCCGATGTGACCGCCGAGACCGAGATAGTTGACCGTCGTCAGCGTCTTGTAGCTCGACAGCAGCGTGGGATCGGCAGTCGGCGGCGTGAACTGGATCAGGCTCGGGTCGTTGACCAGATTGGTGACATTGGAATTGCCGGTCATGATCCAGGTGGAGTCGTCGAGCAGGGTGACGTTCGACACGCTGCCTGGCAGCGTCAAAGCCGAGCCGATCACGGTCGAATGGCTCAGCGTGACGTTGGCAAGCCCCGGCGTTGGCGCCGTGACCGTCGGTGGTGGCAGCGTGAAGGGCGGCGGCGCACCGGGATCGTCAGGGTCTGGCACGCCGAAGATCGGAGGCTCGGGCGGTGCAAGCGCCGGGAAGTTGGCGGAGGTGCCGACCCTCAGCCATTCGCCGCTGCCGGACGCGCGGGAATTGGTGAGTGACACGTTGCCGGAGCCGGCGACGCCGATAGTGGGACCGCTGACGTTGAGCAGCTCGGTGTTGGTGAAGATGCCGGTGGAGACGGCAGTGGGCGAACCGACGGCATAGAAGGCGGCCGCGTTGCTGCCCTGCGCGGTAATCGTCGAATTGTTGCCGACGATCAGGCCACCAAGATCCGCGACCGAACCGTGCGCGAACTGACCGGTGGTCAAGACGGAGGTTCGGTTCATCGTCACCGAGGTGGGGTTGTCGCGGGACAGCGCTCCATAGGCCGAAACGCCTTCGGTTCGGACCGTGCTGTCATTGGCGACAACAGCCGCTTCGCCGCGGCCGAGGATTGGCCTCGTGCCGTAGTCGCCGAGAATTGCGCGCAGCCCTGCGGCCAGATCGCCGTGTGTCGTGACGGTCGACGAATTGACGGTAGCCGTGGCCTTTTCCACGGGCACATCGTTGCGGGCCTGCGCGGTGACGCCGTGGCCGCTGAGGCCGAACGTCTCGAGCGTCACCGATGTTGCGGTGAGATTGGCCGGAAACTGCGCGCCGACCTGTTCGGTTACGGCATACAATCCGATGCTTTTTTCCCCGTGCGTGGTGATCGAGTTTCCGCTCAGGATGACTGTGCCGCCGTCATCCGCGACGGCTCCCATCGCGATCAGGCCCGTCGTGACCAGTGTCGTGCCGGTCGCCGTCAGGATGGCGCCAGGACCGCGCGCCGCGACCGCATGAGGAAATGAGGACGTCCTGACCGCATCGCCACTCGTCGTCACGGAGCCGCCAACAAGCGTCAGTTGTCCGTTCTGGTCCGCAAGTGCGCCAATCGCATTGTCGGCGCCCGTCGTGGTCACTTTCACGTTGGTCGCGGTCACCGTCGCGCTCGCGGCATGAATGCCGGGCGAGTCGCGTCCGGCGGTGGAAATGGAGCCATCCGTCATGGTCGCGGATGCGCCCGAGGTCACCCGAAGCCCGAAGCCAATGACGGCCGGCGCTGTATTGGCATTGACGGTCGTGCCGGTCAGGTCGATGGCGGAGCCGGCGCCCTGCACGACGACGGCGCTCGACCCCGTCGACGTGAGGTTGCTGTTGGTTACGGTGGCCTGGCCACCATCGAAGATGAACACTGCGTTCGCACGCGTTCCGGCCGCCGAGACGGTGGCATTGGAAATGCTTGCACTCGAACCTGCATCCTGGACCGAGAGGCCTGCGCCGCGTTGCCCCGTTGCCGTGAGCGAACCGCCGCTGAACTGCAGCTGCCCGCCCGACAAGACTCGCGCTACCGACGTCGGGTCGGTGTCTGCGGCGGATGTGCCGCCGGTGGAGAGGCTGCTGTTCGTCAACGTGATGGCGCCGCCTGTTTCGGCCCTCGCACCGCTCGTAAAATTGCCGGACGCGGACGCGGTGACTCCGTCGCCCGTGATCAGGCTTCCGGAGCCCGTGGCGAACAGGGCATGGCTGCCGGCGATCACTGCCGATCCGGTCCCGGTCGTTGTGATGATTGTGCCAACGCCGAGTATCACGTGCCCCGCATTGACCGCCTGAACGCCGAAGGACGCTTGGGATTTCGTCGCAATGGTGCCGCCCGAATAGTTGATCTGACTTCCGGCACCAGTGGACCGCAGGCCTACATTGTTGAGACCCGCTGTTCCGCCCAGCATCGTGATGTTGGTTGACGTCAGATCCAGCGTCGCGCCGGCTTCGGCCGTCGCCCCAACCATATTGCTCGCGGTCGTGGTTCCGTTCGGTGGTCCAAGCGTGACGGACGAGCCGGTCGCAGTGATGTTGCTGCCTGTGCCGGTAGCGCGAAGGCCGACATGATTTGCCGATGTCGCCGTAGCGGTCGACGTGGTCGCGAGCGTGCTGCCGTTGAAGGAGATCGAAGCGCCCGCCTGGGCCAGCGCGCCGGTGGTCGTCGTTGCAGTGCTGCCGGCGGCGAGATTCACGGTGATGCCGTTCGCGGTGATCGCTCCGAGCAAACCCGACGCATTGAGGGCCGTCGCGCCAGCCGGCGTGACGTTGACAATTGTTCCGCCGGCGACGGTGCACGCGGTGTTGTTTGCGACGATCGGGGACGGGCAGGCCTGCGCAAATGCGCTGCCTCCGCCCAGGATCGAAAGCGACGCCATAGCAGCCACAGCGATCAGGATGTTCCTGATCGGTCGACAACGAGCGTGCGTCATTCCTTGCCCCCGACGTAAGAGCAACCACAGTTCAGACGTGAGTAATGGAATGTGCGTCTCGGTATTCTACGTCGGCGCAAATAACCTAAAGCACGAAGCCAAGGTCAGGAATCAACGTATCGGACGCAAACACTGTTTGCGGGAATATTGTTGAGATTGTGTCTCGCAGGTTGTGTCATCTTGAAGCGGGGAGCACCTGCAGCGACGTCGTCCCGGAATGATCCAGCGGGAACCCAAATGCCGTCAGATTGTTAACCGGCAGTTGCGTGTGTTCATTTCGGAAGCAGCGCAAGAACCGCTTCCATCAAGATTCGTAGAGGCAGGCCCGTGGCAGGGGGAGATCAATGACGATTGCGACCGGGACACACTTGACCGATCGCAACGCCGTCCTCGCCCACCTCGGCGACCTCATTCGAGAGATCAGTGATCCCGACGATCTCGCCTATGCCGCGGCGGAGTTGCTCGGCCGTAGCCTGGATGTCAGCAGGGCCGGCTATGGCACGGTCGATACATCAGCCGAAACCATCACGATCATCCGTGACTGGAATGCGCCGGGCATTCTGAGCCTGGCCGGCGTGCTGCAATTCCGCGACTACGGCAGCTACATCGAAGACCTGAAGCGGGGCGAGACCGTCGTCTGTGCCGACGCCAGGAAAGACCCGCGCGTCGGCGATCGCGCGCGGGCACTCGAGGCCATCTCGGCCCGCGCGCTCGTCAACATGCCGATCTCCGAGCCCGACGGAGTGGTGGCTCTGCTCTACCTCAACAATGCGGCGCCGCGTGACTGGAGTTTTGACGAGCTGGAGCTCATTCGGGAAGTCGCCGAGCGCACCCGCACCGCCGTCGAGCGTCGCCGCGCCGAGATCACTGTCCGGGAGAACGAAGCCCGGCTGCTGTTTCTGGACGCGCTCAACCGGGCGACCGCCAAAACCCGCGATGCGGATGGCGTCCTGGCCGTGACCACGCGGATGCTTGGCGGGCATCTTCGCGTGTCGAGCTGCGCCTATGCCGACATGGATCCGGACCAGGATGGTTTCACCATCCGTGGAGATTGGGCGGCCCCCGGGGCGATGCATATTCTGGGTCACTACAGCCTGGCCGATTTCGGCCGGAAGGCGGTCGAGGAGCTCAGCGCCGGCCGGCCGCTCATCATCAACGACAACGTGAAGGAGATCGCGCCGGAGGAGGCGGCCACCTTCCAGAAGATCGGAATAGGTTCGACGCTCTGCATGCCGTTCGTGAAGGAGGGGCGGCTGACCGCGCTGATGGCGGTCCATCACAGGGGGCCGCACCAATGGACCCGCGGCGAGCTCGCCCTGCTCACAGAGGTCACCGAGCGATCCTGGGCGCATATCGAGCGCGTCCGATCGGACGATGCCGCGCGGGAAGCTGCCGAACGGCTCAGTCTTGCGAACAGCGCGGCGGGGATCGGCATCTGGGACTACGATCCCGTCAACGACGTTCTCCGCTGGGACAGCCGCTGCAAGGAATTGTTCGGCCTGCCTCCTGATGCGGATGTCAGCTATGAAGGTGCCTTCCTGAGGGGATTGCACCCGGAGGACAGGGACCGCACGCATCTGGCCGTTTCCAAAGCCCTGACCTCCGAGCCTCCGGCGCCCTACAACATCGAATACAGGACCGTCGGCATCAAGGACGGCGTCGAGCGTTGGGTCGCCGCCACAGGCGACGCCCTGTTCGCGAATGGCCGGGCTGTCCGTTTCGTCGGCACGATCCTGGATATCACCGAAAAGAAGAAGTCCGAACGCCACTTGCGAATCCTGAACGACACCGGGCATTCGGTCGCGCGCGAACGTGACCTCGAGACGATCGTTCAAATCGTCACCGATGCCGGCGTCGAACTCTCCGGCGCCCAGTTCGGCGCCTTCTTCTACAACGTCCTGACGCCGGATGGCGGCAGCTACATGCTCTATGCCTTGTCCGGGGTGCCTCGGTCAGCGTTCGAAAACTTCCCGATGCCGCGTAACACGGCCGTGTTCGAGCCGACGTTCAAGGGGATCGGCGTGGTCAGGTCCGACGACATCCTGCAGGACCCTCGTTACGGCCATAACGCGCCGCGGAAGGGGATGCCGGAAGGCCATCTTCCGGTCCGATCCTATCTGGCGGTGCCTGTCATCTCGCGATCGGGCGAAGTCCTCGGCGGATTGTTCTTCGGTCACGGCGAGCCGGAGAAATTCCAGACTGAACATGAGACCGCGCTGCTCGGGATCGCCGGCCACGCCGCAACCGCGATCGACAACGCGCGTCTCCTGATGCGGCTGCAGGCGCTCAACGCCGATCTGGAGCAGCGGGTTGCCGACGAGATTGCCGAGCGCATGAAAGCCGAGGAGCAGTTGCGGCAAGCGCAGAAGATGGAAGCGGTGGGGCAACTGACGGGAGGCATCGCCCACGACTTCAACAATATGCTGGCCGTCATTCTCGGCAGCCTGAATCTCGTCAAGCGGCGGCTCGGCAAGGGAGAGGTCAACATCGACCGCTTCATCGAGGGCGCCATAGACGGAGCGAACCGCGCCGCGACCTTGACGCAGAGGCTGCTGGCGTTCTCCCGCCAGCAACCGCTTGCGCCCGAGATCGTGGACATCAACAAGATGGTCGGTGGCATGAGCGAGCTGCTCGACCGCTCGCTCGGCGAGCTGATCCGCCTCGAAACGGTTCTCGCTGCCGGCCTCTGGCGCGTCAGGGCAGACCCGGCCCAGCTGGAGAGTGCGGTCCTCAACCTTGCCGTCAACGCGCGCGACGCCATGCCGAGAGGCGGCAAGCTCACCATCGAAACCAGCAATTCCTCGATCGACGAAAAATATGCCCACGAATACGCGCTCACGCCGGGGCAATATGTTCTCGTTGCCGTGACCGACAACGGCGTCGGGATAGCGAACGATCTGCTGGGCAGGGTGTTCGACCCGTTCTTCACCACCAAGGATGTGGGCAAGGGGACCGGGCTCGGACTGAGCCAGGTCTATGGTTTCGTCAGGCAGTCGGGCGGGCACGTAAAAATCTATTCGGAGGTCGACGTCGGGACGAGCGTCAAGATCTACCTGCCGCGCT
>JAEWBW010000335.1 GCA_023390955.1 Pseudomonadota bacterium
ATATCGAGCCGCAGCCGTTCTTCGTGCGCGTCACGCAAGGCATGGCGCGCATCCTGCAGCAGCGGACCTATGACGGCTACGTCTTCCGCGTCGATCTGCGGCTGCGGCCGGACCCGTCCTCGACGCAGGTGGCGATCTCGCGCGATGCCGCGCTGAACTACTACGAGCGGGAAGGGCGCACCTGGGAGCGCGCCGCCATGATCAAGGCTCGCGCCTGTGCCGGCGATGCTGTTGCGGGCGAGGCCATGCTGGCCGACATCGCGCCCTTCGTCTGGCGCAAGCACCTCGACTTCGCCGCGCTTGCCGATGTCCATGACATGAAGCGGCAGATGCAGACCTATCGCGGCCAGAGCGAGATCACGGTCGAAGGCCACAATGTGAAGGTCGGCCGCGGCGGCATTCGCGAGATCGAGTTCTTCGCCCAGACCCAGCAGCTGATCGCCGGCGGCCGGCACCCCGAATTGCGGGTGCGGCCGACGCTCGCAGCCCTCAACGTGCTCGCCGACAGCAAGTGGATCACGTCAGAGGCGCGCGACGAGCTCTCCACGGCCTACGAATTCCTGCGCCGGGTCGAGCATCGCATCCAGATGATCGCCGACGAGCAGACGCATGCGCTCCCCGACGACAAGGAGGCGGTGGAGCGGCTCGCATGGTTCTTCGGCTATGACAGCCGCGAGTCCTTTGCCCGCGATTTGTTGCGCCAGCTCGGCATCGTCCAGGGCCATTACGAAAAGCTGTTCGAGGGCGACCCGACCGGCACGGCAAAACTGCCGGCGCTCGATTACGGCGCCGGCCCCGACGATCCGCGCCTGCTGCAGCACATCGCCTCGCTCGGCTTCAAGAAGCCGGCCGCGGTCGCGCAAACCGTGCGCGACTGGATCACCGGCGATTACCGCGTGTTCCGCAATGAGGCGACACGTACCGCCTTTATCGAATTCGTGCCGGGCCTGATCGACGGCCTCGCCCACGCGGAGGAACCGGATCGCGCGGTCGTCGCCTTCGATGATTTCCTGCGGGCGCTCCAGCGCGGCGGGCGGTTGATCACGCTGCTCAGCCAGAACCGTGATCTCGTGGCGCTGGTCGCACTGGTGCTGGGCGCCGCGCCCCGGCTCGGCGAGATGCTGGCGAAGCAGCCGCAGCTGATGGACGGACTGATCGATCCGCGCTTCTTCGGCGCCATGCCCGACCAAAAGGAATTGTCGGCGCGGCTGGCGGCCACCGTGCAGGACGCGGGCTCGTATGAGGAGTTTCTGGATCGGCTGCGCCTGTTCGGCCAGGAGAGCCTGTTCCTGATCGGCACGCGGATCCTCTCCGGCACCGTTTCGGCGCAGCAGGCGAGCACGGCCTTTGCCGACGTCGCGGAAGGCATCGTGCATACGGTGCACGGTCTCGTCGCCGATCGCTTCGCGGCCCAGCACGGCCGGATCAAGGGGCAGGAGACCGCGATTGTCGCGATGGGGCGGCTCGGCAGCCGCGAGATGACGGCGTCGTCCGATCTCGACCTGATCCTGCTTTATGATTTCGACGGCCAGCATCCCGAATCCGACGGCCAGAAGTCGCTCGAGGGCGCGCACTATTTCGCGCGCTTCACCCAGCGGCTGATCAGCGCGTTCACGACGCGGACAAACTACGGCGTGCTGTACGAGATCGACATGCGGCTGCGGCCCTCGGGGCGCGCCGGTCCCGTGGCGTCGAGCATCGCGTCGTTCTCGCTCTATCAGGCGGACGAAGCCTGGACCTGGGAGCACATGGCGCTGACGCGCGCGCGCGTGGTGTCGGCATCGCCGGAATTCCGCGCCAGGATCGAAGCCGTTATCCACGAGGTCCTGACGCGCCGGCGCGATCCCTCAGCGATTGCCGCAGATGTCGCCGACATGCGGGCCGCGATCGCGCAGGAGAAAGGCGAGAGCGACCATTGGGATCTCAAATACGCTGCCGGCGGCATGGTCGACATCGACTTCATCGCGCAATATCTCCAGCTCGTGCATGCGCATGACAAGCAGGAAATCCTCGACGTGTCGACCCTGCAGGTGCTGGAGAATGCCGCAAGGCTCGGTGTGCTCGCGCAATCGGAGGCCGAGATCCTGCGCGCTGCGACGCGGCTCTATCACGATCTGACGCAGATCCTGCGGCTTTGCGTGAGTGACGGCTTCAAGGCGGAGACCGCCGGCGTCGACCTGCAACGCGTGATGGCGCGTGCCGGTGATGCGCCGGATTTCTCCTCGCTGGAAGCGCGCGTGAAGGAGACGCAGAGCGAGGTCCGGCGGGTCTTCACGGCGCTCGTGGGTTGAGGCCGCTCTAGTCGGGCTGGAACGCCACCATGCCGGTCGCGGCATCGGTCATCTGCCTGACATTCGCGCCGTAGAGCGCCGACAGCTTTTCGAGCGTGAGCACGTCCGCGACGGGGCCTTCGCCCACCCGCGTGCCGTCGCGCAGCAAATAGGCGCGGGTGGCCGCAGCCATCGCGTGGTTCGGATCATGGGTCGTGAACAGCACGCCATGGCCGGAGGCGCTGAGCGCGCGCAGCTCTCGGATCACGCGGCCCTGGTTGCCGAAGTCGAGGCTCGACGTCGGCTCGTCCAGCACGACGTATTGCGGCTCCTGCGCCAGCGCGCGGGCCAGCAGGGTCAATTGCCGCTCACCGCCCGAGAGCATGGTGTAGGGGCGTTCCGCAAGGTGCGCGATGCCGAAGCGGTCGAGCATCCGCGCGGCAATCGCGCGATCGGCCGAGGTCGGCCGGCTGAACAGGCCACCATGCGCGGTGCGTCCCATCAGCACGACGGTCTCCACCGTGAAGGCGAAGGTCGCCGCATGCGACTGCGGCACATAGGCGATCAGCCGCGCACGCTCGCGGCTGGTGAGGCCTGCAAGCTTGCGGTCGCCAAGCCTGACGTCGCCGGCCTTGGGCGGCAGCAGGCCGATCAGCGTCTTGAGCAGCGTGGTCTTGCCGCCGCCATTGGGGCCGAGCAGCGCCAGCACTTCGCCCGTCGCAAGCGCAACGTCGAGGCCGCTTCCGACTACGCGGTCGCGGTAGCCGATCGAGAGCGCGTGCCCGGACAGCATCACGGCGCGGACCATGTCTTGGAGACGCTCGCGAGCAGCCAGATGAAGAACGGCGTGCCGACGAAAGCGGTGAGGATGCCGAGCGGGATCTCGACCTGCGCGGCGGTGCGCGCCAGTGTGTCGATCAGGAGCAGGAAGCCGCCGCCCATCAGCGCCGCGGCCGGGATCAACCGCCCGAAGTCGGGCCCGACCAGCGTGCGCGCGATATGCGGCACCACGAGGCCGACCCAGCCGATGATGCCGGCGGTGGCGACGCTCGCCGATGTCACCAGCGTGGCGGCCGCGACGATCGCGATGCGCAGCGGCCCGGTGGAGACGCCGAGCGCGCGCGCCTCCTCGTCTGGCAGCGACATCACGTTCATGCGCCAGCGCAGCGCCAGCAGGATGAGCGTGCCGATCATCACGGGACCGAGCAGCGGAACGAGATCGGAGGCATTGGTCGCGGCCAGGCTGCCGAGCAGCCAGAACGTCATCGCCGGCAACTGGTTGTAGGGATCGGCGAGGTACTTGATCAGGCCGACGCCGGCGCCGAGCAGTGCGCCGATCACGACACCCGCGAGAACCAGAACCAGCACGGGGTCGCGCGCCGCGACGGCGGAGCCGACGGCATAGACCATCGCGACGGCGACCAGGCCACCCGCAAAGGCCAATCCCTGGATCGCGAACACGCCGAGCGAAAAATAGATGCCGATGACGGCGCCGAGTGCGGCGCCCGAGGACGCGCCGAGGATGTCGGGCGAGACCAGCGGGTTGCGGAACAGGCCCTGGAACGCGGTGCCGGCGACCGCAAGCGCCGCGCCGACGAGGCTGGCGGCGAGCACGCGCGGACCGCGCACCTGCCAGATCACCGTCTCAACGGCAGCAGGCGCACCCGACGGCTGGCCGGACAGCTTTGCCGTGAGCACGGCGATGAGATCACCAAGGTCGATCGGATAGCGCCCGACGGTGAAGGCGAACAGCAGTCCTGCAAGCAGGACGGCGAACGAGACCAGCAGACCGGGGAGAGGGGAGCGCGCCATTGGCGGCAGACTATCAGTCCCGCCCGGCGAGCACACGGTCGATATCGGCGTCCGACGGTTTGACGTGGTAGAATCGCCAGTAGAAGTCGCGAGTCAGGTCACGCATATCCTCTTCGAATTGGCCGGGATAGAGGACCTTGGCGAGCCACCACAGTCCGATCAGCCGGTTGACGGAGGGCGGGAAGTCGACCCAGCCGAACGGCAGCTTTGGTGACAAATGCACGCGGCCGTCGCGCACCGCGGCGACGCCGGCCCATTGCGGATCGTTGCGGACATTGGCGGCGAAGTCGCGGTCGATGGTGACGATGACGGCAGGATTCCATGCCAGCACCTGTTCGACCGAGACGGTCGCAAGCCCGCCCTTCTGATCGGCCGCGACGTTGCGCGCACCGAGAAACTCCAGCGTCTCGACATTGATCGAGCCGCCGAGCCCGGTCTCCAGCCCGCGCGGTCCGCGCGCATAATAGACCCGCGGCCGCTCGTTCTCGGGGATGCGTCTGACGCGCGCCCGCATCATGGCGATCGTTGCTTCGGCGTAGGTCGCGAGCGGTTCGGCATCGTGCCGCGTGAGCGCGCCAAGCTGGCGATAGGTCGCAGGCATGGCGTCGAAGCGGCCATCCAGCAGCGCATAGGGGATCCCGGTCTGCTCCTGCACGCGGGTGGCCAGCGACACGTATGTGGCCGATGTCGAGCCGACGTCGAGGATCAGATCGGGCTTTAGCGCCAGCACTGATTCCAGGTTCGCGGTATTGCCGCGGCCGGTGATCCGGCCGACCTCGGGCCGCGCACAGACGTCCGGCAGCAGGAATGCGCATTCCTCAGCGCGGTTGGCACGCGGCCAGCCGAGCAGGAGTTCTGGTGCAAGCGTGTAGAGCAGGATCGCGGCCGGCGGTCCCGCCGGAAACACGCGGCTGACGGTTGCAGGAATCTCCAGGGCGCGCCCGGTGGCATCGGTGACGGTGGCCGCACGCAGGCGGGCGGTCCCGAGCAGCAGGGTAGGTGCGGCAATCAGCGTCCGGCGCGTCAGGCCCATCGTCTTAACCCTTCCGATCATTGCCTGACCTGTATAAGGCCGCCTGACGAGGCTGCAATGACCGTCAGTGCATCGGCATGATGCACATGCGGCTGCCGGAGCGGGAGCTAGGCCTTCTTCAGCGTTTCGAGGGCGGCTCGGACGGGGGGATCGAGGCCCGCGCCGCCGGCATCGATATGGGCGAAGATTGCGCGCTTCATCCGGGGGTCCCAGAACTTCTTGATGTGCTCGGCGATGCCGGGCACCGCCTTGTCCTGGCCCTGGCTGCGGAAGAATGCCCCGATCTGGTTGGCCATGTAGATCAAGCGGTCAGGCGACATCGGCAATCTCCGTGGCAAGGCGGGTCGCAACCCGGCTGCCATGCGTAAACACTTCAAATCCGTCGCTGCGCGCGATCGCAATCAACGTGATGCCGGCGGCCTCCGCGGTGCGGACCGCAAGCGCGGTCGGCGCCGAGACGGCGACCATCACCGGTGCGCCGATCGCAGCCGTCTTCTGCACCATCTCCACCGAGACGCGGCTGGTCAGCAGCACGATGCCGTCGCTCGCTGCAATCCGGCTGCGCGCCAGCGCGCCGGCGAGCTTGTCGAGTGCATTGTGGCGGCCGACATCCTCGCGCAGCGCTATGATGCCGCGGGCAGGGGACCAGAACGCGGCGGCGTGCACGGCACGGGTCTGGGTGTTGATGGCCTGCAGCGGCGCGATCGCCTGCATCGCGGCCATGATCTCGTCTGGCGCGAAGGTCTTCCCTTGCGGAACCACCGCCGCAGGTCGCACCGCCTCGGCGATGGAGTCGATGCCGCAGATGCCGCAGCCGGTCGGTCCGGCAATGTGGCGCCGCCGCTCGCTGATGCGTGCGGCGTTGTCCTGGGCGAGCCACATCCGCAGCTCGATGCCGTCTTCGAGGCGGACCACCTCGAGCGACTGGATGTCGTCCACCGACGTCACGATGCCTTCGCTCAGGCTGAAGCCAACGGCGAAATCCTCGAGGTTTTGCGGCGTACCCATCATGACGGCATAGGTGCCGCCATTATAGGTCAGCGCGAGCGGCGTCTCCTCCGGGATCAGCCGCGCGCCGTCGCAGGCGACGCCATCGCGCCAGCTCTCCCGATCGACCGCCTGGACGGGGACATGCATGCGTTTACTCCGCAGCTTCCGCCGGCGCGATGCGGCGCGAGTTCTTCGCTTGCGCGTCGTAGGCCTTCTGCCAGTCGGACGGGCCGTTCGAGGGCGAGATCTGCACCGCCGTGACCTTGTATTCGGGGCAGTTGGTTGCCCAGTCCGAGAAGTCGGTCGTGATGACGTTGGCCTGCGTGTCCGGATGATGGAAGGTGGTGTAGACCACGCCCGGTGCGACGCGGTCGGTGATCTCCGCCCGCAACGTGGTTTCGCCGGCGCGGCTCTTCAGCCGGACCCAATCGCCGTCGCGCACGCCGCGCTGCTCGGCGTCATGCGGATGGATCTCGAGCCGGTCCTCGGCATGCCAGACCACGTTCTCGGTGCGCCGTGTCTGCGCGCCGACATTGTACTGGCTGAGAATGCGGCCCGTCGTCAGCAACAGCGGATAGCGCGGGCCGGTGCGTTCGTCGGTCGCGATATATTCGGTGACGATGAACTTGCCCTTGCCGCGGACGAAGCCGTCGATATGCATCACCGGCGTGCCCTCCGGCGCCTTCTCGTTGCAGGGCCACTGCACCGAGCCGAGTTCCTCGAGCTTCGCGAAGGAGACGCCGGCGAATGTCGGCGTGAGCGCCGCGATCTCGTCCATGATCTCGGACGGATGGTTGTACTTCATCTCGAAGCCCATCGCCTTGCCAAGCATGATCGTCACTTCCCAGTCGGCGTAACCGTTGCGCGGCGTCATCACCTTGCGCACGAGCTGGATGCGACGCTCGGCGTTGGTGAAGGTGCCGTCCTTCTCGAGGAAGGTCGATCCGGGCAGGAAGACGTGGGCGTAGTTCGCGGTCTCGTTGAGGAAGAGGTCGTGGACGATGACGCATTCCATCGCCGACAGCGCCGCCACCACGTGCTTGGTGTTGGGATCGGACTGCAGGATGTCCTCACCCTGCACGTAGAGGCCCATGAAGGTGCCTTCGATCGCGGCATCGAACATGTTCGGGATGCGCAGGCCGGGCTCGGGGTTGAGCTTGACGTTCCACATCGCCTCGAACTGCTCGCGCACGGCATCGCCCGCGATGTGGCGATAGCCGGGCAGTTCGTGCGGGAACGAGCCCATGTCGCAGGAGCCCTGAACGTTGTTCTGGCCGCGGAGCGGGTTCACGCCGACGCCGGGGCGGCCGATATTGCCGGTCACCATCGCGAGGTTGGCGATTGCGATGACGGTGGTCGAGCCCTGGCTGTGCTCGGTGACGCCGAGGCCGTAATAGATCGCGCCATTGCCGCCGGTCGCATAGGTCCGAGCAGCCTCGCGCAGGTCTTTCGGGTTGACGCCCGTCATGATCGCGGTCGCTTCAGGGCTGTGCTTCGGGTCGGATACGAAGGCCGCCCATTCCTCGAACTCGCTCCAGTCGCAGCGCTCGCGCACGAAGGTCTCGTTGACGAGGCCCTCGGTGACGATGACATGCGCCAGCGCGGTCAGCACGGCGACGTTGGTGCCGGGCATCAGCGGCAGGTGCAGCGCCTTCACATGCGCTGATTCCACCATTTCGGTGCGGCGCGGATCGATCACGATCAGCTTTGCGCCCTGGCGCAGCCGCTTCTTCAGCCGCGAGGCGAACACGGGGTGAGCTGAGGCGGGATTGGCGCCGATGATCATGGCGACGTCGGTGTGTTCCACCGAGTCAAAATCCTGCGTGCCGGCCGAGGTGCCGAAGGTTTGCGACAGGCCATAGCCGGTCGGCGAGTGGCAGACGCGGGCGCAGGTGTCGACATTGTTGTTGCCGAAGCCGGCGCGGATCAGCTTCTGCACCAGATAGGTCTCTTCATTGGTACAGCGGGAGGAAGTGATGCCGCCGACCGCGTCGCGGCCGTATTTCTGCTGGATGTGCTTGAACTTCGCCGCCGCAAAGTTCAGCGCCTCGTCCCACGACACTTCACGCCAGGGATCCTCGATCCGGTCGCGGATCATCGGGTTGAGGATGCGCTCCTTGTGGGTGGTATAGCCCCAGGCAAAGCGGCCCTTGACGCAGGAATGGCCGCGGTTGGCCTTGCCGTCCTTGTAGGGCACCATGCGCACGACTTCCTCGCCGCGCATCTCGGCCTTGAAGGCGCAGCCGACGCCGCAATAGGCGCAAGTGGTGACGACCGAATGCTCGGGCTGGCCGATCTCGATGATCGACTTTTCCGTCAGCGTCGCGGTCGGGCAGGCCTGCACGCAGGCGCCGCAGGAGACGCATTCGGAGCCAAGGAAGCTCTCGTTCATGCCGGGGGAGACGCGGCTGTCGAAACCGCGACCGGAGATGGTCAGCGCGAAGGTGCCCTGGACTTCCTCGCAGGCGCGGACGCAGCGCGAGCAGACGATGCACTTCGACGGGTCATAGGTGAAATACGGGTTGGACTCGTCCTTCGGCATCCAATTGTCGTTCTCGCAGCCATGCGACTTGGCGAAGACGTGGTTCTCGCCTTCATAGCCGTAGCGCACGTCGCGCAGGCCCACGGCGCCCGCCATGTCCTGCAGCTCGCAATCGCCATTGGCGCCGCAGGTGAGACAGTCGAGCGGATGGTCGGAGATGTAGAGCTCCATCACGCCCTTGCGCAGCTTCTTCAGCCGCTCGGTCTGGGTGTGGACCACGAGGCCCGGCATCACGGGCGTGGTGCAGGACGCCGGCGTTCCGGCGCGGCCCTCGATCTCGACGAGGCAGAGGCGGCAGGAGCCGTAGGCGTCGACCATGTCGGTCGCGCAGAGTTTGGGGATCTGATGGCCGGCTTCCATCGCGGCGCGCATGATCGAGGTGCCCTCGGGCACCGTGATCTGCTTGTCGTCAATGGTCAGTGTGACCATCGCTTCCGATTTCGAGCGCGGCGTGCCGAAGTCGATTTCTTCGATCAGAGACATTGTCGTTCTCCTATTCCGCGGCCTGAAGCGTGGTCGGCGCCGGGACGAAATCCTCCCGGAAGTGCTTCAACGCGCTGAGCACGGGGTAGGGCGTGAAGCCGCCGAGTGCGCAGAGCGAGCCGAATTTCATGGTGTTGCAGAGGTCCTCGACGATCGCGAGGTTTTCCATCACGCGCTCGCCGCGCATGATCTTCTCGATGGTCTCGACGCCGCGGGTCGAGCCGATCCGGCACGGTGTGCACTTGCCGCAGGACTCGATGGCGCAAAACTCCATCGCGAAGCGGGCCTGCCGGCGCATGTCGACGCTGTCGTCGAACACGACGATGCCGCCATGGCCGATCAGGCCGTCGCGTGCGGCGAACGCCTCGTAGTCGAAGGGCGTGTCGAACAACGCGCGCGGAAAATAGGCGCCGAGCGGGCCGCCGACCTGCACCGCGCGCACGGGGCGCCCGGTGAAGGTGCCGCCGCCGATGTCGTCGACGAGCTCGCCGAGCGTCACGCCGAATGCCGTCTCGAACAGCCCACCCTGGCGGATGTTGCCGGCGAGCTGGATCGGCATCGTGCCGCGCGAGCGGCCCATGCCGAAATCGGCATAGGCCTTTGCGCCCTCGGCGAGGATGAAGGGGATGGCCGCGAACGACAGCACGTTGTTGATGACGGTCGGCTTGCCGAACAGGCCGTGATGGGCCGGCAGCGGCGGCTTTGCGCGCACGATGCCGCGGCGGCCTTCGAGGCTCTCCAGCAGCGAGGTCTCCTCGCCGCAGACATAAGCGCCGGCGCCGACGCGCACTTCCATGTCGAAGCTGGTGGTCGAGCCGCCGATCTTGTCGCCGAGATAGCCACCGCGCCGTGCCGCAACGATCGCTGCGTTCATCGCCTCGACCGCATGCGGATATTCGCTGCGGATGTAGATGTAGCCCCTGGTTGCACCAACGGTGATGCCGGCGATCGTCATGCCCTCGACGACCAGGAAAGGATCGCCTTCCATGATCATGCGGTCGGCGAAAGTGCCGCTGTCGCCTTCGTCGGCGTTGCAGACGATGAACTTGCGGTCGGCCTTGGCCTGGGCGACCGTCTTCCACTTGATCCCCGTCGGGAAGCCTGCGCCGCCGCGGCCGCGCAGGCCGGAGGCCGTCACCTCGTTGAGGATCGCATCGGAGCCGAGCGAGAGCGCGCACTCCAAGCCCTTGTAGCCGCCATGGGCGCGGTAGTCGTCCAGCGAGCGGGGATCGATCACGCCGCAGCGCGCGAAGGTGAGGCGGGTCTGCCGCTTCAGCCAGGGAATCTCGTCTGCGGCGCCAAGCCGCAGGGGGTGCGGACCGTTGTTGGCCATCGCTTCGAGTACGGACGCGACATCCTCGAGGGTGACCGGACCGTAGGCGATGCGGCCTTGGGCGGTCGCAACCTCGACCATCGGCTCCAGCCAGCACATTCCGCGTGAACCGGTCCTGACGATTTCGACTGCTCGGCCGCGCGTCGCGGCAAGCTGTTCGAATACGGTGGCGACCTCATCGGCGCCGACGGCAACGGCGGCTGCATCGCGGGGAACGAAAATCTTCATCGTCATCGCTGTGCCTCCGCAACGAGTGCATCGAGGCGCTTCTCATCGAGCCGGCC
>JAEWBW010000337.1 GCA_023390955.1 Pseudomonadota bacterium
GGGTCTCTCTCCCCGAGTCTAATTCTCAGCTGAGTCCGCAGACCCAACCCCTCATCCGGCGCTTCGCGCCACCTTCTCCCACAAGGGGAGAAGGAAGAGATTTTGAGGTTTGTATTCCCAAAAACAAAAACGCCGGCTTCGCGCCGGCGTTTTGTTTTTCTGTGATGTCGCTTCCGCTCAGTCGAACAGGGCGTCGATGTCGTCCTGCGAGGCGTGGCCGACGTCGCCGTTGAGCTTCGGGCCGTTGAGCAGCTTGGCGTCTTCGTCGCGGGTGTCGACGATCGGCGTTGCATGGGCCTTGATGGCGTCGACGCCGCCCCAGATGTCCATCATCGCATTGATATGCTGCTCGATGAACTTCATCGTGTTCATGACCTTGCTGATGCGCTGGCCGGTCAGGTCCTGGAAGTTGCAGGCCTCGAAGATCGAGATCACGCGTTCCTGGATGTCGTCGGCGAGGCGCTTCTGCTGGTCGACCGAGTCAACCTTGGAGAGGGCGCTGGCGGCCTGGTCGATCGACTCGGCTGCTTCGAGGATCTGCTGGGTGGCCTGTTCGGTGCCGCCGACGACCGCGCCGAGCTCGCCATTGACCTTGGCCATCTCGCCGCCGTCAAAGCTCTTGCCGTGCAGTGTCGCGATCTCGCGCTTGGTGCGGTTGATGGCGTCGTGAATGAGGTCCAGCTCGACCTTGAGCTTTTCGCACTGCTCGATCTGGGCACGATAGGTCTCCAGCATCGCGCGCGTCTCGGCGACTTCCTGCGCCACGGTCGCTCCGGTCGGCGACGCCGCCTGGGCTGCAGCCTGACCGCCGCGGGCCATCTGCGTGCGGATCGCGCGCAGCTCGGCCATGATTTCGCTATGCATCGGTTGTGCCTCGTCGATCATAATCTCAGGCATGGGCATCTCGCCGACGGAAGCTTCCTCGACGCGAAAACGCTTGCGGTGAACAGCCATAATTTACTCCCCCCACCTCACTCACGCGTCTTTCTAGACCAAAGGAATTTAACACGACGTTCACAGCAGGAACTGCCGTACGAGTCCGGTAGGTGCGCGTGAAAACCTGCGATTAACCATGCGGGCGCGCGCTTCACCGAAAATAAACGCTGCCGGACAAAACCGCTGCCCGCTGACGTCGTGGTGAATCAAAACGCGGCATCCGTTTACCAAACGAAGCGGCTTTTGCTCTTTATTGACCGTGTTGCGGCGGCGCTCAGCAAAGCGCCATCGCAATGAGCCGAACCAGACGAAACAGTACAGAGTACGTCGATGTTCAAGAGAATGTCTGTCGCGCTGCTTGGCAGCGCATGCACCTTTATTGCCTTCACCGACCGCGCCGCGGCTTTCGATGATGCGATTCCGAACGAGCCCACCGTGCTTTACGCGCGGCCGCAACCCCAGATGCAGCAGCCGGTGCGCGTTGCTTCCAACGCGCGCGGCAATCAAATGGGCGGTGGCTTCATCGAGTTCCTGTTCGGCGATGGCCCGTCGCAGGGTCAAGGCCAGGTTTACTATCCGCAGCAGCAGCCGGTGTATCAGCAACAGCCGGGCTATTACGATCCGCGCCGGCAGGGCGACCCGCAGATGCAGGGCGATCCGGTGATGTTGCGGGAGGCAGGCGATCCGCGCTCGCGTCCGTTCGATCCAAAGTACGAGAAACAGATCGTCAACTATGATGGCAAGGAAAGTGCCGGCACCATCGTCGTCGATACGCCGAACAAGTTCCTCTATCTGGTCGAGGGCAACGGCAAGGCGCGGCGCTACGGCATCGGCGTCGGGCGTCCTGGCTTCACCTGGTCCGGTGTGAAGACGATCTCGGCGAAGAAGGAATGGCCGGCCTGGACGCCGCCCCCGGAAATGCTGGCACGCCGTCCCGATCTTCCCCGGCACATGGAAGGCGGGCCTGAAAATCCGCTGGGTGCGCGCGCGATGTATCTGGGCTCGACGCTCTACCGCATCCACGGCTCCAACGAGCCATGGACAATCGGCACCAACGTCTCGTCCGGCTGCATCCGTATGCGCAACGAGGACGTCACCGATCTCTACGGCCGCGTCGGCGTCGGCACCAAAGTCGTCGTGATGTGAGCGTTTGATGCGCGACATGAAAACGGCCGCCTCATCGGCGGCCGTTTTTGTTTGGGCGAAGGGCTGGCGTCAGGCGTAATCGCTGCCGCCGTCGTCACCGCCGCCGAAGTCGCTGTCGTCGGCCACGTCCATGTTACCGTCGTCGTGATGATCGTCGTAGTTCTGGTCGTTGTTGTTGTGATCATCATTCGACGCCTGGTCGAAGAAGCCCTGGCGCGAGTCACGGTTCGAGCCAATGTCGTTGAGACCGGCATCGCGCGCGAGCGAGCCGCTGGACTGGTCGCTGCCGCCCCAGGGGGTGCGGTCGCCGCCGCCCAGGGAATTGGTGTCGCCGAACGCCTGCTGGTGTGATCCGCCCATCATGTTGCGGATGCCCGAAAGTAACATCGAGCCGCCGACCACGCCGGCTGCAGCGGCTGCCGCCGTGCCGAGGAACGAGCCGCCGCCACCGCCCATCATTGGAGGCGCGCCAAAGCCCGGACCTTGGCCCGGGGCCTGGCCGTAAGGCTGGCCATAGGGCGGCTGTCCGTAGCCGGGCGGTTGCGCCTGCTGCATGGCCTGACCGGTGTTCCAGACCGGCCGCGAGTCGCGTGGCGGCACGTTCGGAACGGAGCTGCGCGATTGGCCGGAGCCGAACAGGGACTCGCGCATGTTGTCGAGGAACCCGCCGCTCTGTGCCTGCTCGGGCGCGTGGCTTGCTTCCAGCTCCTGGATGCGGGCATTGGCGCGCTTCAGCGCCTCGTCCTGCAGCAGCACCGTCTGCACCAGCGCGTACATGGCGTTGGGCGCCTTGCGCAGGCCTTCATTGATGCCGGCGATCGCGTCGGCGTCGCGCGGTGCATTTTCCAGTTTCGAAAGCCGGTCGAACAGGTCATCGACGAGCTGGCGTTCCTGCGGCGTCATGGTCAGTCTCCCTCGCGCAAATCAAGCGCGGGAGAGATGTAGGGTTCCATTGTGGCCGTCCACAGTGGGCCGCGGATTAAATTTCGGTATGCGACAAGCTGTCCGTCAGCCGGTCATGCCAGTGTCACGCCGCTTGTTTCGAGCAAGCGCGAAAATTCCTCGCTGGCGAGATAGCCATGTTCGCGCTCGCGGACATCGGTCATCGGATCGAGGCTGCGCAAGGTGTCGTCGACGAAGCCGGGATGGCACATCACGAGGCCGCCGTCGGGTAGGCCTTCGATGAATTGCCGCATCAGGCCGCCGAACTCGGTATCGCGGGTGAAGTCATAGGCGCCGGCGAAGGCGGGATTGAAGGCAAGGCCGGCCTTGCGCGCGCGGCGGCGGAATTGCGCGCTCAGGCTATCCAGCACCAGCGCCTTGGGCGAGCCGAGCCGGCGCATCAGCGGCAGGTCGCGTCCGCCCTGGCGGACCCAGGCGTTCGGGGCCGCCTCGCGGACCGCCTCGAGAAAGCCGTCGCGCACCTGCGGATAGAGCTGGGTGTGCTGATGGCCATCGACGAAATCCGGCGGCCGGCCAAAGGCGCGCGCGAAGGCCGCGAGCTGCGCCTTCACCTCGGCATAGAAGGTCTCGCGATCCAGCCGCCGCATCACGCCTGCGCGCAGCAGCTTTGGAAACGGCAGGAACATGTCGCCTTCGAGCGGGCGGAAATGCAGCGTCAGCGGCCGGAACGGCGCCGACAACGTCACGTGCAGGCCGATGGCGCAGCGCGGGCTGGCCTTCGCTACAGCCTGGAGCGCCTCGATCTCGCCGCTGTCGATCGCGGCGCCCACCATCATCACCGATGTCGCATTGAGGCGGCCACGTTCGATCAGGTCGCGAATGCCGCGGTTGACGCCGGGGCTGATGCCGTAATCGTCGGCGCAGAGCCAGATCGGCCGCGGCTTCGCCGCCTCACTCATTCCGCCGCCGTCCGGCTGGACACATCGCTGGCTTCGTCGGTCGCGGCGCGCTTTTCGCTGTGCTCGGCGACGAAGTAGATCGGCCGCGCCTTCAGCTCGGACAGGATCTTGCCGATGTATTCGCCGACGATGCCGATCATGATGAGCTGCACGCCGCCGATGGTCATCAGGCCGATCACCAGCGAGGGATAGCCGGGCACCTGCTTGCCGGTGGTGAAGACCTCCCAGAGGATCGAGAGCCCGAACAGGAAGGCGCCACCGGCCAGCACCACGCCGGCCAGGCTGGCAAAGCGCAGGGGCGCGACCGAGAACGAGGTCAGTCCTTCGATCGAGAGGCCGAGCAGGCTTGCTGCATTGAATGTCGTCACGCCATGGGCGCGCGCCGCCGGCTCGTAATCGACGCGGATCTGGCGGAAGCCGATCCAGCTCGCGAGCCCCTTGAAGAAGCGGTTGCGCTCGGGCAGTTGCCGCAGCGCTGCGACCGCGCGCGGCGACAGCAGGCGGAAATCGCCGGCATCTTCCGGGATCTTCTGCCGCGCGCCCCAATTGATCAGCGAGTAGAAGCCGTGCACCGCGAGCCGACGCAGGAACGGCTCGTTGTCGCGATGCGCCTTGGCGGTATAGACGACGTCGTAGCCGTCATTGATCCAGTGACCGACGAGTTGCTCCACCAGCGCCGGCGGATGCTGGCCGTCGCCGTCCATGAACAGGACCGCGCCGCCGCGCCGGGAATGGTCGAGGCCGGCCATCAGCGCCGCCTCCTTGCCGAAATTGCGCGACAGCGACACCACCTGCACGTCGATCGCGTCGGCCGGGAGCGCTCGCGCGATCGACAGCGTCGCATCCGCGCTGCCGTCGTCGACATAGACCACTTCGCAGCCGAGGCCGTAACGCTGCCTGAGAGTTTTTGCGAGATCGCAGAGACGCTGGTGCAGCGAGACAAGCCCGGCCGCCTCGTTGTAGACGGGCACGACGATCGACAGCCCCTTCGCGGCGGCGCTCGTCGCGTTGGTGGTCAGGCCGGAAACGTCAGAGCCCAGCGTCATCGAACAGGTTCCAAAAATCGATCAATAGCCAAATCGATCAACAGCATAGTCTAGCGGGTCGAAGCTGTCGCGTTGCTGAACGCACCCGAACCGTCACCTGCAGTCCTATTGCCGCAGGAACGCTTCGAGCTTGCCGAACAGCGGGTTCTCACGGTCGAACACATAGTCGAGCGAGACCACCGAGACCGTCTCCGCGCCATGGTCGCGGAGGAAGCTTCCCAGCGCATATAGTTTTCCGGGCGGGCAGTGCAACGTCAGCATGCCGGACGAGGTCGGGCCGCCGAACGGGGCCACCACGCCGAAACGGCTGTGGGCCTCGCCGAGCAGCGCGGCGTCGCATCTCTCGAAGCGGGTGCGGACCTCGCGGTATTTGCTGGCGCGAGCACGGGCTGCGATGTGATCCAGGATGACGCGTGCGGTCTCGCGCGTGTCCGCCGACCAGTCGGCCTCCTTCGAGGCGACGAGGTTGGCCTGGCTGCGCAGCATCACGCCGTCGTCGAGCACCTTCAGCCCGTTGGCGGCGAGCGTTGCCCCGGTCGTGGTGATGTCGACGATCAGCTCGGCGGTGCCGACCGCGGGCGCACCCTCGGTCGCTCCCGCGCTCTCGACGATGCGGTAATCGACGATGCCGTGCTGGGCGAAGAAGCCGCGCGTCAGGTTGATGTATTTGGTCGCGACGCGCATGCGCCGGTGATGCTGCTCGCGGAAGCCGGTGGTGACGTCGTCGAGGTCGGCCATGGTGCGGACATCGATCCAGGCCTGCGGCACCGCGACCACGACATTGGCGCTGCCGAAGCCGAGCCCGTCGATCAGCAGCACGCGCTTGTCGGCATTGGCGATGTTCTCGCGCACCAGATCCTCGCCGGTGACGCCGAAATGCACCATGCCGCGCGAAAGCTGCGAGGCGATCTCGCTTGCCGACAGATAGGCGACCTCGACATTGTCGAGCCCTGCAATGGTGCCGCGATAATCACGCGCGCCGCCCTGCTTGGACAGCGTCAGGCCTGCGCGTGCGAAGAACGCCTCGGCGTTTTCCTGAAGGCGTCCCTTCGACGGGACGGCCAGAACGAACGGTGCGCTCATGCCCGGTCTCCCAGCTTGCTTCCGATCCGGGTCAGCGCATCCACCCAGATCGAGAAGCCGACCGCGGGGATCGGATCCTGCGATCCCAGCTGCGTCATCAGCCCGTCATAGCGGCCGCCTGCGACCAGCGGCTCGGTGCCGTTGCCGCGGTGATGCAGCTCGAATTCGAAGCCGGTGTAATAGTCGAGACCGCGTCCGAACGAGGTCGAGAAGCGCGTCGCGCCGAGGTCGATGCCGCGCGCCGCCATGAATCCGATCCGGCTTTCGAACAGGTCGATCGCAGCGGTGATGTCGAGCCCGGTGTCGGCCGCAAGCGCGCGCAGCTCGGCGACCGCATCGTCCGGATTGCCCGAGATCGACAGGAAGCGCTTGAGCACCGTCAGCGCCTCGCGCGGCAGCGCGCCACCCTTCAGCGTGGATTGCTCGAGGAAGCGGTCGGCGATCTCCGCGGTCGAGCGTCCACCGACATTGGTGGTGCCGGCGATCGACATCAGGTCGGTGACGAGTGCGAGCGCCGCCTTGCGGTCGGAGCCGGCCAGCGCCGCGAGCACGCCCTCATATTCGTTGCGCGTGGCGGCTGTCGCATGCGTCAGCCGCTCCAGATCCTGCTCAAGGCTGATCTTGCGGTTGAAGTCCTTGATCAGGCGGCGGCGCCAGACCGGGAACAGGTCGAGTGCGTTGATCAGCGCATTGAACAGCGCCACGTCGCCGGTGCGGATCTCGACGTCGTCGACGCCGGCCGTGGCAACGGCTTCGAGCGCCAGCGCCAGCATTTCGGCATCCGCCGCCGCGCTGTCCTGGCGGCCATAGGATTCGACGCCGGCCTGGAGAAACTGGCTCGGCCGTCCGTCCCGGTAACGGAACACCGGACCGAGATAGCTAAATCCTGCAGGCCGCCCGGCGCCGGCCGAGGCTAGGTAGTCGCGGGCGACCGGAATGGTCAGGTCGGGCCGCAGGCACAGCTCCTGGCCGCTCGGGTCGGTGGTCAGATAGAGGCTGCGGCGGATGTCCTCGCCCGACAGATCCAGGAACGGCTCGGCCGGTTGCAGGATCGCCGGCTCGACCCGGACATAGCCATGGCCGGACTGCGCATACGACATCAGCAGCGCGTCCGCCCAGGCGGCGGAACCAGCGGCATTTGAAGTGGCGGTCGCGGTCATGATGAGGTCCGTGGGTCCCGGCGGACCGGGGCGAGCAGAAGGGCAGAGGAAGTCGGGTTGTTGGCGCTGCCCTTAGCATGGCCCGTTGGCGGTTTCGACCTCCAATGAACCAATGGCTTAACGGTTGGCCACCACGCTTTTGCCAGCCCAATCGCCGAGCACGGACTGCACCAGGGTCAGGGCGGCCACTGCCGCCGTGTCGGCGCGCAGGATGCGGGGGCCGAGCGCCAGCCGCAGGATGTTCGGCTGCCGCAGCAGCAAAGCGCGTTCCTCCTCGGCAAAGCCGCCCTCGGGCCCGATCAGCACGTCGATGCCGCGCGCAGCGGCACGGGCGCCCTCGAGGGCCGCGATCGGGTTCTCCAGCTCGGCCGCCTCGTCGCAGAACACCAGCAGGCGGTCCGCCGGACGCTGGCTCAGGAAGCGGTCGAGCGCCACGGGTTCGGCAACGGTGGCGAGGTTCAGGATGCCGCATTGCTCGGCCGCCTCGATCACATTGGCCCGCATCCGGTCGGTGTTGACGCGCGAGACCTGGGTGTGCCGGGTCACCACCGGCCGGAGCGCAGCGGCGCCCAGCTCCACGGCCTTCTGGACCATGTAGTCGAGCCGGGCATGCTTGAGCGGGGCGAACACCCAGGCGAGGTCGGGCAGGGCGTCCTGCGGGCGGGTCTGCTGGAGGATCACGAGGTTGTCCGGCCGCTTGCGGCCCTCGATCGCGGCCTGCCATTCGCCGTCGCGGCCGTTGAAAGCCAGGATCGGGGCACCGGCCTCGAGCCGGAGCACGTTGCCGAGATAATTGCTCTGGTCGCGGTCGAGCGGAACCCGGGCGTCCTGGGCGAGAGGGGCGTCGACGAACAGGCGAGGGGCGCGAAAGTCGTAGGAGGGCATGCGGTCGGGGTCCGGTTTGGCGGCGTTCTTAACCGAAAGCAGGTATTTCGGGGGTAAATATTGCCTCCGGGACACGTCCCCACGCCGCGCTCTTGCCCCATTCGACGGGTTGTTAAGGGCCGGCAGGAATCGTAAAAACGCGAAAACGCTGGTTGCGCTTCAATTGGGAAGACGCCGAACCCCGTGCATCCTGTCGGAGAAACAGAACTGATGATCCGTCGTCTGATGGTTCCGATCGCTGCCGCAATGGTGATGATGGGTGCGGGCACCGCTGCCTTCGCACAAGGTTTCCCTGCGCCGCTGCCGGGCCAGTCCGCGGCTCCCGCGGGCGCATCGCCATTTCCTCCGGTCAACGGCGTCCCGGCGGCGTCCGTCGGCGCGCCTCCGCAGGCGTCCTTCCCCGCGAACGGCGCCGCGCCCCTCGGTGGCGGCGGTGGTGCTTTCAGCGCAGCTCCGCCGACCCAGCAGGGTGGGGCGGCCGGCGACCAGTGCATGAAGGCCTTCATGCCGCTGCGCGAAGACGCCGAGAAGAAGGGCAAGGCGATCAAGGCTGCGAGCGATCGTCACGCGCCGCCGGATGAGGCGTGCAAGCTGATCACGGCCTTCGGTGCGGCCGAGAGCAAGATGATCGCCTACATCAACGCCAATGCGACCAAGTGTGGAATTCCGGCACAGATCGGCGAACAGATGAAGGCCGGCCACAAGAACACCGAGGCCATGCGCGGGAAGGTCTGCCAGGTGGCCGAGCAGATGAAGACCCGCGGTCCGGCCGGTCCGTCCCTGAGCGAGGTGCTCGGTTCGAACACGGCGCCTGAAGCCAATGTCGCCAAGAAGGGCGGCAGCACCTTCGACACCCTCAACGGCAACGTTCTGACCCGATGAGCGATGTGAGCGCCCGCGTTGCCGATTCCACCGGCAACTGGGTCGATACGCTCGCGCCGCAATGGGCGCGGCCGTACCTGCGCCTCTCCCGCTTCGATCGCCCGATCGGCTCCTGGCTGCTGCTGATGCCGTGCTGGTGGTCGGCTGCGCTCGCATCCGCGATCGCGCATGACGTCAGCCGCCTGCCGCTCACCATCGTCCTGTTCTTCATCGGCGCGTTCGTGATGCGCGGAGCGGGCTGCACCTGGAACGACATCACCGACCGTGATCTCGACGCGAAGGTCGAGCGCACGCGCTCGCGGCCGCTGCCGTCGGGGCAGGTGAGCGCGAAGCAGGCGCTGGTCTTCATGATCGTACAGGCCTTGATCGGCCTCGTGGTGCTCCTGCAATTCAACCGCTTCGCGATTGCGACCGGCATCGCTTCGCTCCTCATCGTCGCGATCTATCCCTTCATGAAGCGCATCACCTGGTGGCCCCAGATCGTGCTCGGGCTCGCCTTCTCGTGGGGTGCGTTGATGGGATTCGCCGTCACCTTCGGCCGGATCGATCTCACCGCGCTGGTGCTCTATGCCGGCGCGATCTCCTGGGTGATCGGTTACGACACGATCTACGCCCATCAGGACACCGAGGACGACGCACTGATCGGCGTCAAGTCGACCGCGCGCCTGTTCGGCGCGCATACCCATCAGGCACTGATCATGTTCTATGGGCTGGCGGTGGTGCTGATCGGCGTGGCGCTGGCCTCGGGCGATGTGGGGTTTGCGGCCTGGCTCGGCCTTGTCGCCTTTGCGGCGCATCTGGCCTGGCAGGTCACGCGGCTCCGGATCGACGATCCCGCACTCTGCCTGCGGCTGTTCAAGTCGAACCGCGATGCGGGGCTGCTGCTGTTCGCAGGCCTGCTCGTCGATGCGGTGATGCGGGCTGGGTAGTTTGCAGGGTGGCAAAGGCGCACAGCGCCGTGCCTACCATTTTTCAGATGTCGCGATCGAAGAGGTGGGCACGCGTTGCTTTGCCCACCCTACGGCATCTCAGTTAGTTCCTCGCGATGATCTCGCGCTCGGCGCGATGGATCGGCAACTCGCGTGTCATGGCCGTGCGACGGCGCATCAAGAATTTCGGACGGCGATCGCGGATCGCGTTGCGGCGGCGGCGGCGCGGCGCGGGATCGCGCTTGCCTTCGTCGATCAGCGGAAGCGCAAAAATCTCGCTCCACATCGTCAACGCGTCCGACATCTCCTCGCCGTCCGCGCTGACGCAGAGCGGGATCGAGAGCGAGGGGTCGCGATGCACGAGAACGATGGATTGTGCGTCTGAGCTCGGGCGCAATGCCACGCCGAGAAAGTCGCTGACGCGAACGTTGAGTGCCATTCGCATGCCGCGCACGGCACGGCGCAGCACAACGCGCTCGCGATGAAGCTCGATCTGCCTGGTGTAGCCGTCGGCGCGCGGATCGTGCGCGTCGAAGCGGACCGGCAGAGAAAGAGGGTCGAGCCGCAAGGAGCGGCTCGACCCGGCGGGATTGATCCCGCTTGTTGCTGTTTGACGCCTCACGGCTTCAGTCTCCCCGCCAGGATTATGTTCCCGGTCGATGCGCAGACCTTAGCGCGGCGCTTTCGGAATCGGCTTAAAAAGGCTGGTTAATCCAGCGTCACCGGCCCGCATGATTGACAAGACCTTGGCGCGCATGATTGACGAGACGTTGCCCCGATACGGAGAATCAGAGCATCTCACGGGGCGAAAATGCTTGAAATCCGCAGCATTTGCGCACATCTGAAGGGCCAGCCCCGCGTATCCCGGAACCGCCCCGCCGCAACAGGATTTCGTTTGTGAACCCTTCACCATCAGCAACATCGACGCTTTCGCCCAAGGCCAACCGCGACCTGTTCGACCAGTCCGCGCTGTCCGATCTCGCACAGCGCCTGGTCGAAGCGGCCAAGCGTGCCGGCGCGGATGCAGCCGATGCGGTTGCGGTGCGCGGCGTCTCGCAGGGCGTCGAAGTCCGCGACGGCCGCGTCGAGGAATCTGAGCGTTCCGAAGGTGACGATGTCGGCCTGCGCGTGCTCGTCGGCCAGCGCCAGGCGGTGGTCTCGACCAATGATGTCAGTGGCGACGGCGTCACGCGGCTTGCCGAGCGCGCGGTGGCGATGGCGCGGGTTGCGCCTGACGACAAATATGTCGGCCTTGCCGACCCTGCGCTGCTCGCGCGGGATTTTCCCGATCTCGATCTGCTCGATCCCGACGTGCCTGCGACCGCCGAGCTCGAACGCCGCGCGCTCGAGGCCGAAGCCGCAGCGCTCGCGGTAAAGGGTGTGACCAAGTCCGGCGGTGCCTCGGCGTCGGCCGGCATGGGCGGCATGGTGCTGGTGACCAGCACCGGCTTCCACGGCTCGTACCTGCGCTCCAGCCAGGGCATCTCGGCGACCGCGATCTCCGGCGAAGGCACCGGCATGGAGCGCGACTATGATTTCACCTCGGCGCCGCATGCCGCCGATCTGCTTGCGCCTGGCGTCGTCGGCCGCTCCGCCGGCGAACGTACGGTGGCGCGATCCAACCCGCGCAAGGTCGAGACCTGCAAGGTGCCGATCGTGTTTGATCCGCGCGTCGCGGGCTCGCTGGTCGGCCATGTCGTCGGCGCCATCAACGGCGCCTCGATCGCACGCAAGACCAGCTTCCTGAAGGACAAGCTCGGCCAGCAGCTCTTCGCCAAGAACATCCGCATCATCGACGACCCACTGCGCAAGCGCGGCTTGCGCTCGCAGAGCTTCGACGCCGAAGGCGTCGCGGTGAAGAAGATCGCGATCGTCGACGAGGGCGTGCTGACGACATGGCTGCTCGACTGCGCGACGGCACGCGAGCTCGGCCTGCAGACCACCGGCCACGCCCATCGTGGCGTCTCGTCTTCGCCGTCGCCCGGGCCATACAATCTGCATCTCGAGCCGGGCGAGGTGACGCCGGCCGAATTGATGTCCGACATCAAGCAGGGCTTTTACGTCACCGATCTGATCGGCTCCGGCGTCAATGGCGTGACCGGCGATTACAGCCGCGGCGCTTCCGGCTTCTGGATCGAGAACGGCAAGCTCACTTATGCCGTGAGCGAGGTCACCATCGCCGGCCATCTGTTCGAGATCTTCAAGTCGATGCAGCCGGCCAACGATCTCGAATTCCGCTACGGCGTCAATGCGCCGACGGTGCGAATCGAGGGTTTGACGCTTGGCGGACGCTGAGGCCTTCCTGGACGAAACGACTCTCACGCGCGATGCGGCGCTGCTGACGGCGACGGTGCGGGAGGCGGGTGCGCTTGCCCGCTCGATGTTCCGCACCGAGCTGAAGAAGTGGATCAAGGGCGCATCCTCGCCGGTCTCCGAAGCGGACATCGCCGTCAATGATCTGCTCGAGGCGCGGCTGCGGGCCGCGACCCCGTCCTATGGCTGGCTGTCGGAGGAGAGCGCGGACGACGCGGCGCGGCTGTCCACGCCGTTGGTCTGGGTGGTCGATCCCATCGACGGCACCCGCAACTATCTCAACGGCCATGACGATTGGTGCGTCAGCGTCGCGCTGGTCGAGAATGGTGCGCCGGTGCTGGCCGCGGTTTTCGCGCCGACTCGCGATCAGTTCTTTTTCGCCGCGCGCGGACGCGGCACGACGCTGAACGGCGTTCCCATCCGTGCAACCCCGGGGTCCGAACTCGATTTCTCCCGCGTCGCCGGGCCGAAGCCGCTGGTCGAGCGGCTCAAGCCGTCACTGGGTGACATCACGCTGCATCCGCGAATCGGTTCGCTGGCGCTCCGGCTGTGCTGGGTCGCCGATGGCGCGCTCGATGCGGCTTTTGCGGGGGGCAACAGCCATGATTGGGACCTTGCGGCGGCCGATTTGATCGTGCAGGAAGCGGATGGTAGGATGAGCGACCTCTCCGGAGATCCGATCCGCTACAATCGCCGGGAAGTCGCGCACGGGGTGCTGGTGGCAGCGGGCCGTGATCGTCATGCGAACATCGTCGCGCATTTTCGAAACCGCCCTTTGCCCTGAACGTCACGTGTGCCGTGCCTATTGAGACCTGCTTGCCGGGCAGCCCGCTAGAAAGAGACCTCATGTCAGATAATGCCCCGCAGCAACTGCTCCACCTCGTCATTGGTGGCGAGCTGCTCGACCTCGAGCACAACACATTCAAGAATCTGGACGATGTCGAAATCGTCGGCCTCTATCCGAACTATGCGACCGCTCACGCCGCCTGGCGCGCCAAGGCGCAGTCGACGGTCGATAACGCCCAGATGCGCTATTTCATCGTCCATCTTCACCGGCTGCTCGACCCGGCTCAAGAACCGAAGCCGGCACGTTGAAAAAACTGCTTCGCAACACGCTGCGAAGCAGCTGGCTTCAGCGTGCCGTGGGGGTTCTCGCGGCCGAGTATCTGCGTCTGGTCTGGCTGACCAACAAGTTCTCGTTCGATCCGCCCGACATCTACGAGCGGGTCGAGCCCGAGATGCCGGCGATCTTCGCGTTCTGGCACGGCCAGCACTTCATGACGCCCTTCATCAAGAACAAGGATTGGCACAGGGCCAAGGTCCTGATCTCGCGCCACCGCGACGGCGAGTTCAACGCGATCGCCGCCGAGCGGCTCGGCATCGGCACCATCCGCGGGTCCGGCGATCATGGCGGCGCCTTCCATCGCAAGGGCGGGGTCGGCGCCTTCAGGGAAATGGTGCAGACTCTCGCGGACGGCTATAATGTCGCACTGACCGCCGACGTTCCGAAGCGCTCACGCGTGGCCGGGCTTGGCATCATCATGCTGGCACGGGAATCGGGACGGCCGATCATGCCTTTTGCGATGGCGACCAGCCGATTCATCCGGCTCAAGAACTGGGACCGCACCACCATCAATCTGCCGTTCGGACGCGGCGCGCTGGTGGGCATCAAGGAAATCAGGGTGCCGCCTGATGCGGACGCTGCCACCATGGAAGCCCTGCGGCTGGAGCTGGAGCAGACCTTGAACGAAGCGACCCGCATCGCCTATGCCCAGCTCGGCCGTCCGGAGCCGAAACATGGCTAATTCGCTGCCGATGACGCTGCGGATGTATCAGCGCATCGCCTCCGGCCTCGTGCCGCTGGCGCCGGCGCTGATCAAGCGGCGGCTCAAGCAGGGCAAGGAAGATCCGGAGCGCGTCGGCGAACGCCGCGGCCTCAGCCGGGACGTGCGTCCGCACGGTCCGCTGGTCTGGATCCATGGCGCCAGCGTCGGCGAGGTGTTGGCGGCGGCTGCGCTGATCGAGCGGCTGCGCGAGCTCAATCTGCGCATCCTGCTCACGTCAGGCACGGTGACCTCGGCCGCGGTGGTGGCGAAGCGCTTTCCGCCCGACGTCATCCATCAATACGTGCCCTACGATTCTCCGCGCTATGTCGCGCGCTTCCTCGATCATTGGCAGCCGTCGCTGGCGCTGTTCATCGAGTCCGATCTGTGGCCGAACCTGATCCTGGCCAATGCGGCGCGCCGGCTGCCGATGGTGCTGATCAACGGACGGATGTCGCCGCGTTCCTTCCCGCGCTGGCGGCGGGTTCACGGCACCATCTCCGCTCTGCTCTCCCGGTTCGACATCTGCCTCGCGCAGTCGCAGACCGACGCCGAGCGCTTTGCCGCGCTCGGCAGCCGCAACGTCGTGACGACAGGCAATCTCAAGCTCGATACGCCGGCCCCGCCCGCTGATCCCGCCAAGCTGGAGCGGTTGATGATCGCGACGCGGGGGCGTCCCATCATCGTCGCGGCCTCGACCCATCCGGGCGAGGAGGAGATGCTGGTCGCCGCGCATCGCAGCCTTGCCGGCTTGTTCCCCGCGCTGCTGACCGTGATCGTGCCGCGCCATCCCGACCGCGGTTCGCAGGTCGCGGGCCTCGTCACCGCCTCTGGCCTGACCGGCGCCTTGCGCTCGCGCGACGAATTGCCGATGGCCAACACCGACGTCTATGTCGCCGACACCATGGGCGAGCTCGGCCTGTTTTACCGGATGTCGCCGATCGTCTTCATGGGCGGCTCGCTGATCCAGCATGGTGGCCAGAATCCGATCGAGCCGATCAAGCTCGGCGCTGCCATCGTGCACGGCCCGCACGTCTTTAACTTCGCCGATGTCTACCAGGCGCTCGACGGCAGCGGCGGTGCGCGCGAGGCCGCCACGCAGGAGGCGCTGGTCAAGCAGCTCGGGCAGCTGCTGGCCGATCCGACCGTGCGCGACAAGATGCATCGCGCCGGCCACGGCGTGGTCCAGCAGCTCGGTGGCGCGCTCGACCGCACCATGACCGCGCTCGAGCCTTACCTCTTGCAGCTTCGGCTGGAGATGGGGGCCGCCAATGCGTGAGCCGGCCTTCTGGCACCGGCCGCGTTCGCTCAAATCGCATTTGCTTCAGCCATTGGCGGCGCTCTACGGCGCGGTCACCGAACGCCGCATGATGCGCCAGGGCTTTGACGCCGGCATTCCCGTGCTCTGTGTTGGCAATTATCATGTCGGCGGCGCCGGCAAGACCCCGACCGTGCTCGCGCTGACGAAACTGCTGCGCGACTTCGGCGAGACGCCAATCGTGCTCAGCCGCGGCTATGGCGGACGACTGAAGGGCCCGGTGATGGTCGACCGCGAGCGTCATCTTGCGGCCGATGTCGGCGACGAGCCGCTGATGATGGTGCGCGACGTGCCGGTCGCGGTCGCCCGCGATCGTCTCGAAGGCGTGGCGCTGGCGAAATCACAAGGCGCGACCGTGATCCTGATGGACGATGGATTCCAGAATCCGCGCATCCGCAAGGACGTCTCGCTCATCGTCATCGACAGCGAGCGTGGCCTGGGAAATGGGAGCGTATTTCCCGCGGGCCCGCTGCGCGCGCCGCTGAAGCCGCAGCTTGCGCGCACCGACGCGCTGGTCCTGATCGGTGACGGTCATGCCGCCGACGATGTTGCGACCGAGCTCACTGCCCTTGGCAAGCCGGTGCTGCGCGCGCGCCTCAGGCCGGATGAGGCCTCGCTCGCGCAGCTCCGCGGCAAGCAGGTCTTCGCCTTTGCCGGCATCGGCGATCCCGAGCGCTTCTTCCGCACGCTGCGCAGCAGCGGCATCGACGTCGCCCGCACGCGCGCCTTCGCCGACCATCACATGTTTGCGCAGGAAGAGATCGCGGCGTTGGTGGCAGAGGCAAGAGAGAGGCAGCTGACGCTCGTCACCACCGAAAAGGATTTTTCGCGCCTGCGCGGCATGGCGTTGCCGCAGGCGATCACGCCGTTCGCCGTGACGCTGGAATTCGACGCACCGGAGGATCTCCGCCGCTTCGTCAGCGATCGCCTATTCAAGGCGCGGGAGAAGGCATTCGCGAAGCGTTGAGCCTCGCGCTATCGCGGCTTCGGCGCGCCCGGAAAATGCCGCTGCAGCACGGCCTCCGGCGTGGCGTAGGCTTCCTGCAGATCGACGCTCCAGTATTTCAGCTCGTCGAGCGGAATCCGCGTATCCGAGATCGCGCAGCGCACATAGGTTCCCGGCGAGATCACGCGGAAATCGCCATCCAGATATTGCACCTGCGCTTCGCCATGGCCCGAGGGGCCGAACTTGTTCAGCACGGTCGAACGTCTCCGTGATGCCCGGGTCGGGCGTGATGTTGTTGGATTCCGATCTACCATAGATAGGGGGGCTTGTCCGCCCGTCAAACCCACCGATTTGTGATGTTTTACGGTGGTTTCCGCATGATAGCGCTGGGTCCAATACCGCTCATTGCCCCGGCTGTCCCGATGCGTCTTTCCGTCGCCGCCCTGTTCCTGACGCTCGCGATGACGGCGGTCCGCGCGGCGCCTGCGCCGCTGCCGGTCGAGATTCCCGACGGCACGCAGACGCTGCATGCGCAGCTCTACAAACCCGATGGTGCGGGCCCGTTCCCGACCGTGATCGCGCTGCACGGCTGCGGCGGCCTGTCCGGCCATTCCGATACCGTGCTGCCGCGCTATCGCGACTGGACCGAGCAACTGCTCAAGGCCGGCAACGCCGTGCTGTGGCCCGACAGCTACGGTTCGCGCGAGCTCGGTCCGCAATGCCGCGTCAAGGAAGCGCGTGTGAAAGCGCGGCGCGAACGCGTTGCCGACATCGCGGCGGCGCGCGCCTGGCTGATGCATCAGGCCTGGGTGGCGCAGGACCGCGTCAGCCTGATCGGCTGGGCCAACGGCGCCAGCGCGCTGCTCTGGACGGTGCGCCCGCAAAACGCCGGCCGCGATGCCGCGCCGGATTATCGCGCCGCCGTCGCGTTCTATCCGGACTGCCGCATTTCCGCAGGCCTCGGCTGGAGCACGCGGGTGCCGACGCTGGTGCTGATCGGCGGCAAGGACGACGTCTCCTCGCCGCCGGCCTGCCGCCAGATGGTGGACGGCGCGCGCGGCCGCAGCGCGCTCGCGCGGATCGTCGTCTATCCCGGCGCCTATCACGATTTCGATCGCGCCAACCTGCCGCTGCATGCGTTCGCGAGCGGCAATGATGCCGCGACGCCTGATCGCGGCCATGTCGGCTCGGACAGCGATGCCCGCACGGACGCGCAGAAGCAGGTGGCGGACTGGCTGGCGCGGTAAACAGGTTCGAAGCGGGACTGCCCGAGGAACAATCTTGGAGCGGACAGCCCCGCATCGACCACCGCCCTGCACAGGTCATGGCCGACAGGGAAAGCTACGGATCGATGTGAGGCCCGTTTCATCACGACTTGGCCGCAGCCGTCATAGTTCGACCACGATGTCGGCCGAACGCGTCCTCATGCGCAGCCGTTTCATCATCTTCTCATCCGCACTGGTCGCGTTCACCGTCGCGATTCTGCTCTACGAGGCCCACGCCGGAACCGGCATGGTCGCAGCGGAGCATTGCGGCTTCTGGACCACGATCGAGGCGGGCTTGTCCTGCCGGTAGGGCGGGGTGTTTCCTCGCCGTCATTGCGAGCGCAGCGAAGCAATCCAGGCTGCCTCCGCGGAAAGACTCTGGATTGCTTCGCTGCGCTCGCAATGACGAGTTTGCAGAAGCGCCGCCGACCCTAAAACAACGTCCCCTGATCCACCGGCTTCACCGCGCGCTTCGGCGCTGGCTTGGCGTCCGCTGCGGCGGGCTTTGGCTGCGCCGGCGCCCGCTTCGCAGCCGGCCGGTCCGCATCCGCAGTCGCGCCGACGCGACCGTCCGCGAACTCGATCTCGAGCCGCGCTCCCGGACCGATTGCGTCGGCCGCATGCACGGGATGTCCGGCCTCGTCCCGCACCAGCGCAAAGCCGCGCGCGAGTACGCCGCGATAGGACAGCGCGGAGAGCAGCTTGCCGCTGCTCTCGACGCGGCTGTCGAGCCGGTGCAGCAGCGTTTCGAGCGCGCGGGTTGCGCGCTCGGCGAGACGATGCGTGCGCTCACGCTGGCGGGCGATTGCATTGCGCTGCGCCTGTGCATTGGAAAGTTTTGAGGCGCGCAAGCGCACTTCGAGCCCGGCGAACCGATCTCTCCGCTGCCGCAGCGCTGCACGCGCCGACAGGCCGAGCCGTTCGCCGCTGACGGTGAGGCGGTGACCGGCCTGCGCGATCTGGCCGTGCAGCACCCGCAGGGTCAGTTTTGCGCTGGCGCCGGTGAACCGGCGGAAATGCGCATGCGTGTTGGCTTTCAGCCCGCGCGGCAACGCGGAGCCTGCCGAATCCAGCCGCTGCCGCGGAATCGCCAGCAGGTCGGATGCGCCCGGCAGCGCGCGTGCGGCTGCGCGCAGCTCGTTGCGGCGGCTCTCCTGGCCGCGCTGCCAGCAGGCGCGGGTGCGCCGCGCGAGATCGGCGACCTCGACGAACAGATCACTGCGCACCGGCACAGCCATCTCGGCTGCGGCCGTCGGCGTCGGCGCGCGCTTGTCGGCAACGAAGTCGATCAGCGTGATGTCGGTCTCGTGGCCGACCGCCGAGATCAGCGGGATCATGCTTTCGGCCGCCGCGCGTACCACGATCTCCTCGTTGAACGACCAGAGATCCTCCAGCGAGCCGCCGCCGCGCGCGACGATCAAAACGTCAGGCCGCGGAATCTTGCCGCCTTCGGGCAGTGCGTTGAAGCCGCGGATCGCGGCCGCGACCTGCTCGGCCGAGCCTTCGCCCTGAACCTTCACCGGCCACACCAGCACGTGGCGGGGAAAGCGGTCCTCGAGCCGATGCAGTATGTCGCGGATCACGGCGCCGGTCGGCGAGGTCACGACGCCGATCACCTCGGGCAGCCACGGCAGCAATTGCTTGCGCGCTTCGTCGAACAGCCCCTCGGCGGCGAGCTTCCGCTTGCGCTCTTCCATCAGCGCCATCAGCGCGCCGATGCCGGCGGGCTCCAGCGCCTCGATCACGATCTGGTATTTTGACGAGCCCGGATAGGTCGTGAGCTTGCCGGTGGCGATGACCTCGAGCCCCTCCTGGGGCTTGAAGCGCATCCGTCCGTGCACGCCCTTCCAGATCACCGCCTCGATCTTGGCGCTCTCGTCCTTGAGCGCGAAATAGCAGTGGCCGGAGGAATGCGCGCCGCGAAAGCCGGAGATCTCGCCGCGGACCCGGACATGGCCATAGGTGTCCTCCACCGTCCGCTTCAGGGACTGGGAGAGCTCGGAGACGGTGAATTCGGGCGTATTGAGCAGGGGTTCCGCAGGCGGCATCGGCACACGATTCGGCATTTCGGGGTCGGGGCGACGTTAAGGATTTTCATTCGCGAGCGCCAATCGCCAGCTTGATCGCAAGAGTACTCTGTAATATAGAGTTCTCTATTGTTGATGCGTTTATGGGAGATCGAGCGATGGCGATCCGGCTGCTCCGCGGCGTTTTGAACGGACTGAAATGGGCACTTTGTGCGGTCGGCGCGGTCGCGCTGGTGCTGGCCGCCATGATCGCAACGCCCCTCAAGCGGCCGCCCGAGCTGAAGTCGGTCTCCGAATCGGTGAAGCTCACCGACTTCTCGACCATGCCGCCGCTCGAGCGCTTCCAGGCCCGCGACGGCACCTGGATCGGCTTCCGCCATTACGCGCCGAAGGGGCCGGAGACCGGCCGCGGCGCGGTCTTCATCCACGGCTCGTCCGGCTCCAGCGGCACCGTCAATCACGCGCTGACCCATGCGATCGCCGCGCGCGGCGTCGAGACCTGGGCGCTCGACATCCGCGGCCACGGTGGCTCCGGCACCCGCGGCGACATCGGCTATGTCGGCCAGCTCGAGGACGACCTCGTCGACTTCGTCGCCCACATCCGCAAGGGCGCGCCCGATTTGCCGCTCACATTGGTCGGCCACTCCGCCGGCGCCGGCTTCTCCTTGCGCGTTGCCGCGACCCCGATCATGCAGGACATGTTCGTGCGCACCGTGCTGCTCGCGCCCTATCTCGGTTATGACGCGCCGACCAACCGGCCGAATTCCGGTGGCTGGGCCAGTGCCGACATCCCGCGCTATCTCGGGCTTGCGGCGCTGCGCAAGCTCGGCATCGATTGCTGCTCGCAGCTTCCGGTGCTCGCCTTGGCGACGCCGCCGAACTTCGAGAAGATCCTCGTCTCCACCTATTCGGACCGTCTGATGCGCAATTATGCCACGCGCGGCTATCGCATCGATCTTCCGGCGACGACACGCCCCGTCACGATCTTCGGCGGCGCCGAGGACGAGATGATGATCACGGAGAAATATGCGCAGACCGTGCAGGCGGTGAAACCGTCCGTCGACGTCAAGGTGATCGACGGCATCAACCACATGGGCATCGTCACCCATCCGAAGGCGATCTCGCTCATCGCCGAGGACATCGCGACGCGCGGGGCAGGGCAGTCATGATCGACAGCAAGGAAGCCTCCGCCGCGCTGGCCGATATCGACGACATCGTCCAGCGCGTGAAGCAGTCGCAGCTCTATGAGCTGGCGAGCCTTGTGGCCGTCTGGTGGGGCGTGCTGGTGTTCGCGGCCAATTTCGTCACCTGGCTTTGGCCGGTCTATGCGGTCTACGCCTGGGTGGCGACGGATGTGCTGGGTGTCGGCGGTCTCGTTGTCCTTCGGCTGCTCAACCCGCCGCACGCCAATGAGTCCGGCGCAGGCCTCAGACTGCTGCTGATCTTCGCGCTGTTCTTCGCCTTCGGCTATCTCGTGACCAACGTGATCGGCCATTTCGGTCCGCGTCAGCTGGGCGCGTTCTGGCCGATCTACTTCATGCTGTTCTATACGTTGGGCGGCCTGTGGTTCGGCTACGCCTTCGTGGCGATCGGCCTCGGCATCTCCGTGCTGACGCTGATCGGCTTCTTCTACATCGGCGAGGCATTCCCGCTCTGGATGGCCTTCGTCAACGGCGGCGGCCTGATTCTCGGCGGCCTCTGGATGCGGCGGATCTAAGGGATGGCCGAGCTCGACGACATCATCCATCAGCCGTTGCGGCTCAGGATCATGGCCGCATTGAATGCGCTGCCGGCCACGACCGGCCTCGAATTCTCCCGCCTGAAGAAGCTGACCGGCGCCACCGACGGCAATCTCGGCGCCCATATCGAGACGCTGACCAAGGCCGGCTACGTCTCGGTGGAGAAGGCGTTCGTCGGCAAGAAGCCGCAGACCACGGTCACCGCCACCGCCGCCGGCCGCGGCGCCTTCGCGCGGCATGTGGCGACGCTGCAGGAGATCATCGCGGGGAAGCAGGGCTGACTCTTCTCTTACCCTCCCCTGGAGGGGTCCGAGACGAGCGAAGCTCGCTCGTGGGTCGATCGCGCGAAGCGCGAGCGGGGTGGGGTGATCTCTCCACGCGGGCAGCGTCGGATGACGAGGGACCTTCACCCCACCCCGTCACGCAATCTCGCTTCGCTCGATCACGTGCCGACCCTCCCCCTCCAGGGGAGGGTGAGAAAGGTGCAGCCGCGCACCCCGGAATGACGGGGAGTTCGGGCCGTTTCCCCTTGAGACGCGCGCCGATTCGTGCGACCTCGCGGCCAGCCAAACCCCTCATTTCGAGCCCTCGATGCACATCCTCCTGCTTGGTTCCGGCGGCCGCGAACATGCCCTCGCATGGAAGATCGCAGCCTCCCCCCTGGTGACCAAATTCTGGTGCGCGCCCGGCAATGCCGGCATCGCCCGCGAGGCGGAATGCGTGGCGCTCGATGTCGCCGACCATGCCGCGGTGATCGCGTTCTGCAAGGAGAACGCGGTCGAGCTCGTGGTGGTCGGTCCGGAGACGCCGCTTGCCGCGGGGATCGTCGATGATCTCACCGCCGCCGGCATCAAGGCGTTCGGCCCGAGCAAGATCGCCGCCCAGCTCGAAAGCTCGAAGGGTTTCACCAAGGCGCTCTGCACCGAGGTCGGCATTCCGACCGGCGCCTACAAGCGCTTCACCAATGCCAGGGACGCGCTCGGCTACATCCACACCCAGGGTGCGCCGATCGTGGTCAAGGCGGATGGCCTTGCCGCCGGCAAGGGCGTCGTGGTGGCCAAGAACATGCGCGAGGCGGAGGACGCCATCGCCATGATGTTCGACGGTGCGTTCGGCGATGCCGGCGCCGAGGTCGTGATCGAGGAATTTTTGCCGGGCCGCGAGATCAGCTTCTTTGCGCTGTGCGACGGCGAGACGGCGATCCCGCTCGCCACCGCCCAGGACCACAAGCGCGTGTTCGACCACGACGTCGGCCCGAACACCGGCGGCATGGGCGCCTATTCGCCGACGCCGCTGGTGACGCCGTCGATCCACGACGCGATCATGGCAAAAATCATCCTGCCGACGGTCGCCGGCATGAAGAAGCGCGGCACCCCGTTCCGCGGCATTCTCTATGCCGGGATCATGCTGACGACGCAGGGTCCAAAACTGTTCGAGTTCAATGTCCGCTTCGGCGATCCCGAGTGCCAGGTGCTGATGCTGCGCATGATGTCCGACATCGTGCCGGCGCTGCTCGCCGCGTGCGACGGCCAGCTGAAGAACTTTGACATCCGCTGGCATCCGGATTCCGCGATCACGGTAGTGATGGCCGCCAACGGCTATCCCGGCGACTACCAGAAGGGCACCCGCATCGAGGGCCTCGACGAGGCGGCCAAGGTCGAGACCGTCGAGATCTTCCATGCCGGCACGGTCGCCAAGGACGGCGCGATCCTCGCCAATGGCGGCCGCGTGCTCAATGTCTGCGCACTCGGCAAGACCGTGACCGAAGCGCAGTCGCGCGCCTACCAGGCCGTGGACCGCATCAAATGGCCCGGCGGCTTCTGCCGCCGCGACATCGGCTGGCAGGCGGTGGAAGCCGAGAAGGCCAAGGCGTAAGCGGCGCTCGTCTTTCCGGACGGCGCGCAGCACGCGCGCCTCGCCAATCTCGAAATTGTCGGACTCTGCTGTTTCACTGCTTGAGAATCCTGATGTGCGATCGCACGTCAGGATTTGCGCTACGCGCGCCCTGAAGTGACCAGACAAGGATACAGAGATGTCCGATCTCGCCGACCTCTACCCCGGCTTCGCCTCCGAATGGATCAACACCTCCTTCGGCCGCATCTTCGCCCGCGTCGGGGGCAAGGGGCCGCCGCTGCTGCTGCTGCACGGCTTTTCCGAGACCAACGTGATGTGGCACCGCGTGGCGCCGCAGCTTGCCGACAAGTTCACCCTGATCATCGCCGATCTGCCGGGCTATGGCTGGTCCGACATGCCCGAGAGCGACGCGCTGCACATGCCCTACAGCAAGCGCGCGATGGCCAAGGCCATGGTCGAGGCGATGGAGCAACTCGGCCATGTCCACTTCGCGCTCGCCGGCCATGACCGCGGCGGCCGCGTCTCCTACCGCCTGGCGCTCGACCATCCCGGCCGTCTCTCCAGCCTCGCCGTGCTCGATATCCTGCCGACCTATAATTACTGGGAGCGGATGAACCGGCTATACGCGCTGAAGATCTATCACTGGACCTTCCTGGCGCAGCCTTATCCGCTGCCGGAGACGCTGATCGCGAGCAACGGCGAGTTCTTCCTGCGCTTCAAGATGGCGAGCCAGACCCGGTCGAAGACGCTCGACGACATCGATGAGCGCGCGCTCGAGCACTACATCGCCCCGTTCCGCGATCCCGCCCGCGTGCACGCCATGTGCGAGGACTACCGCGCCGGCGCCACCATCGACTACGACATCGACAAGTCGGATTTCGAAGCCGGCAAGAAGATCACCGTCCCCATGCTCGCTCTCTGGGGCAGCACCGGCATCGCCCAGGCCGCAGCAACGCCGCTGGATACGTGGAAGCAATGGGCAACGAATGTGGAGGGCATGCCGGTGAACTCCGGACACTTCCTCACCGAGGAGAATCCGGACGTGACCGCGAAGGCGCTGCGGGATTTCTTCTCGGCTTAAGCCACAATCGTAATTGCGAGCGCAGCGGCTCTCCGGTCGTTCCGGGGCGATGCAAAGCATCGAACCCGGAACCTCGAGATTCCGGGTTCGCCTCTTCGAGGCGCCCCGGAATGACTGAGAGCTCGCTCCTCGCAATGACGGAGAGAGACCTACCGCCGATCCCGAAAAAACTCCCGCAGCATTCGCGCCGCCTCGCTCTCGCCAACCGCCGAATAGATCTCCGGCGCATGATGGCAGGTCGGGGACGCAAAGAACCGCACACCCGACTCCACCGCGCCGCCCTTGGGGTCGGCCGCGCCATAATAGAGCCGCCGGATCCTTGCAAAGGAGATCGCGCCCGCACACATGGTGCATGGTTCGAGCGTCACGTAGAGGTCGCAGTCCACCAGCCGCTCGCTGCCGATCTTTTTGGCGGCCTCGCGGAGTGCGACGATCTCGGCATGGGCCGTCGGGTCGTGCTCGGTCAGCGTCCGGTTACCGGCGGTGGCGATGACCTCGGAGTCGCGCACCACCACGCATCCGATCGGAACTTCACCCGATTTTCCGGCGTTTTCGGCGGTTTGGAGCGCCAAATCCATGAAAGAGGGGGCTTTCAAGCCTCGTATCATCCGAAGAAACCTGCTAGTAGCTGCGCCTTCAGCAGAAGTGCTTACCGATTTCGCCTGAGCATGCGGCTCGAAACGAGCGCGCACAATGCTTAACGGCCATCCCCTGAGTGAGATTATTCATGCCTCGCGACAGCGACAAAGACAACGATTCCCGCGGACGGCGAGGCCCGCCCAAGGGGCCCCCGAAGGGTCGCAGCGGCAAGCCGCGCGGTCCCGAGAAGAAGTTCGCCAAGCGCGGCGTCGAAGGTCGCTCTGAAGGCAAGCCGCGCTTCGAAGGCAAGCCACGCTTTGAAGGTAAGGGCGATCGCGACAGCCGTCCGCCCCGCGAGGGTAAGCCCTTCCGTCGCCGCGAAGAGGGTGACGCTCCGCGCCGTGATTTCAGTGACCGTCCGCGCTTCAAGCGCGACGACCGTGGTGGCGAGGGGCGCGGCGAGCGCAGCTTCAAGCCGCGTGGCGACCGTCCCTTCTCCGACCGCTCCTCGCGCGATGGCGAGAAGCGTCCGTTCAAGCCGCGCGGCGATCGCCCGTCGTTTGATCGTAACGATCGTCCGCCGCGCCGGGATCGCGACGATGCGCGTCCCGCCGGCCGCTTCGGCGACAAGAAGTTTGGCGACAAGCGTCCCTACACGCCGCGTGGTGACCGCCCCGAGCGCAGTTTCGACGGCGAGCGGAAGTTTTCGCGCGGTGGCGCTGATCGCGGTGACCGTCCGCGGGATCGCGGCGAGCGCGGTGAGCGCAGCGATTCAAAGCCCTGGCAGAAGCGTGATTCCGGCCCGCGCGACCGTGGTCCGCGCAAGGATTTCGGCAAGGATTTTGGCGGCCGGGATCGCAGCGAGGACAAGCCCTGGCAGAAGCGCGACGACAACCGTTCGGCAGGCCGCGGCGGTGATGATCGCCCGCGCTTCTCGCGTTCGCGCGACGATCGTCCATCTGGCGATCGTCCGTTCCGTGATCGCCCCAAGTTCGATCGCGGGGATCGTCCGAAATTCGATCGTCCCCGTCGCGACGGCGATGGCGACCGCGGTGGACGCGGCGGCGACCGGCCGAAGTTCGACCGTCCGCGCCAGCGGCCGGAAGGTCGCATGGACTGGCAGGAGCATCCGCGCAGCGAGGGCCGCTTTGGCGATCGTCCGCGCCGTGACAACGAGGATGACAGCAGGATCTTCGAGAAGCGTCCCGCCTTCGGTGGCCGTGGCGCCTATCGCGAGCGTGACCGCGATTTCGACCGCCGCCCGCGGCGCGAGGAAGAGCCGAAGCCGAAGAAGGCCGGCGAGCGCATCGCCAAGGCGCTGGCGCGTGCGGGCCTCGCCTCGCGACGCGACGCCGAGGCGATGGTCACTGAGGGCCGCGTCACCGTCAACGGCCGCGTCATCAATTCGCCGGCGCTCGACATCACCAGGAACGACGTCGTACTCGTCGACGGCAAGCCGTTGCCGGAGCGTGAGCGTACGCGGCTGTTCCTCTATCACAAGCCGCGCGGCCTGATGACGACGCATGACGATCCCGAGGGTCGTCCGACCGTGTTCGACAATCTGCCCGAAGGTCTGCCGCGCCTGATCTCGGTCGGCCGGCTCGACTTCAACACCGAAGGCCTGCTGCTGCTCACCAATGATGGCGGGCTCGCGCGTACGCTCGAACTGCCCGACACCGGCTGGCTGCGCCGCTACCGCGTCCGCGCCCATGGCGATGTCACGCAGGCGCAGCTCGACGAGCTCAAGAACGGCATCGAGGTCGAGGGCGTCAAATACGGCCCGATCGAAGCCTCACTTGAGCGCGACCAGGGCGCCAATGTCTGGCTGGTGTTCGCGATCCGCGAAGGCAAGAACCGCGAAGTCCGCAACGTCTGCGCCCATCTCGGACTCGAGGTGAACCGGCTGATCCGCGTGTCCTACGGCCCGTTCCAGCTCGGCGAGATCGAGGAAGGTCAGGTCGACGAGATCCGCTCGCGCGTGCTGCGCGATCAGCTCGGCGACAAGGTGATCGAGAAGTCCGGTGCGGAATTCGATGTGCCCGTGAAGTCCTCCGAAGGCGAGAAGAAGACGGCGAAGCGTGCCGTGATCGCCGACCGCAAGGGTCGTCGCGTGCTGGTGCAGCGCACCGGCAGCGAAGAGGCGCGCGAGCGCAACGAGGCCGAGGCGAACGGCTACGGCCCGCCGCGCCGTCCCAAGCGCGGCTACCACGGCAAGCGCGACCTGACGCCGCGGGACGACGAGTAGCATGCGCGTGATGTGTAGTGTGGGCACGGCTCTCTCATTCCCTCCCCCCTTGCGGGGGAGGGGCAGGGAGAGGGGTGCCACACCCAATGACCTCCCGTGGGGCGCCCCTCTCCCCAACCCTCCCCCGCAAGGGGGGAGGGAGCGCACCGTTCGTGGGGCGACGTAAATGCGCGTCGTCGGCGGACGCTTGAGGGGGCGCAATCTCGCCTCGCCAACCTCGCGCGACATCCGCCCGACGGCGGATCGCCTGCGCGAGTCCGTGTTCAACATCCTCATGCACGCCTATGAGAACCCGATCGAGGGCGCACGCGTGCTCGATCTCTTCGCCGGCACCGGCGCACTCGGCATCGAGGCGGTCTCGCGCGGGGCAAAATTCACGCTGTTCGTCGACAATGGCGCCGAGGCCCGCGCGCTGTTGCGCAACAATGTCGAGTCGCTCGGTCTCGGCGGCGTCACCAAGGTCTATCGCCGCGATGCGACCGATCTCGGTCCCGCCCATCCGGTCGAGCCGTTCTCGCTGGTGTTCCTCGATCCGCCCTATGCCAGGGGACTTGCGGACAAGGCGTTGGTGAGTCTGCGCGATGGCAACTGGCTCACGCCGGGTGCGCTGCTGGTGGTCGAGGAAGCCAAGGCCGCGCAGTTCGCTGCGCCGGATGGCTTTGAAGAGCTGGAGCGGCGCGCTTACGACGACACGGAGTTCGTTTTCTTGAGGAAGCTGTAGGCTTCGTAGGGTGGGCAAAGCGAAGCGTGCCCACCACCTGTCGCGATATGAGAGAGATCGTGGGCACGGCGCTTTGCGCCTTTGCCCACCCTACAAATTCATCGCCGCCCGAACAGCTTCTCGACATCCGCGAGCTTCAGCTCGACATAGGTCGGCCGGCCGTGATTGCACTGGCCGGAGTTCGGCGTCTCCTCCATCTCGCGGAGCAGCGCGTTCATTTCCTCGGGCTTGAGCCTTCGGCCGGCGCGCACCGAACCGTGACAGGCCATGGTAGCGGCGACGTGCATCAGGCGGCGCTCCAGCGGCAGCGCCTCGTCCCATTCGGCCATGTGCTCGGACAGGTCGCGCAGCAATCCGCCCGCATTGGTCTTGCCGAGTAGCGACGGCGTCTCGCGCACTGCGACAGCGCCGGGACCAAAGGATTCGATCGACAGGCCGAACGAGCCGAGTTCTTCGGCGCGCTCGAGCAGCCGCTCGACCGTCGCCTCGTCCATCTCGACGATCTCGGGGATCAGGAGGATCTGCCGCTGCACCCCGTTCTTCGCCAGCGACGCCTTGAGCCGCTCATAGACGATGCGCTCATGGGCTGCGTGCTGGTCGACGATAATCAGGCCGTCGCGGGTCTGCGACACGATATAGGTCTCGTGGATCTGCGTACGCGCAGCGCCAAGCGGGCGGTCGACGAGATCGCCTGTGGGCTGGCTCTCGAAGCGCACATCCGCGGTGGGCGCGCCGACATCGAACGCGGCCTGCATGCGCTCGGCGAAGGCGGGCGCGGCGGCGCCATCGAACGAGGGCAGGGGTGCTGATGGCGCGGACGGCGAGGCACGCCAGTCCCAGCTCGCCGGTCGCTGCGGCGTGAAGGCGGGGCGGAACGAGGCCAGCGCGCTTTCGCCGCTGTTGGCCGCGGTGCGACGCCCTTCGCGCGCCAGACCTTCTTTCAGCGCGTGCACGATGAGTGCGCGCACGAGCCCCGCATTGCGGAAGCGCACCTCGGTCTTGGCGGGATGCACATTGGCGTCGACCTCGCGCGCATCGAGCGTGACGAACAGCGCCGCCACCGGATGACGGTCGCGCGGAAGATAGTCGGAATAGGCCGCGCGCACCGCGCCCAGGATCAGCTTGTCGCGCACCGGACGGCCATTGACGAACAGATATTGCCCGAGCGCATTGGCCTTCGTCAGGGCAGGAGCCGCCGCATAGCCCGCGACGACGACGCCCTCGCGCTCGGCATGCACCTCGATGGCGTGGCTGCGAAACTCGGCACCCAGAATATCGCCGAGCCGGGTCAGCCGGCCGGCGGCGCCCGGCAGCGCTGCAGCCCAGGTCACTGGGGCACGCTCCTCGCCCGCGAGTGTGAAGGCGATGTCGGGCCGCGCCATGGCAAGGCGCCGCACCACTTCGCGGATTGCCTCGGCCTCGGTGCGGTCGGTCTTTAAAAATTTCAGCCGCGCCGGCGTGGCGTAGAAGAGGTCGTTGACCTCGACCCGCGTGCCGTGCGCCAGCGCCGCGGGCATGATCTCGGATTTCTTGCCGCCGTCGACGCTGAGCGCCCAGGCATGCGGCTCGGTGGAATGACGCGTGGTGATCGAGAGCCGGGCGATCGAGCCGATCGAGGGCAGCGCCTCGCCGCGGAACCCGAGCGTGCGGATCTGCAGCAGATCCTCATCGTCGAGTTTCGACGTCGCGTGGCGTTCAACCGCGAGACCTAGATCCCTGGCGGACATGCCGCCGCCGTCGTCGGTGATGCCGATGCGGCGCCGGCCGCCGCCGTCAGTGAAGACGTCGATCCGGCTGGCGCCGGCGTCGATCGCGTTCTCCACGAGCTCCTTGACCACGCTCGCGGGCCGTTCGACCACCTCGCCGGCGGCGATGCGGTTGACGACTTGCTCGGGCAGTTGGCGGACGGGCATGCAGGGCTCATTTGCGCGGAGAGGCCTAATTTAGCCCTCCGGCCAGGCAATTGCATGGGCCAAGTCCGACCTTTTCACATCTCAAACCGCCCCAGGCGCGTTCCGCCCGCCCTACTGTGCATGGGGTTGTTTTCGAACTTTTGGTTGGGGGGAACCCTAATCGTCGAATCCGCGGCCGCGCCCGGCCTTGATGTCGCTGCGGCGCTTCTTGCCGTCGAGCCGGCGCTGCTTGGAGGCGTAGGTGGGCCGCGTCGCGCGGCGCGGCGTCGGGCGCACCATGGCCTCGCGCAGGATTTCCAGCAGGCGGTCGATGGCGTCCTGGCGATTGCGCTCCTGGGTACGGAAGCGCTGCGCCTGGATCACGATCACGCCGTCCTTGGTCATGCGCTGGCCCGCGAGGCGGTCGAGCCGCAGGCGCGCATCCTCCGGCAAGATCAGCTTGCTGGTGTCGAAGCGCAGCTGCGCCGAGGTCGCGACCTTGTTGACGTTCTGCCCGCCCGGGCCGGAAGCGCGGACGAAGCCGATCTCGATGTCGTCCTCGTCGATGACGAGATCGCGGGATATCCGCAGCATGGTGGCACCATCAGTCATGCCGCGGTCGAATCCGGGCGTCTGTGGCCATCATGGAAGACGGGGATGGCCGGGACAAGCCCGGCCACAGGAGGATGCCGTCAGTTCGACTTCGGCGCCGTGCCTGCGGCAGGCTGTGCGGCGGCCTGCGGGGCGCGGCCGACGACGACGGTGAGCAGGCCCTGGCCCCAGAGCCGCCTGGCGGCCGCCTTGGCGTCATCAAGCGTCACCGCATCGACGATGGAGTTGCGCTTCTCGATGTAGTCGATCGGCAGCTTGTCCTGCTGGTACTGCAGCATGGCCTGGGCGAGCTTCGAGGAGGTGTCGAGCGCCAGCATCTGCGAGCCCTTGAGATAGGACTTGGCCTCGTCGAGCTCCTTCTGCGTCGGGCCTTCATCGGCCATGCGGCGGACTTCCTTCTCGACCGCCTCCAGCGTGTCGTTGGCCCGATCGGCGCGCGTGCCGGTGTTGCCGATGAACACCGCCGAATGCTCCATCCAGAGCAGCGACTCGAACACCGAATAGGCGAGGCCGCGCTTCTCGCGCACCTCGTGATAGAGCCGCGACGACAGCCCGCCGCCACCGAGGATGTGGTTGACGACGTAATAGGCCATGAAGTTCGGCTCGTTGCGCTTCACGCCGGGACCGCCGAAAGTGATCACGGTCTGCGGCACGTCGAGCGGCACGAAGGCGCGCTGCGGCGGCTTGGCGGCCTCGATGTCGGGAACCGGATTGAGGCTCGCCTTGGCGGGAAGGCCGCCAAAGGTCTGGTCGAGCAGCTTGCCGAGCGTCACCGGGTCGACGTCGCCGACGACCGCGACCTTCAGCGTGTCCTTGGCGATGATGCGGCGGACATAGTCCTTCATGTCGGCAACCGTGATGGTCGGCACGCTGTCCAGTGTGCCGTTGGTCGATCGCCCATAGGGATGATCGCCGAACGCGACCTCCAGGAATTTCTTGCTCGCCAGCGATGTCGGGTTCGTGGTGTCGCGGCGTAGGCTCGAAAGCACCTGAGAACGGATGCGCTCGACGTCGACAGGATCGAAATGCGGCGAGCTCAGCGCCGTACGCAGCAGATCGAAGGCTTCGTCCTTGTGGTCGCGCAGCATGCGCAGGCTGCCGCGGAAGGTATCGCGGCCGGCGCTGAAGGAGAGTTCGATGGCGCGGCGGTCGAGGCGCTCGTGGAAGGTCTTGGAGTCGAGGTCGCCGGAGCCCTCGTCGAGGAGGTCGCCGACGAGGTTGGCGACGCCCGGCTTGTCCTTGGGATCCTGCGCGGAGCCGCCGGCGAAGGAGTATTCCATGGCGATCAGCGGCACGGTCGCGTCCTGCACGAACCAGGCCTGGATGCCGCCGGGCGAGGTCAGCTGCTGGATCTTTGCAGCCGCCTGCGACGGCGAAATCGTTGAGAGCGTCAGCGCCGCACCGGCGGCGAGCGAAAATGCGATCTGTCGTGCGCGAAGGAAAGAATAGGTCACGAACGCTTCTCCTCGCGCTTGGCGGCGGTGGTGTCCTTGATCAGATAGCCGGTGACCGAGCGCTTCTTCTCCAGCCACTTTTGTGCGGCGGCGCGAACCTGCTCGGCCGTGACGGCGCGAACCCGGTCGGGCCAGCTCCTGATGTCCTCGATCGACAGGCCCGTGGTCAGCGCGCCGCCATACCAGCGCGCCAGCACCGCCTGATTGTCCTGCGCGTAGATCGCTTCGGCAATGAGCTGGGTCTTGACCCGCTCCAGATCCTCGGCGCGGATCGGGTTCGCCACGATGCCGGCGATGACGCCGTCGACGACCTGCTCGACGTCGGCAAAGCTCACGCCCTGCTTCGGCGCGACCGAGATCGAGAACTGGCTGGGATCGAGCGAGATGCTCGAATAGCTGGCATGGGCCGACACTGCGAGCGGCTTGTCGACCACGAGCGCGCGGTAGAGATAGGAGTTGCTGCCGCTGCCCATCAACTGCGCGAGCACGTCGAGCGCCGCGCTTTCGCCGGCGGCTGCCGTCGTCGCCGACGGCGCGAGATAAGTGCGCCGCATCGCGGGTTGCTCGACGCGGGGATCCGAAAGCGTGACGGTGCGGGGTGCCGCGGGCTCCGGCTCCTGCGGGCGCACGCGCCGCGCCGGGATCGCCGGCTGTGCCGGGATCGCGCCGAAATTGCGCTCGACCAGCGGACGGATGTCGGCGGCCTCGACGTCGCCGGCGATCACCAGGATCGCGTTGTTCGGCGCATAGAAGCGGCGATAGAAGGCGAGCGCGTCCTCGCGATTGAGCTTCTCGATCTCCTGGTGCCAGCCGATCACCGGCCGGCCATAGGGATGGTTGAGATAGAGCGCGGCCATGATCTGCTCGTTCAGCCGCGCGTCGGGGCTGTTGGCGACCCGCATGTTGTATTCCTCGAGCACGACGTCGCGCTCGGGCAGCACGTTCTCGTCCTTGAGCACGAGGCCGGTCATGCGGTCCGCCTCGAACGCCATCATGGTCGGCAGCTGCTCTTTCGGCACGCGCTGATAGTAGTTGGTGTAGTCGACCGAGGTGGAGGCGTTCTCGTTGCCGCCGACGCGCAGCACGGTCTGCGAGAATTCACCGACCGGATGCTTCTCGGTGCCCTTGAACATCAGGTGCTCGAGAAAATGGGCGAGCCCCGACTTGCCGGGCGTCTCGTCGGCCGAGCCGACCTTGTACCAGATCATCTGGGTGACAACGGGCGTGCGGTGATCCGGGATCACCACGACCTGCAGGCCGTTGGCGAGGGTGAAGCTGGCAGGAGGAGCCGACGTTACCGTGGTCTGGGCGAGCGCCGCGCCGGTCGAGAGGGCGCATGTCGAGAGCAGTGCGGCGATGAGGCAGGCAGCCGATCGGTATGAGGACATCAATGATCCCAATGAGAGGCCGGACCCGAACGTCCGGCGCAAAAGCACGGAATGCTACCCCGTGCGACTGACGCTTCGCGTCACGAAGCAGAGAACGCGATCAACTTGTACTTAAAAATAGGTCATGTGCCGCATTACGCCCATACCGGACGATTGCGGCGGTTCCGCGCGGGCGGATTCAGCAGAGTGGCAAGCAGCACTATTGCTGCTTCTCCTTACCGGACTGGATGTCGTAATAGGTCCGACGCGAATTGTCGGGTCCGGTGCCGTAAGCGAAGTTCGACGACGGCGTCTGATAGCCGGTGGGCGGCTCGACCAGCGACTGCCGCGGCGGCTCGCCGGTAAAGGACTTCGACTCGGCCGCGTTGCCCTTGAACATGTTCCAGAGGCCGCCGGTGTAGCCGAGCTGGGCGGGGCTGAGCGACGGATTGGTGCTGGCACCCTGCTGGATCGGCTGGTTGCTGTCGCGCGGCGCGGCTGCGGTCCGGCCGACATTCATCTCGGACGGAGACAGCGGGCGGGCATCCTCTTCGGGCGAGGCGGCCTTGCGAGTCTTCTTCCGTTCGGCCGCGGCCTGCTTGCGGCGCTTCTCGTCGGGATCCTTGGGCCAGTTCGGCGCGGCCTTGGCGTCGGCCGAGGCCGGCGGCGGCAGGTCGAGCTTCGGCGGCACCACCAGCGGCGAGCGCTCGCGGTAATCGATGCCGGGCTTGCTCCCCATGCGCTGGGCGCCGATGCCGCCCATCAGATTGTCGATGATCTTCTCTTCGAAGGTCATCTCGTCTTCATCGTCATCGTCGCCGGCACGGGCCGCGCCAGCCGACATGACGAGACCAATTCCGAGTGCGACAGCGGCGAACTTCAGCGCCTGCAGGAATCCCTGCCTTGGGTGTCGAAGGCTTGGGTCTTGAACCATCGATCCGCGGGTGCCGGAGCTGCGCATTAAATTACCTGTTCCATTTCGTGGCAATCCACCCTGCCAGCCGCAATCGGCCTCGCAGGGCAAGGGTCCGCCGTCCGGCCCGTATCGGCCGGGATCAGGGCGCTTTTGCGGCGGGTACCCCCAGGAAGGAATCATACAATAGGGCCGCCACCCCGACAACGATCGCCACGTCGGCGACGTTGAACACATACCAATTATAGGTTTTTCCGGCGATTTCGATGTGAAACAGGGCGAAATCGACCACAGCGCCATAGGCCAGGCGGTCGATCGCGTTGCCGATGGCGCCGCCGATGATCAGCCCCAGGCCCACCGTGGCAAGGCGGGTGTGGGAGCGGACCATCCAGACCGCCAGGGCCACCACGGCGATCACCTTGACCGCCATCAGCGCCATTTGCGCGGCCTGGTTGTCGTTCTGCAGCCAGCCGAAGCTGATCCCGATGTTCCAGGCCAGCCAGAGGTCGAAGAACGGCGTGACCTCGACCCGGCCCTTGCGGCCGAGCTCGAACACGTTGAGCAGCCACAGCTTCGAGGCCTGGTCGAGCACCAGCGTGACGACGGCCGAGAGGATGCCGGCGCGGAGCGGGGTCATGGCCGACCGGGTCAGACAGTCACCCCCAGCGCCTTCCACTCTCGCAACGCCTTGGCGTCGCGCGGGGTGACGTCGGGATAGTCCTTGTCCTCACCAACCGTCGGCGAGATCTTCCAGGACCGGGCGCATTTGGTGCCGACCGCCTTCTCGACGACGACGGCGACACCCGCAACGGCGTCGAGGCGGAACGCGCCGGCCGGCGGCTCGCCCTCACGCACCTCGTAGCTCGAGGTGATGCAGACCTCGGCGAGGTCGACGTCGAACAGCGTTGCCAGCATGCTCCGGTCGGCGATGTAGATCACCGGCGAGGCCTCCAGCGACGAGCCGATGGTCTTGGCGGCGCGCGCAAGCTCCAGCGCACCGGTGACGACGCGGCGCACGTTGCGGATGGTTTCCCATTTCGCGGCGAGCTTGTCGTCGCAGAATTTTTCGAGACCTTCCGGGAACTGCGTGAGATGCACCGACGGCTCGGCGCCCGGCTTGTACATCCGCCAGGCCTCTTCGGCCGTGAAGCTCAGCATCGGCGCCAGCCATTTCAGGATGGAGTCGCACAGCAGGTCGATCGTGGTCAGCGCCGCCTTGCGGGCCAGCGACGACGGCGGATCGCAATAGAGCGTGTCCTTGCGGATGTCGAAATAGAACGCCGACAGCTCGCTGTTGAGGAACGCCGACAGCGTCGCGACCACGCTCTTGTAGTCGAACGTCTCGTAGGCCTTGCGGACGATTTCGGCGCGCACCGCGAGTTCGTGCAGCATCAGCCGCTCGAGCTCGGGCATGTCGGCCGGCGCGACCGCCTCAGCCGCCTTGTGATGATGCAGCGTGCCGAGCATCCAGCGCACGGTGTTGCGCAGCTTGCGATAGGTCTCGACCGTGTTCTTCAGGATCTCGGGGCCGATGCGCTGGTCGTCGGTGTAGTCGCAGGATGCGACCCAGAGCCTGAGGATGTCGGCGCCGGACTCCTTGATGACGGCCTGCGGCTCGATGGTGTTGCCGAGCGACTTCGACATCTTGCGGCCGTCCTCGGCCTGGGTGAACCCGTGGGTCAGCACGACGTCGTAGGGCGCGCGGCCGCGCGTGCCGCAGCTCTCCAGCAGCGAGGAATGGAACCAGCCGCGATGCTGGTCCGAGCCTTCGAGGTACATCACCGTGTCGGTGCCGCCATCGACCTTGCGCTTGATGCCGGCGAGCCCGGGGAAGTGCACGGGGTCTTCCAGCACAAAAGCGTGGGTCGAACCGGAATCGAACCAGACGTCGAGGATGTCGTCGACCTTCTGCCAGCCCTCATTGGCGCGCGATCCGAGGAAGCGCTCGCGCGCACCCTCCATGTACCAGGCGTCAGCGCCTTCCTTCGCGAAAGCGTCGCCGATGCGGGTGTTGACGGCCTCGTCCTGCAGGATCTCGGCCGAACCATCGCCCTTCTCGCGCACGAACACGGCGATCGGCACGCCCCAGGCGCGCTGGCGCGAGATCACCCAATCGGGGCGTGCCTCGATCATGCCATTGATGCGGTTCTGCCCCGACGGCGGCACCCACTGCGTCACCGAGATCGCGTGCAGCGCGCGAGCGCGCAGGGTGTCGCCGGACTTGGTCTTGCCGTCCGTCGCGACATCCTTGTCCATCGCAATGAACCATTGCGGCGTGTTGCGGAAGATCACCGGCTTCTTCGAGCACCAGGAATGCGGATATTGGTGCTTGAGCCGGCCGCGGGCGAGCAGCTTGCCGCCGTCGACCAGCGCCTTGATGACGGCGTCGTTGGCGTCGCCCTTCTCGCCCTTGTCGTTGATGACGCGCTTGCCGGTAAAGCCCGGCGCCTGCTCGGTGTAGGCGCCGTTCTCGTCGACCGTGTAGGGGATCGCGGTGTTGATGCCGCGCGCGTCGAGATCGCGCGTGTTCGCCATCCAGACATCGAAGTCTTCGCGGCCGTGGCTTGGCGCGGTGTGCACGAAGCCGGTGCCGGTGTCGTCGGTGACATGGTCGCCGGAGAGCAGCGGCACGATGAAGTCATAGCCGCCGCCGAGGCCCTTCAGCGGATGAGCGCATTCGATCGCGTCCATGGTGTCGCCGGGGATGTCGCGCACCTTCTTGAAGCTCGTGACGCGGGCCTGCTTGAACACTTCGTCGGCGAGCGCATCGGCCAGGATCAGGAGATCGCCGGTCTTGGCCCAGTTGTCGGCGGGCGCGTCGGTGACTTCGTAAAGACCGTAGGCGATCTTCGGCGAGAACGAGATCGCGCGGTTGCCGGGCAGCGTCCAGGGCGTGGTGGTCCAGATCACCACGCTTGCGTTGGCGAGCGCGCCATGCGCGGGCGAAGTGACGGGGAATTTCACCCACACCATGTCGGAGGTGTAGTCCTCGTACTCGACCTCGGCCTCGGCCAGCGCGGTCTTCTCGACCACGCTCCACATCACCGGCTTGGAGCCGCGATACAGCGTGCCGTTGGCGGCGAACTTCATCAGCTCGCGCGCGATCTGGGCTTCGGCCGGATAGCTCATGGTGGCGTAGGGATGGTCCCAGTCGCCGATCACACCTAACCGTTTGAACTCCTCGCGCTGCACGGTGAGCCAGTGCGTCGCATAGGCGCGGCACTCGCGGCGGAAGTCGACCATCGCAACGCTGTCGCGGAAGTCGGGCTTCTGCTTGCCCTTCTTGCGGTAATTCTCTTCCTCGACTTTCCACTCGATCGGCAGGCCGTGGCAATCCCAGCCCGGTACGTAGTTGGAATCGAAGCCGAGCATCTGCTGGCTCTTGGTGACGAGATCCTTGAGGATCTTGTTCAGCGCCGTGCCGATATGGATGTTGCCGTTGGCATAGGGCGGGCCGTCATGCAGCACGAACTTGTCGCGGCCCTTGGCGCTCTCGCGCAGCTTCTCGTAGAGGCCGATCTCGTACCAGCGCTTGAGGATCTCCGGCTCGCGCTGCGGCAGGCCGGCGCGCATCGGGAATTCCGTCTGCGGCAGGAACAGGGTTTTTGAATAATCTTTGGCGTCGGACTTTTGCGGCTTTTCGGACATGAGGCTGACTGGCTCGGAAGGGCGCGGGAACGGATGGCGATGCGGAATCGCGGGGTGAAACGACAAAATCCCGGTCTTGCGCCGAGCCGAAGGCTCAGGCGGAAGCCGGGCCGCTAATCCCTATGATGCGCCGCGCAAACATGGGGTCTCCATAGCAGCCGGGCAGGGGAAGCGCAAAGGGCCCGGGCACTGATCCGGAACGCGTTTCGGTGACCCTCAGTCGATGTTTCCGAGCCGGGGGAACGCGTCCGGGGCGGCGGCCAGCATGGCGCGGGCCTGGGCGGAATCCTCATCCATCCGGCGGATCAGGGCCTCGATGCTGTCGAATTTCAGCTCCTCGCGGATGAAGCCGATGAAGGCGCAGTCCAGGGTCTGCCCGTAGAGATCGCCCTTGAAGTCGAACAGGAAGATCTCGAGCAGCGGCGCGCCATTGTCGAAGGTCGGACGGCGGCCGAAGCTCGCCACCCCATCCAGCCGCTCGGTGCCGCGGCCGACCCGGACGGCGTAGATGCCGTGCTTGAGCCCGCAATTGGCGTCCAGGCGGATATTGGCGGTGGGATAGCCGAGGTCGCGGCCGCGCTTCTCGCCGTGGACGACCTCGCCGGTCACGAACCAGGGTGCCCCCAGCATGGTCGAGGCCTCGTCCAGCTGCCCCTCGGCCAGCGCCATGCGGATCGCGCTGGAGGAGACTGGCCGCTCGTCGATATCGACGTGCGCCTGCACGTCGACCTCGATCCCGAGCCGTGGCGCTTCATTGAGCAGCAGGCTCGGGGAGCCGACCCGGCCCTTGCCGAAATGGAAGTCGTAGCCGACCGCAATCCCGCTCACCCCGAGCCGCTCGATCAGGTCATGGTGAATGAAGTCTTGCGCGGATGTCCCGGCGCGGCCCTTGTCGAAGGTCATCACCACGGCGCCCGCAAGTCCTGTCCCGGCAAGCAGCCGGAGCTTGGCGCGCTCGTCCGTCAGGCGGAATTGTGGGGTGGTCGGGCTGAAAAACCGCCGTGGATGCGGCTCGAAGGTCAACGCCAGGGCAGGGCGGCCATGCGCCCGGCCCATCTCCATAGCGGCCGCGATCACGGCCTGATGCCCCAGATGAACGCCGTCGAAATTGCCCATGGCGACCACCGACCCCTTGGGGATCTCGGCGGCCGGCGTGGAGTCGCGGATAATGGTAAAATGCGGGGCCATCAGGGAAATTCTCGAACCGAACCGGGTTGGCCGGACCGTGGCTTGACGCCTCGGACGAAGTCAAGCCGCCGATGCGACCCGATTGCGCAGCATTTCCATTCTTTCCCGCCCCGCTCGATTAACGCGCTGTTTAACGCCTTGATGCTAGTCCTTGCATCGGGAACTGCCGGGCCCCGGTCCGGATGGTTTGATCGTAATAGTCCTAGTGCGTTTGGGGGAGTCGAGATGGCGGTTGATTTGTCGATGCCGGTTCTGGTGGTGGATGACTACAGCACCATGATCCGTATCATCCGGAATCTGCTGAAGCAGCTTGGCTTCGATAATATCGATGATGCCAGCGATGGGTCGGCGGCGCTGAACAAGATGCGCGGCAAGAAGTACGGGCTCGTGATTTCCGATTGGAACATGGAGCCGATGACGGGTTATGACCTGCTCCGCGAAGTGCGGGCCGATCCCAACCTCGCCACCACGCCCTTCATCATGATCACGGCGGAATCGAAGACCGAGAACGTGATCGCGGCCAAGAAGGCCGGCGTGAACAACTACATCGTCAAGCCGTTCAACGCGGCGACGCTGAAGACCAAGATCGAGGCGGTCTTCCCGGACATGGCGAGCGCGTAAACGCGACTTTAGCCATCGGCTGAATTTTGAAAGCCCGGGCTCGTCCCGGGCTTTCTGCGTTTGATCGTCATTCCGGGGCGCCCGAAGGGCGAACCCGGAATCTCGAGATTCCGGGTTCAGTGCTGCGCACTGCCCCGGAATGACGGATTCCAAATCCTCACCACTTCAATTCGCGGATCAGCGCCTTCGGCGGGTGACCGAACAATTCCGTCACCGATTTCGGATCGAGCTGGTCGAGGCCTTCGAACTCCGCGGAATGGATGCCGCGGGTGACGAACAGGCAGTCGATGCCGAATTCGCGTGCACCGGTCAGATCGGTGCGGACGGAATCGCCGATCGCGAGCACCTTCTTGCGGTCAATCTGGTGGCCCTGGCGTTCGCCGGCGAGCGCCATCGCGCGCTCGTAAATGGGGCGGTGCGGCTTGCCGTAGAAGATCACTTCGCCGCCGAGCTCGCGATAAAGCTCGGCAATGGCGCCGGCGCAGTAGATCAGCCGGTCGCCGCGCTCGACCACGATGTCAGGGTTGGCGCAGACCAGCGGCAGCTTGCGCTCGCGCGCCTTCAGCATCATGCCGCGATAGTCTTCGGCCGTTTCGGTCTCGTCGTCATAGAGGCCGGTGCAGACGATGTAGTCGGCCTCCTCGAGCGGCGCGAGCACGGCGTTGAGCCCGCGATGGATCGAGCTGTCGTGCTCGGGGCCGAGCCAGAACAGCTTGCGGCCGGGATGGTCGGCGACATAGAGCCGCGTCAGATCGCCGGACGAGACGATCGCGTCATAGGTCTCGTCGGCGACACCGAGCTTGCGGAGCTGCCGCTGCACCGAATCCGCGGGCCGCGGCGCGTTGGTGATCAGGATCACCGTGCCGCCCCGGCTGCGATAGGTGTGCAGCGCCTCGCAGGCCTCGGGAAAGGATTCCAGCCCGTTATGGACGACGCCCCAGATGTCGCTGAGCACGACCTCCACGCCACCCACGAGATCGCGCAGGTTCTCGGCGAAATGCAGCGTGGTCATGATGCGGACGGCCGATTAGACCCGGCGCGCGAGCGCAGCGTTGCCGGTAATGCGCTGGGGCGGAGGCGAAGCGGACGTTTCGCCTGAACTGGATGGGCCGGAAGCATTTGATCCCTGAGGTTCCTGCGCCTGGTTCGGCGGGGCCCCGGCGGTAGCAGATGCTCCCTCCGGCCGCAATGGCCGGGGCGGAGCGAACAGGAAGCCCTGGCCGAACCGCACGTCGTAGTCGAGCAGGTCGATCACGGCGCGCTCGCCCTCGATGCGCTCGGCGATCAGGTCGATGCCGAACCGGCCGAGCAGGTCGGAGAGATCGGACGGGTGGATGTCCGCGGCCGAGGCCTGCTTCGGATCGAGCAGGAGCGAGGCCGGCACCTTGATGAAGCGGACGCCGCGGTCGGCGAGCTCCCGAGGCTCGATCCTGAGGTCCGTGACGTGGTCGATGGAGAAGCGGAAGCCGCGCTGCGCCAATGCGGCGAGGTTCTCCGTCTCGGCCGGGCCGAGGTTGCGGAACGTCGACTGCTTGAATTCGAGCACCAGCGCGCCCGCCAGCGCCCGGTTGGCCTCGAGGAAGTCGAGGCATTGCGAGAAGGTGGTGGAATTGCCGAGCGTGGACGCGGCCATGTTGCAGAACACGCCGACGTCCTTGTTGCGCACCATCAATCGGCGCAAGACCTGCACGCAGCGCAGCATCACGGAGCTGTCGATGCGGCCGATCAGACCGGAGGCTTCGGCGAGGCTGATGAACTCTTCCGCGGCGATGATCTGGTCGCGCTCGTCGCGCACGCGCGTCACCGCCTCGTAGAAGCGGACCTTGCGCTGCGGCAGCGTCACCATCGGCTGCAGGAAGATATCGATACGGTTCTCGTCGAGCGCGTTGCGCAAGGTCGTGAGCATCTGGGTCTGGTTGCGCCCGGTGGCGGTGTCGGCGACCGGTGTCGCGGGTGGCACCGCAGGAACGGCAGCCGGGACCGGCCTGTCCGCCGGTGCCACGGCCAATTCAGGCGGCTGAGCCTGCTCGGGCCGCGCAGCCGGTGCGGCCGCGGGGACAGGCATGGCAACGGGTGCGGGCACGCCCGCCGCAAGCTGATCCTCGTGGGCGGAGACGGTCGCGGCAAGCTGCTTGACCAGTCCGCCGAGCTCGTTGATCTCGCCGACCACCGACTGGATGCGGTCGGCGCTGGTGGAATTGGCCGAGGTCACGCGGCCCTCGATGGCGGCAAGCCTGCGGCCGAACTCGGCGACCTGGCGGGCGAGATCGGCGGTGCCGCGCGAGAGATCGGCAATCTGGCCGCCGACATCGCTGCGGTCGCGCATCCGCATCGAGACGGCGTTGTAGAAGATCAGGAAGGTCAGCGTGGTCAGCGCCACGATCGCCGATTCCGTGCCGCTGATGCCGGCGACGGAATAGAGGACGAGGCCAAGCGATGCTGCGACCAGCACCATGCAGATGCCGATGAAGATCGTCGAAATGCGGATCATGCCGTGCGCTATGCCTTCAAGTGCTGACTGCCCCACCCCGGGAAAACACGGGCCTGTCTCAGGCTCACGTCTGACGCTTCCCCGAAGCGCGGTGACCTTAACATCATTGGTGATTCGAGGGGATAGCGGCAGGCCGGCAGGTCACGTGAGGCCGGCCCGGCGAAATCCGTCGAGATAGCGCTCGCGATCGGGGGCGAGCCGGATCGGCATGAACTCCGCGATCCATGCGAGCGAGATGTTGAGCTGGGCGCGGCGCAGTGCGGCAAGCGCGGTCTGCGCAAGCTCGACCCTGTCAGCCATTCCCGCGGCCGCGGTCAGCACCCGGTGCGCGCCGACGAAGTCGCTGCGCTGCCGCAGCGATTCCTGCGCCAGTCGGATGGCCTCCTCATAGTCGCCGCCAAGGAACCGGGCATAGGCGGCGATGCCGAAGTATACGGGGGCATAGGGATCGCGCGGGCTGAGACGGATGGCGCGCCGGGCGGCCTCGTCGGCTTCCTGCCAGCGTCCGCAATAGCTCAGCGCCAGGCCGTAATAGCCCTGCGCCACGGCAAAGTTCGGATTGAGCTGCAGTGCGGTCTCGAATTCGGCGAGCGCGTCCTCGAAGCGTCGCGCGAACAGATGGACATGGCCGAGCGCATTATGGGCCCAGGGGTCCTCGCCATCGGCGCGAGTCGCCGCGAGCGCGGCGCGCTCGGCCGGGGGCATCGCGGTGGCCATGTCCATCCAGCCCATATGGGCCGTGAACATGTAGCTGCTGCCGAGCACGCCCAGCGCCTTGCCGTAGTCAGGATCGAGCGCGATCGCCTTTTCGAGCAGGGCTTGCGCGACGACATGATCCTGCCGCGTCACGCGCCAGTAATGCGACAGCGCGCGCATCACCAGGTCCCAGGCGTCCAGGCTTCCCGGCGGCTTGCGCTCGGCGCGAAAGTTTTCGGCCGCGTAGAGCTGCGGCTCGATCGCGGCGACGATGGCCTCCGTAATCTCGTCCTGCACGGCGAAAACGTCGGCGAGCTTGCGGTCGTAGCGCTCGGCCCAAAGATGGCTGCCGGTGGCGACGTCGTTGAGCTGGGCGGTGATGCGCACGCGGTCGCCGCCCTTGCGGACGCTGCCTTCGACGACATAGCGGACGCCGAGCTCCTCGGCGATCTGTCTGAGGTGAACGGTGCGGCCCTTGTAGATGAAGGAGGAGTTGCGGGCGATGACGAAGAACCAGCGCAGCTTTGACAGCGCGGTGATGATGTCCTCGCTGATGCCGTCGGAGAAGTACTCCTGCTCGGTTTCACCGCTCATATTGGTGAAGGGCAGAACCGCGATCGCGGGGCGGTCGGGCAATGGCAGCCTCGCAGCTGTCGGCGGCCGAGGCGGCGCCGCGACACCCGCGGCTGGCCGTTCGATCACCTCGCCGACGAACCGGATGCCCTTGCGCGCCACGGTCTTGATCAACCGCTGCGCCTCGCCGGTATCGCTGACCGCGCGGCGCGCCGCGTTGATACGGCTTGCCAGCGTCGAGTCCGAGACGACGCGGCCGTTCCAGACCGCATCGAGCAGATTGTCCCGCGTCACGACGCGGTCGCGGTTGCGGACCAAATAGATCAGGAGGTCGAACACCTGCGGCTCGAGCGCGACGAGGTCGTCGGTGCGCCGCAACTCGCGGCGCTCGGGGTCGAGCACGAAATCCTCGAA
>JAEWBW010000339.1 GCA_023390955.1 Pseudomonadota bacterium
ATCTCCGCGCTGCTCTTGAGCGAGGTGATCAGCATGTAGATCGGCGGGGTCAGCGAGAAGATCGCAAACAGCACCAGGAAGAAGTAGGACCAGCGCAGCGCCCAGGTGCGATCCCGGCTCATGCTCCGGTACTTGATCTTGCGCGTGGGACCGCCCTTGTCGATTGCAAGCGTACTCATCAGGCTTCATTCCCACGTTTGTTGACATCGCGCAGGATGAAGATCGCCGCGACTGCGAGGATCGGCACCATGAACAGCGAGACGCAGGCGCCGAGCGGAATGTCGCTGCTCTGGATGCCGACCTGGAACGCCCAGGTGGCGAACAGATGCGTCGAATCCAGCGGGCCGCCTGATGTCAGGATGCGCACGATGTCGAAATTGGCGAAGGTGACGATCAGCGAGAACAGCGTGGTGATGGCGATGATGTTGCGCATCATCGGCAGCGTCACGTACCAGATCCGCTGCCACCAGTTGGCGCCGTCGATTGCGGCGGCCTCGTAGAGCTGGTCCGGCACCGATTTCAGCGCCGCCAGGTACATGATCATGAAGAACGGCGCGCCGTACCAGACGTTGACGAGGATGACGGAGAAGCGCGCCCAGAAGGTGTCGCCGAGCCACGGGATCGGTCCGATCCCGAGGTAGGACAGCGAGTAGTTGAAGGCGCTGTAGGACGGGTCGAACAGCCACAGCCAGGCCAGCGTGCTCATGGCCGGCGGGATCACCCACGGCACCAGCAGCATGCCGCGCCATTTGCGCTGGCCCTTGGCCGGAAGGTTGTGGACGAAATGCGCGACGATGAAGCCCATCAGCGCTTTGAAGAACACCGCGGTGAGGGCGAAGATGCAGGATTGCCGCACCACCATCCAGAACGTTTCGCGCTTGAACAGGAACGTGAAGTTACTGAGGCCGACGAATTTCTGCATCGACTTGTTCAGCGTCGCCAGATGCATGGAATAGAAGGCGGGGTAGAGCACGAGAATCGCGATCAGGAGGATCAGCGGCAGCGTCAGGAAGAACGCCATCGTCGACTTCCGCCTCAGCGCATTGTGCAGGCTGGCGCGTTTACGCGGACTCGCAGCACGGACGGAGCGACCTTGCTCAACGACGACATCGGCCATGGTCAAACTTTCTTACGGAAGGTCCAACAATGAAGCCGGCCGCATCGGTCGGCTTCGATCGGAAGGGATGGAGCGGGCCCGAATCCGCGGCGGCTCACGCGCGAGCGCGTGAACCGCCATGGTCCATACCCGGCATCAGCTCCGCATGAAGCCTTCGCACTCGCCCTCGGCCCAGGACAGCGCCTGCTCCATGGTCTCGCCACGGGCGTAGCGCAGCGCCAGTTTCGTCAGGGTCGCCTGCGAGTAGATCTGCTGCGCGATCTTCGGCGGGGCCGGAGACGCCGCGATCGACATCGTCTGGCGGCCGTGCGGGTCGGGATAGCTGTAGAGCGTGCCCTTCGGCGGCCCTTCCTCGGCCCAGGTCTTCAGCTTCGTCATGTTCGCGAAAGCGGGCAGATCGTAGCCGCCGCTCGCCGCGACGAACTTTTCGATCGACGACGGTTTCGACAGATGAACGAGCAGGCTCTTGGCGGCTTCCTTGTTCTTGCCGAAGGCCCAGACGCCCCAGAAGTAAGGCAGGAAGGGTGCGAAGCGGCCCTTCGGACCGGCCGGCATGCCATGGGTCCAGCATTGCTCGGCGACCTGTGGTGCGTCGCGCTTGGCCACGGCCCACGAGCTCGGCGGATTCAGGATCAGCGCACCGCGGCCCGAGATCAGCCATTTGTTGTTCGATGCATCGTCCCAGGACGGCGCGTCAGTCGGAAGCACCGCGATCAGCTTCTTGTAGAATTCAAGAGCCTGACGCACGGAGTCCGTCTTGACGGTGATGTCACCCTTGGCATTGACCAGTTCGGCGCCGAACGACTGGAAGATCGCGCCGGCGGTGTCGACGCTGTCGGTGGTTTCGCCGAGACCGATCCCGAATGAAGCGCCGGCCTTGTGACAAGCCTCTGCCGCCTTGAGGAAGGTGTCCATCGTCCAGCCTTCATCCTTGGGCACGCTGCCGGCCGGATACATCTCCTGGACATCGATGCCGGCATGCTTCTTCATCAGGTCGATGCGCGAGCAGGGGCCCTTGATCTGGCTGCCGACGGTGGCAGGAACGGCAAGCCATTTGCCGCCGGCCTGGCCGAGATATTTGGTCGTGCCGTTGACCTCGCCGTTCTCCTTGACGATCGGTCCCATGATGTCGCTGACCGACTCGAGCTGCTCCGCATAGGCGTGCGGCCACCAGGTCGGCATCTGCAGAATGTCGTGACCGGATTTCGCCTGCGCTTCGGCGGCGACGGTCAGCTCGAGCTTCTTGTTGTTGCTGGTGATGTAATCGATGGAGACTTCGACCTTCTCCTTCGCAGCCCATTCATTGACGAGGTCGGTCGAGGCCTTGTTGGCGCCGGGCACCCAATGGTCCCAGAAGCCGATCGAGAGCTTGCCGGCAGCGTAAGCGCCGCGGACGTAAGGCGACGCGATCAGCGCCGCGGAGGACATCGCAGTAGCGGCCACAAATTGCCGCCGCGTCAGTTTCTTGCGTGACATCTCGTTTCCTCGCTTGGTGTTTGTTTGTTCTGGCTTCTTGTTCTTGTGCCTTTTCTTATTGTTGTTGTCGTTTCTTGTTGTGCCGTCGTCCCGCTTGTTGGCGAGGCGCAGCGAATTGGTAGCGCGATCAGATCAGAATTGATCGCCGCTGTCGAGAAATCCCAAACGCACCTGCTCTAGAACTAACGTTGTGTGCAAAAGCGCGGCAGCGCGCGCAGCAATGCGTCGCCGGCGATGAACCGCGACGTTTCGTTTTGCGACGCACACAGCGATGGTCAGCAACCGAACCATGCGACGTGCGCAATTACGCCGTAGTTGCCGACGAACCTGATGTAACCGCTTCGCCCGAAAGAGCTTTCAGACGGGGACAAGGCCTGCTGCGGCTGGACCAGAGCGAAGCGGAAGCGCTAAGGTTCCAACAACGCCAACACCCACCCGCCTCGCAAATTTCAGCCAGCCCCAAAGATCGATGAAGGAGAGCAGAATGATCAACCCGGCGCCGCCAGCGCGGCTTCGCTTGCGACGATGGTTCGCGCTCGGGTCGGTGATAGCGCTGCTGTTTGCCGCGGCCGGGATTGCGCATGCGCAGGGCCTGGTCAAAGGCGTGCAGGACGGTGCGGCGGCCGGCAACAAGGCGGCCGGTCCCGTCGGCGGCGTGCTCGGCGGTGCCATCGGCGGCGTCGTCGGCGTCTTCACCGGGGTGCTCGGCGTCGGCAACAACAACCAGGCACCGCCCGCAAAGGACGCCAAGGACTCGAGCAAGGACGCCGCCAAGCCGGGCGCCGTCAAGGATGCAAGCAAGGACGCCAGCAAGGATTCCGCCAAGGACGGCAGCAAGGACAGCAAGTCCGCCAAGGCCGGGAAGGGCGCCAAGGCCAGCAAGGAGGCTGCCAAGGACTCGTCCAAGGACGGCTCGAAGGGCAAGGACGTTGCCGTTCTCACCCAGACCGGCGCGCCCCAGCTGACGGGGGAGCAGCTCGTCGCCAACAGCGATGCCTATATCGAACGCATCAAGACCGAGCTCAATCTCACGCCCGATCAGGAGAAGCACTGGTACGGCTTCTCCAGCGCCATGCACTACCTCGGGCATAATGGTGCACAGCGGCTCAACCTGCGGGTTGCCCGCGCCCAGCGCGACCCGCCCGACGACATCATCGAGCAGATGCGCAACGAGTCCCAGTTCCTGATCGATCGCGCCGCCGACCAGCGCAGTGTGGCCGATGCCGCCGAGCCATTGTTCACGAGCCTGGACGACAAGCAGAAGCAGACCTTCATCCAGGAAATGGTGCGGCTGAGCCACGAGCGCGGCTTCGACTAGCGCTCACGCCGCCGGCGTGCGGGTCGGGAACCCGCGCGCCGCCGCAGTTGGCGCGTACGCACGACTTGGTGCTATCGTGGACGCCGCGCATGTCGGCGCGGCACAGGGCGCGCGAGGTCGCTATGACACCGGAGCCTGCCACGATCTGCCTGGGCTGCTGGCAGAACCTGCATTTGCCGATCCCGCTACGCGGCGCGCTTTCGGTACCGTTCCGTGTGTTCGGCGTCCGGCCGAGCCGCATGAACCCGAACGTCTGCACGATCTGCGAGATGGCGTTCTCCCGCATCATGAAGGCGCGGGCTGTCACCATCGACGCCACGGTGATGTTTGCGGACTTGCGCGGCTACACCGCGCTGACGCAGACGCTCGCGCCGGCCGAACTTACCGCGCTGCTCGATGCCTTCTATGACGACTGCGCCGCCGCCATCTGGCGCTATGACGGGCTTCTCAACAAGACGATCGGCGATGCCGTATTCGCGATCTTCAATTTCCCGATGAAGCAGGCGGATCATGCCGCCCAGGCCGTGCTCGCCGCCCGCGAGATCCAGGAGCGGTTCACGCGTCGGCGCGACGAATTGGTCGCCGCCATCGGCGAGGGTGGCCGCGAAGCCGGCATCGGAATCGGGATCGACAGTGGAGAGACCAATTTTGGCGAGTTCGGCCAAACCCATCGCGACCTCACGGCGGTCGGAACGGTGGTCAATCGGGCCGCCCGTGTCCAGGCCGCGGCACGCTCCGGCGAAATCCTCGTCACGTCGATGGTGCGGGATCGCGCCGGCGACATGGTGGCCGGCGTCGGGACCGAGCATGCCCTGAAGGGGTTTCAGCAGCCGGTCACGCTGTTCGCGGCTTGAGTGGTGCCGGTCAGTTGCGGCTCAATACCTTGGAGATCGTTGCCGCCGTCATCGCGGCACGGTCCGAGGCGCGCTGCGCGGCCAGCCGGTCCCGGGCTTTCTCCTCGATCAGGAGCTCGATGAGTTCCTGTCGCTTGGTGTCGTCCACCGCCTCCGACAGCAACTGGTGATAGCGGTGATAGTCGAAACCGATGTCCTGCTTACGCATGCAACGCTCCCAGGGTACCCGCACACACACGCACGGAGGCGAAGTGTTTATCAACCTGGGGTCGCGGGCAAGCGTTTGGCGCGCAGCATGGTTAATTGATCTGTGAATTACGCGGTCCGGGCGGCGGCGTGCTCGGCGAAAGTCTTGAGACCGAGAAAACTGGCATCCGGCCTGACGATGATGCTGGTCGGAATGACCCTGAGATAGTCGTGGAACCGGCCCTTGGCCTCGAACCGCGTCCGGAAGGCTGACGCGGCGAGGAAGTCCGGGAAGCGCGGGACGATGCCCCCGGCAATGTAGACGCCGCCGCGGGCGCAAAAGGTCAGCGCCAGATTGCCGGCGACGGAGCCGAGGATCGCACAGAACATGTCGAGCGTGGCGCGGCTCAGCGCGCAACTGCCGTCGAGCGCGGCCTTGGTGATCCCGGCCGCGTCGCGTTGCGGGGGCGGGACACCGTCGACGTCGGCGATCGCCGCATAAAGTGTCTCCAGGCCCGCGCCGGACAGCGCTCCGAGCTCGATCGAGGCATGGCCGAGGCGCCGGCGCATCGATGCAACCACGCGCTCTTCGCGATCGGTTTCGGCTGGGAGGGTGGCATGGCCGGCTTCCGTGATCACGGCAAGGCGCGCGCCCCGCCGCTCGACCAGGCAGGAGACGCCAAAGCCGGTCCCGGGGCCGAGCACCAGCATCGGCTCGCGATCGGTGGCCGTCTGGCCCCCCAGTGCGAACAGGTCCGCCGGCTGTAAGGCCGGCAGCGCCCAGGCCTGCGCCTCGAAATCGTTGAGCATGTGCACCGCGTCGAAACCGAACGCCGCGCGCAGCTCCGGCCCGTCGATGATCCAGGGGCTGTTGGTCATGACGCAGCGGTCATTGACCAGCGGACCGGCAACCGCAAGCACCGCCGCACCGACGCGTCGGCCGGCGGCGGTCCGGTCGAGGAAATCGGCCATGGCGTCGCGTACTGTCGGGAAGTCGGCGACCCGCGCATAGGAGACGGGTCCGATCTCGCCGGCGTGCATCAAGGCGAATCGCGAATTGGTGCCACCGATGTCGGCGAGCAATGTGCAAGGTGCTGTCGAGCGACTGGTCATGCCGTCACGGCTGCCGCCTTCACCGACATTTTTGGTGATCGCGGGAACCTTTCCTCCATTGTCTCAGCGTCGACTGTGTTGGCACCGGATTCGCATACCACCGCGCGGCGGCATTGGGAATTCGCGAGCTTGCGTGGAGTCATCAACGCCGATGTCCGCGAAGCGTTGCGTCGGCAGGGCCAGGTTCTGGCTGCCACATATTGATGCATGTGGTTGCGGAGCAGCGCTGGAATATCGACATTGAGGGCGGACGGAGAAGGGCAAGTCATGAACATATCCGACCAGGACGTCCTGCTCGTGATCGACGTCCAGAACGACTTCTGCACCGGCGGCGCGCTGGCGGTCCCCGGCGGCGAGCAGGTCGTGCCGGCGATCAACCGGATCGCGCCAAAATTCTCCAATGTGGTGCTGACGCAGGACTGGCACCCAAGGGATCACGCCTCCTTCGCCGCCAACCATGCGCAAAAGCAGCCGTTCGAGACCGTCGAGCTTCACTATGGCACGCAGGTGCTGTGGCCGGTCCACTGCGTGCAGGGAACGGTCGGCGCCGAATTCCACCGGGATCTCGACGTCACCGGACATCATCTCGTCGTGCGCAAGGGCTTCCGGCGCGGCATCGATTCCTATTCGGCTCTGTTCGAGAATGACCGCAGGACGCCAACCGGGCTGCTCGGCTATTTGCGCGAGCGCGAGCTGAAGAAGGTGTTCGTCGCCGGCCTCGCGCTGGACTTTTGCGTGCGCTTCTCGGCCGAGGACGCCCGCAAGGCGGGGCTGGAGGTCGTCGTGATCGAGGACGCCTGCCGCGGCATCGATCTCGACGGCTCGGTGGCGGCCAGTCACCACAGCTTCAAGGCGCTCGGCATCTCCGTGATAGGCGTCGAGGCGTTGCTCTGAGCGATTGAGGCGGATCGTGGCGCAGCAGTCGGACACATCAAGAGAGGCGAGGGAGCCGGCACGGACGGCCCCCGATCCTGTGCCGTGGCCGTTCGCCGCGGCACGGCTCGCCATGGACGCTTGCTTCTGGTGGCTGGAGCCGCCGCCACCCGCGAAGGACGAAACGGAGGTCCCCTGGACCACGCAAAACACCGTTGCGCTGGACTTGCCGACCATGCGCCTGCGCGAATGCTCGCGAAGACGATCCGGCCAGCCGGCCCTGGTTTGCGCGCCCTATGCGCTGCACGGGGCCCTGATCGCCGACTTTGCATCCGATCACAGCGTCGTTCAGTCGCTGCAAGGCGGCGGCATCGACCGCGTCTATCTGACCGACTGGCGCTCGGCATCGCCGGAGATGCGTTATTTCTCGATCGACAGCTATCTCGGCGATCTCAACATCGCGGTCGACGAGATTGGCGCGCCCGTCGACCTCGTCGGCCTCTGCCAGGGCGGCTGGCTGGCGTTGCTCTTTGCGGCGCGCTTTCCCGCGAAGGTGCGGCGGCTGGTGCTGGCCGGCGCGCCGGTCGACCTCTCCAGCGAGTCCGCGCTCACCCGCCTCGTTCGCAGTTCGCCAGAGGCGATCTTCGAGCAGATGGTCGTACGCGGTGGCGGCAATGTCAGTGGCGAGGAGATGCTGCATGTCTGGTCGAAATCGCCAGGCCCCGACGACATCGCCACGGCGCTCCAAAGGAGCCTGACCGAGGAGGACGGGCCTGAGCTGCTGGCACGCTTCAACCGCTGGAACGAAGAGCCGTTGAACCTGCCGGGCGCCTATTATCTTCAGGTCGTCAACTGGATCTTTCGCGAGAACCGGATTGCGAATGGAAACTTCGTCGCGTTTGGCCGGCCGGTCGACCTCAGGAAGGCGACGATGCCGATCTTTCTGCTCGCCGGGCTCGATGATGACGTCGTGCCCGCGGAGCAGGCGCTCGCCACCGCCCGTCTTGTGGGGACGCCGCCCGACCTGATCGCCGCGCTGTCCGAACCGTGCAACCACCTCGGCCTGTTCATGGGCGCGAAGACGCATGCGCACGCTTGGATCCGGATCGCGGAGTGGCTGCGCTCGGATCTGGGACACGCGCTGGCGCGGAGCGCCTGACCTGGCTCCAATCAATCGAGTAGGGATGTTTGGCGAATCCGGCAGGGTTGCCGGGAATGGGGTGCATTGATCCGCCGCGATCGGTTAAACAGGCGTACCGGCTGACACCGGGCTGCTTTGGTAAACAGAGGTCTCGCGCGCGATGAATTTCCACTCGATCTACCGCCATGGATTTGCGCGCGTGGCGGCCTGCGTCACCACCTCCCGGGTGGCCGATCCGACCGCGAATGCCGAGGCGATCC
>JAEWBW010000401.1 GCA_023390955.1 Pseudomonadota bacterium
ATGTCGCTGCCCTGCGGCATGGTCGATGGTCTTCCCGTCGGCCTGATGCTGGTCGGTCGCATGTTCGAGGAATCGACCATCTACCGCGCCGCCCATGCCTTCGAGCAAATCGGCGACTGGAAGAAGATGTGAGTAAGGCACTGATTAAGACGGACGGAACCGCAAAGCATGGCTAACGCGTTCGTCGCGGCGTTCGAAATCCTGAGCTTCGGCGCGATCATCGTCCTGATCGTGCTGGGGCTGGGGATCATCGCCAGCATGATGGGGATCTTCAACTTCGCGCAGGGCGAGTTCGTCCTGCTCGGGGCCTACATCACCTATCTCGCCTATGCCAAGGGCCTGCCGATATGGGCCGGCATGCTCGCCGCGCCCTTCGTGGTTGGCGCGCTCGGCTTCGTGCTGGAGGCGTTGATTATCCGTCGCTTCTACGCCGCGCCGATCGTCGCCATGCTCGGCACCTACGCGCTCGGCCTGATCATCCGCGAGGCCGTGCGCGGCCTGATCGGCGGCTTCTATCTCACCGTGCCCGAGCCGATCGGCGGTTCGATCGATATCGGCACCATGCACATCTCGGCCTGGCGCTTCACCATCATCGTCATCACGCTGCTGGTGATGGGCGGCTGCTATCTGCTGCTGTCGCGCACGAATTTCGGCCTGCGCATGCGCGCCACGCTGGAAAACCCGTCATTGGCGCGGGCGTCCGGCATTTCCACGCCGCTGATGTACGGCGCCACCTTCGCGTTCGGCTCGGCGCTCGCCGGTCTTGCCGGCGCACTGATCGTGCCGGTGTTCAGCCTCTACGCCGATCTCGGCATCCGCTTCCTGATCCAGGGCTTTGTCGCCGTCATGGTCGGTGGCGTCGGCTCCTTCATCGGTCCCGTCGCCGGTGCCGGCGTGATCGGCACGCTCAGCGCGGCGCTGCCCTGGGTCATGGCGCCCGTGGTCGCCGACGGCCTCGTCTTCGTTCTCGCAATTGCCTTCATCAAATTCCGGCCGCAGGGCCTCATCGCTGGAAAAGGGGTTTAGTCACATGTTCGATCGCACGCAGCTCTCACGCCGCCGTTTCCTCTCCAACTTCGCCTTTGCCTCCGGCGCGGTCGCGACCGGCGTCGGCAGCTGGGTGATCCCTGCGCCCTGGGCCAATGCGGCCGAGGCGCCGATCAAGGTCGGCATCGCGACCGACCTGACCGGTCCGATCGCCTATGCCGGCAACGCCGACGCCAATGTCGCAAAGATGCTGATCAAGGAAATGAACGCGGCCGGTGGGCTGCTCGGCCGTCCGCTCGAGCTTTACATCGAGGATACGGCGTCGAACGAATCGGTGGCGGTGGGCAATGTGCGCAAGCTGATCCAGCGCGACAAGGTCGACATGGTGCTGGGCGGCATCACGTCCTCGATGCGCAACGCGATCAAGGACCCGATCGTCGCGCGCGGCAAGACGCTCTACATCTATCCGCAGCTCTACGAAGGTAAGGAGTGCACGCCGTATCTGTTCTGCACCGGCCCGACGCCGGCGCAACAATGCGACGAGTTCATTCCCTGGCTGATCAAGAATGGCGGCAAGAAGTTTGCGCTGCCGAGCGCCAATTATGTCTGGCCGCACACGCTCAACGTCTACGCCCGCAAGGTGATCGAATCCAACGGCGGCGAGGTCGTGTTCGAGGAGTATTATCCGCTCGACCAGGTCGATTTCTCGGCGACTGTGAACCGCATCATCTCCAACAAGGTCGACGTCGTCTTCAACACCGTCATTCCGCCGGGCGTCGGTCCGTTCTTCAAGCAGCTTTATGAAGCGGGCTTCCTCAAGAACGGCGGGCGGCTCGCCTGCGTCTACTATGACGAGAACACCCTCAACATCAATCAGGCCGCGGAGATCGAGGGGCTTGCGAGCTGTCTCGACTATTTCAAGGTGCTGACCAAGGAGAACCCGTTCGACGCCAAGATTCAGGCAGCCTACGAAAAGGATTTCCCCGGCAACTTCCTGTTCGCTGCGGGCAGCGCCGCGACCGGTACCTATCGCGGCCTGAAGCTGTGGGAGGCCGCCGTCAAGGAAGCCGGCAAGGTCGACCGCGACTCCGTCGCGGCAGCGCTCGACCACGCCAAGATCGCGGAAGGTCCGGGCGGACCGGCCGAGATGGTTCCGGGCAAGCGGCATTGCAAGATGAAGATGTACACCGCCGTCGCCAAGGGCGGGAACTACGAGATCGTCGGCCGCAGCGCAGGTCTCGTCGATCCCAAGGAGTGCTGAACTCTAGAACGGCCGGGACTGCTGAGGTGGAATGCTGAAGTCAATGGGTGCAATGAAGCAGGCGGTCCCCGCCGAAATCGGCGGGGAGGTGGACGTCGCAATGGTCACGCACGGAACGAGGCAGGCCGCCTCGGGACGAAAGGTGCTGCCGATCGTGGAAGGACTGGTGCTGCTCGTGGCGCTGGTCCTGCCGCTGGTGATCCAGGATTACCTCACGGTGTTCGCGACACGTGTGGTGATTCTGGCGCTGTTCGCGCTCTCGTTCGATCTGGTCTGGGGCTATGCCGGCATCATGAGCTTCGGCCAGGCGCTGTTCTTCGGCTCGGCCGGCTACGGCGTCGCGCTGCTGGCGCGCGATCTCAACGTCACCAACCTCTTCCTGGTGCTGCCGGCGGGCACGATCATCGGCCTCACCTTCGCATTGCTGCTCGGCGGCTTCCTGCTGCTCGGGCGGCATCCCTCCAGCGTGATTTTCGTCTCGCTGGGCACGCTGACCGGATCCTACGCCGCCGACCGCCTCGCCCGCGGCTGGTACTATCTCGGCGGCCAGAACGGCATTCCCTCGATCGCGCCGATGTCGGTCGGCTCTTACGACTTCACGGAAGGCCCCGCCTTCTACTATTTCGTGCTGGGCATTCTCGTGGTCGTCTATCTGCTCTGCCGCTTCCTGGTGCGTTCGCAATTCGGCCTCGCGCTGGCCGGCCTGCGCGAGAACGAGCAGCGCATCGCCTTCTTCGGCTACAAGGCGCAGCACCTCAAGGCGATCATCTTCACCATCGGCGGCGCCATCGCCGGCCTCGCCGGCAGCCTCTATGCCTTCCACGAGGGGTTTGTCTGGCCCAACATGGTCGGCGTCGTGGTCTCGACGCAGGTGGTGCTCTACGTTTTGTTCGGCGGCTCGGGCACCCTGATCGGCGCCGTGATCGGCGCGGCCATCGTCGAGGGCGTCAGCTTCTGGCTGTCGGACAATTACCGCGAGGTCTGGCCGATTATCCTCGGCGTGCTGCTGCTGCTCGTCATCCTGTTCCGGCCGCTCGGCCTGATCAGCTTCGTGCTTGGCGAGCGCGAGCGGGTCGGCAGCTTCGGCGCCAAGCGCAAGGAGAAGCCAAATGCCGCTCCTTGAAGCCGATGGCATCACCAAGATTTTTGGCAAGCTGACCGCGCTCGACGGCGCAGCGCTGACCGTCGGCGAGAACGAGTTTCACGGCCTGATCGGCCCCAACGGCTCCGGCAAGAGCACGCTGATGAAGTGCATTGCCGGTGCCGAGGTGCCGACGCAAGGCAAGGTCTCCTTCGTCAATGCCGACATCACGGCATTCACGCCGACCGAGCGGGCACGGGCCGGCATGAGTCTGAAATTCCAGATCACTTCCGTGCTGCCGACGCTGACGCTGTACGACAACATTCTGCTGGCGCTGCAGGCGCAGTCTTCGCTGTTCGATCTCGTGTTCTCGCGCACCCGCGGGGCGCTGCACGATCAGGTCATGACCATGCTGACCCAGTTTCGCCTGGCCGATCGCGCCTTCGATCCGGCCGCCGCGCTCTCGCACGGCCAGCAGCAATGGCTGGAGATCGCGATGGCGCTGGCGGGCAAGCCGAAGCTGTTGCTGCTGGACGAGCCGACCGGCGGCATGAGCCTCGAGGAGCGCCGCGTCACTGGCGAATTGCTGCAGCCGATCAAGCAGCATTGCTCGCTCGTCATCGTCGAGCACGATCTCGATTTCATCCGCGACATCTGCGACCGCCTCACCGTGCTCGACCAGGGCAGGGTGCTGGCGTCGGGCACGGTGTCGGAGCTCCAGGCCAACAAGGACGTTCAGGAGATATATCTGCGCCGTGCCTGAATTTTTGGACATCAGACATCTCGACGCCGGCTATGGCCGCAGCCAGGTCCTGTTCGACGTCACCCTCGGCATCCCCTGGCGCGGCGGCGTCGCGGTGCTCGGCCGCAATGGCGCCGGCAAGACCACGTTGATGAAAACCATCGTCGGAGAGTTGCCGGCGTGGAAGGGCGAGGTTGCTTTCGACGGCCGCGACATCGTCCGCCGCCGCACCGAAGAACGCGTGCGCGCCGGCATCGGCTATGTGCCGCAGGAGCATTCGGTGTTCGCGCGCCTGTCGGTGCGCGACAATCTCGCGGTCGGCTCGCTCGCGAGCAAGAACGCCGATGCCGTCGATCGCGTGCTGGCGATCTTCCCGAAACTCGGCCAGCGCCTCGACCAACCCGCCGGCACGCTCTCCGGGGGCGAGCGCAAAATGCTGGCGATCGGCCGCGCCATGCTGGGCGATCCAAAGCTGCTGCTGCTGGACGAGCCGACCGAAGGCGTCTGGATCGGCGTGATCGAGGAGATCACCGAGCGCCTGATCGAGCTGGCAAAATCCATCGCCGTCATCATCGTCGAGCAGCACCTCGACCTCGCGCTTCGCGTGGCGGATTATGCCTATGTGCTGGACCGCGGCCGCGTCGCCATGCAGGGCGCGGCCGGAGACGTGCGCGGCAATCCGGAACTGATGCGGTACCTGGCGCCGTAGATTCGATCAGCTGCCGAGAAACGGATTGACGATCTTGAGCCCGTCGATGCTGCGGCCGTGCTGCAGATCTTCGCTGTAGAGCGTATCGCAGCCGGCCTCGATCGCAGCGGCGATAATCAAGGCGTCGTAGAATGCGAAGTTGTGGTCGCGCGCGAGTTCCAGAGCTGCGTGGCTGGTCTTGGACGTCAGTGGCATTGGTGGGGTAAGGACACTCTCGATGTCATCGAATAGCGCTTCGATTTCGAGCCAGCTTCGTCCCAACTTATTGTGCAGGACGTTCGCAAGCTCGTTCAGGACCTGAGCGCTGATCGTACCGCCTTGATCGACCAAGCCTTGTGCGATGGCAGCCTTGGTGCCGACCTGCTGGGCATAGACGAGGATGTTCGTGTCGAAGAACGCGCTCACCGTTTGTTGGCTTCTTCGCGGTCGAATTTGTAGTCGGGAGGCGAGGGCCATTGCCGCGCCCGCATGTTTTCGAGGGCGCGTTGACGTCGTTCTTCCTTCGTCTCTACGTGGAGCGTGCCATCGCTCGCGGCGACCACGTTGAGTTCGTCGCCCTCCTTGAGGCCCAGCTCGTCCACGAGCGCCTTGGGTAATCGGACCGCAAGGCTATTTCCCCATTTGGACACCAGCATCGTCGTCTCCGGGACATCCAGTTGAGATGTATATCATAGGAAGGATATCATCAATTTCAAGCGACCGTTGACGCGACACAATGTGCCCATCTGACGACGGCTTCAGGCTCGATTGACCGGAAAGTTCAGCGCGACCGCAGCCGCGCTTACTTCATCGCCGAAAAGCGGCTGTCGAACGAATTCGACTGCACCACCGGGGCGGCGCCGGAGAGCTGGCCGCCGCTGCTCGGCGTGGGTGGCGCGTTGTCGAACACCGACGGCTTCTGCGCCGGACGCGAGGCGGCGACGCGGGTGTCGGGCTTTGCCGGCTCGGGCGCGGTTGCTGCCGCGGTTGCCTTCGGAGCTTCCTTGGCCGCGTCCTTGTGGCCGGGGATGAGCTTCGTCACCGCGGTCTTCAGCTTCGACGCGGTCGAGGGCGCCGGTGAGGGCGTGGCTGCCGGAGCGACGGAGGCGGTGGCCTGCGGGGCCGGGGCCTCGTCCTTGCCGATACCCATCTTGCGGCCGAGATTGGAGAAGAAGCCGGGCTTCTGGGCGGGCGCGCTTGCGGCCGGCGCGACCGCGGCGACGCGGGTATTGGCGGCGGGCGGCGTCACGGCGACGACCGGCTCTTCGCGCGCAGGCGCGGCGGTCACCGCGTCGAAATTCGGCTTTGGCGGATTGACGTGTCCGGGGATCGTGCCGGGGGCCTTGGCCATCGCCAGCATCTGCAGCGTGGTGCCTTCGGCGCCTTCCGACAGGCCGGTCGAGCCTTCCGGAATCTTGGCCGCGAACACCTTGTTCATGCCGCCGTCGATGCCGGTGTTCATGCGCGCCACCGGCGTGCCGCGGTTGACGAGCTTCGAATACTCAGCGTCGTCCTTCTGCTGCTTCTCGCGCACGGCCTGCGCGATGTCCTCTGGCACGACATAGATCGGGCACTTCGCCGAGGCGTCGAACACGGGATCGCGCTTGGCGTCCGGCGCCCTGGTCGCGTCGAACACGTACTTCTTCTCGCAGAAGTCGACCTTGGGCTCCTGCCGCGTCACCTCGAAATGATCATAGCCTTCCTTGATCATCTTCCAGAACGCCATGTTCGGATTGGTCCGGTGCTTGGCCATGTTCACCGGAGTCATCTTGAACGGATAGGCCTGCAGCTGGAACGCCTTCTGGCCGCCGAAGAAGGATTCGCGGCCGAGCGAATAGATTTCCGCGATCTGCTCGTCGGTCATCGCGTAGCAGCCGCGCGACGAGCAGTCGCCGTGCACCATCAGCTGCGAGCCGCTGCGGCCGAGCGCCTTGTCGAACGCGTTCGGATAGCCGGTGTTGAACGAGAGGTAATAGGCCGACTGCGGATTCATTTGGCTGGGGTTGATCGAATAGAACCCCTCGGGCGCCTGGCGGTCGCCCTCGCGCACCTTCGGGCCGAGATCGCCCGACCAGCGGCAGATCGGATAGGTCTTGAGCAGCGCGAACTGGCCTGAGCGGGTCTGCTTCCAGACCTCGAGCTCGGCCTCCTGCTTGAACAGGCGGATCAGGATCGGCGACTGCAGATCCATGTCCTTCTCGTTCATCGCTGCGAGCAGTCGCGGCGTGACGGGCTGGTTGGCCTTGGCGTTGGTCGCGAGCGAAACCTGGTCGGTATCGCAGCCCGCGAGCAGGACGCTCGTGGCAAGCACAACCGAAACCGAAAGCACGCGTAGAAGCGAGCTGGAAATCAAGATAGACCCCACACCGTGCCGGGCATCGCGCAAAACCCCGATTGTCGGAGCCTGACCTGACCGGATTTCCGGACCCGCCGTGGCGGGCTTTCGCAGACCAGACTCCAGCGCTTATGCCCTGAAGCCATTGATTAAAATTCTAACCTCTGGGCCAAAGCGTCGCAACCCGCGCAGGGTTCACGAGGCCGTTGGCCGATTACCATGGTCAACAGAGACTAAACTTCAGGCTTTATCTGGGCCTTGCGGCCCCAACAGGACTCAGATCGCCGATTTGGGCAAAAAAAGGGTTAACGCGGGGTTACCTGGGCCTCTTCACCTCCCCCGCTTGCGGGGGAGGCCGGGAGGGGGCTCGTGCCGCATTGGGAGTGTCGACTGTGGAGAGACCCCCACCCCAACCCTCCCCCGCAGGCGGGAGAGGGGGCGCACCGCCGTTGTGGCGAGCTAATCAGCCCGAATCAGCCCAGTTTGCGGCCGATATCGAGGAATTTCTGCCGGCGCTGCTTGCGGATGGCATCTGCGTCCAGGTTCCGCAGCTCGTCAAAAGCCTTGGCGATGGCATCGCCCGTGGTGGCGATCATGGCGGCGGGGTCGCGATGGGCGCCGCCGACCGGCTCTTTCAGGATGCTGTCGATGACGCCGAAGCGCAGCATGTCCTGCGCCGTGATCTTCATGTTGTTGGCGGCTTCCTGCGCCTTGGTGCCGTCGCGCCAGAGGATCGAGGACGCCGCTTCCGGCGAGATCACGCTGTAGATCGCGTGCTCCAGCATCAAGACCTTGTTGGCGGTGGTGATCGCGATGGCGCCGCCCGACATGCCCTCGCCGGTGATGATGGCGACGTTCGGCACGCCGAGCGACATGCAGGCATCGGTCGAGCGCGCAATCGCTTCGGCCTGTCCGCGCTCCTCGGCGCCGATGCCGGGATAGGCGCCGGCGGAATCAACGATCGACAGCACCGGGATGCCGAAGCGATCGGCCATCTCCATCAGCCGCACCGCCTTGCGATAGCCCTCGGGCCGCGCCATGCCGAAATTGTGCTTGATGCGGCTGTCGGTGGAATCGCCCTTTTCCTGGCCCATGACGCAGATCGCTTCGCCGCGGAAACGGCCGAAGCCTGCGACCAGCGCCTCGTCCTCGCCGAACTTGCGATCGCCGGCGAGCGGGGTGAACTCGGTGACGAGGCCCTTGATGAAGTCGGAGAAGTGCGGCCGCTGCGGATGGCGCGCGACCAGCGTCTTCTGCCAGGGCGTCAGGGTCATATAGAGGTCGGCCAGCGCCTGCGCGGCCTTGTCCTCGATCCGCCCGATCTCCTCGGCGATGTCGGTCCCGCTGGCGGCCAGCGTCCGCAACTCGTCGACCTTGGAGTCCAGCTCGGCGACGGGCTTTTCGAAATCGAGATAGCTGCGCATGTGATCTGGCATCAAATCAATATAGGGAGGACCGGACGAGGAGGCGAAGCGGATTCGGCTCGCGGAAAGAAGTGTAGCTTCTTCAATGAGTTGGCTTGTGTGCTCAGAAGCAGCGAACCAACTCACGGGCAGGTGAGGCTCTTTCTGCGGAGATGTGGTCGAAGTCAAGGCGGTTTCGGATGCGGTCTGTAGCCCGGATGAAGCGAAGCGTAATCCGGGAAGGTCTTTCCGTGAGGCGATAACCCCGGATTTCGCTGCGCTTCATCCGGGCTACGGAAAACTTACTTCTCCGCCAGCGGGTGCAGGTCGCGCACCAGGCTCTTCAGGCGCTCCTCGACCACATGGGTGTAGATC
>JAEWBW010000437.1 GCA_023390955.1 Pseudomonadota bacterium
CGGCCGCGTCGGGTGCCGCCAGCCGCGCCGCGACCTCACGGTCGTCGCCGCGCAGGTCGAAATCGATCGGGCGGCCGGTCTCGTCATTGAAGACGAAGACCTGCTCGCCGACACGCGGCTCGGCCCGCTTGACCGCCAGTGCGACCTCGGCCGCCGGCCCGGAGGCCAGCCGGCGCTGGCCGACGAATGCTGTGAAAATGCCGTGCATTGGAATCATTGCCCGATTTGCTCAGTTCGCCAATTTATACCCGGATGAAATATCGCCGTCAATATGCCCGGGTAAAATTCGCTTTGAGCCCGCTCGACTTTCCGGCGCCGGGCTGGCACGAACGCGGGCCGAACCGACCGCGCAAGGGAATTCGTACGAGGATTTTGCGATGCTGACCGTTCATCACCTCAACAATTCGCGCTCGCAGCGTGTGCTCTGGCTGCTCGAAGAGCTCGGCGTGCCCTACGAGATCGTGCGCTATCAGCGTCAGCCCGACATGCGCGCGCCCAAGGAACTGCGCGCGATCCATCCGCTGGGCAAGTCGCCCGTCATCACCGACAACGGCAATGTCATCGCCGAGTCCGGCGCCATCATCGAATATCTCATCGCCACCTACGGCAACGGCCGGCTCGTGCCTCCACCCAACACGCCGGAGCGGCTGCGCTACACCTATTGGCTGCACTATGCCGAGGGTTCGGCGATGCAGCCGCTGCTGCTGAAGCTGCTGTTCACGCTGATGCCGAAGCGCGCGCCCGCGCTGCTGCGACCGCTGGTGCGGAAGGTCTCGAACACGGCGCTGACCACGCTGGTCAATCCGCAGCTCAAGCAGCACATGGATTATTGGGAAGGTGAGCTCGGCAAGAGCGAATGGTTCGCCGGCAACGAGTTCTCCGCCGCGGACATCCAGATGAGCTTCCCGCTGGAAGCGGCGCAGGCCCGCGGCGGCCTGGAGCAGGGCCATCCCAAGGCGATGGCCTTCCTCGAACGCATCCACGCGCGTCCCGCCTATAATCGCGCACTGGAAAAGGGCGGGCCGTACCAGATCGGGCGGTAGTTACTTCACGGCCGCGATCACTTCCCGGATCAACCGCGCCACAGCCTGCATGTCGCCGGACGGATCGACGGAATCGCCGAGCCGCACCACGACCATGCGCTGCGACGGGATGATGAAGATGCGCTGGCCGAGATCGCCGGAAGCATAGAAGACATCACGCGGAATCCCGGCCTCGACGCGCGCCTTGGCGCGCGGATGCTCGCTGCGATTGGTCCAGAAGCCGGCGGCATAGTCGGTGTCGAGCGAGGCGGCGGCACAGAAATCGACCCAGTCCTCGTGCAGGATGCGCTTGTCACCGACCTTGCCGTCATTGAGATAGAGCAGGCCGAACCGCGCCCAGTCGCGCGCGCTCGCCAGCATGTAGGTCGTGCCCTGGATCGTGCCGGAGCCGTCGAGCTCCAGCGTCACATGGCGCATGCCGAGCGGGTTGAACAATTCGCGCCAGGCAAAGGCGAGGCTCTGCTCGGGTCCGCCAGTGCCGTCGCGGATGATGCGCGCCAGGATCTGCGTGGTGCCGCTGGAATAATGCCAGCGCTTGCCGACCGGTGCGACTAGCTCCGCCTTCAGCGCGGAGGCGGCCATGTCATTGGCGAGGTACATCATCCGGCTCGATGGGTCGAAGCCGCTGTTGGTTTCGTCGAGATCGAGGCCCGTCGTCATGCGCATGAGGTGCTCGATCTCGATCTCGCGGCGTGGATCGGACGGAGTGCGCCAGTCCAGTACAGGCGCGGGCACCGAGGGGCTGAGCAGGTCCTGCTGGGTCATGATGCCGAGCAGCGCATTGATCACCGACTTGGTCATGGAGAAGCCGAGCAGCGCGGTGTCGACACCGACGCCGGCAGCATAGCGTTCGGCGATGATGCGGCCGTCGCGCACCACGACTACGGCCTTGGTGCGTCGGAACGGCGGGGACGTAGGCTCTTCGAAGGCATGATCGAGCGCTGCCTTCAGCGCGACATCGTTGGGTTCGACCACATCCGGGCCGGCGATCTCGGGCAAAAGCGGCGGTGCCTTCGGCGTCTTCGCGGCGACGAGGTCGATCTTCGGGAGGTAAGGCGCCGGGCCGTGTTGGAGCACGCAGCCAAATCCCTCGCGGAAGAGCGCGTGGCTGCGGAAGCCGCCGAGCACGGCGGCATCGACCGCTTTCGACGCGCGATCGAGCGTGAACGTCATCAGCGGCCGGAGACGACGGATGCCGTCGCGTGCAGTCGTCTCAGTGAAGGTGATGTCGGGATCGAGGCCCGAGACGAACACCTTGCTGCAGAGATTATGCGCCACATATCCGGTCGCCACCCGGATGGCGTCGCCCGGTCGAAAGATCACGACAAGCGCCACGGCCGCGATCACTGCAAGAGCGACGACCGCGGCCGTGATGCGCCTGGCGAGTGTCATGCGCAGCCGCTAATCCGCGTGCAGCACCCGTCCGCGTGTTTCAGGTAGCGCGAATGCGGCGAGGAAGAACACCGCATAGGCCACGACCGCGAAAATCGCGATGGCGTTGGCCAGCGAGGTCGATGCCGACAGCGCGCCGACCAGGAACGGGAACAGCGCACCGATACCGCGGCCGAAATTGTAGCAAAAGCCCTGGCCCGAGCCGCGCAGCCGCGTCGGATAGAGTTCTGTCAGGAACGCGCCCATGCCGGAGAAATAGCCGGACGCGAAGAAACCGAGCGGGAATCCGAGCAGCCAGAGAATCTCGTTGGTCAGCGGCAGCTGCGTATAGAGCAGCACCACCGCAATCGCGCCGAGCGAGAAGGTCAGGAACAGGTTGCGCCGGCCGATGCGGTCGGCAAGCCAGGCACCGACGAGATAGCCGATGAAGGAGCCGATGATCAGCGCCGCGAGGTAGCCGGTCGAGCCGACGATCGACAGATGCCGCTCCTTGGTGAGGAATTGCGGGACCCAGAAGGTGATGGCGTAGTAGCCACCCTGGCAGCCCGTCGCCGCCAGCGACGCTAGGATCGTCGTCTTCAGGATCGGGCCGGAGAAGATTTCCCAGAGTGCGGGACGATCGCCCGCCGCGGCCTGCTTGGCACGGGACTCGGCTGCGACCTCCGGCTCGGTGACGGAGCGGCGGATATAGAACACGAGCAGCGCCGGCAGCGCGCCGATCACGAACATCCAGCGCCATGCGGTCTCAGCGGGCAGCCACGAGAACAGGATCGCCTGCGACAGCACCGCAAGACCCCAGCCGACGGCCCAGCCCGACTGCACCGAGCCGACCGCGCGTCCGCGATATTGTGGCCGGATCGCCTCGCCCATCAGCAC
>JAEWBW010000689.1 GCA_023390955.1 Pseudomonadota bacterium
CTTCCGCACCGGCCGTGACGTCGTGATTGGCGCGCTGCTCGGGGCCGACGAGTTCGGCTTTGCCACCGCGCCGCTGCTCGCGGCAGGCTGCATCATGATGCGCAAGTGCCACCTCAACCCCTGCCCGGTCGGGGTCGCGACGCAAGATCCGGTGCTGCGCAAGCGCTTCACCGGCCAGCCCGAGCACGTGATCAACTACTTCTTCTTCGTTGCGGAGGAGGTGCGCGAGATCATGGCCTCGCTCGGCTTCCGCAAGTTCAACGACATGGTCGGCCAGACCCAGCTGCTCGACCAGACCCGGCTGGTCGCGCATTGGAAGGCCAAGGGCCTCGACTTCTCAAAACTGTTCGTGATGCAGAAGGAAGAGAAGGGCCAGAAGATCTACCACTCGGAACTCCAGAACCATCATCTGGAGGCCGTGCTCGACCGCAAGCTGATCGAGAAGGCGCAGCCCGCGCTCGACCGCGGCGCGCCGGTCAAGATCGAGGCCGAGATCAACAGCACCAACCGTTCCGCCGGCGCGATGCTGTCGGGCGCGGTCGCCAAGATCTACGGTCATGCCGGCCTGCCGCATGACTCCATCCATGTCAGCCTCAAGGGCACCGCCGGCCAGGCCTTCGGCGCCTGGCTCGCGCGCGGCGTGACCGTCGAGCTCGAGGGCGAAGGCAACGACTATGTCGGCAAGGGCCTGTCGGGCGGCAAGATCATCGTCAAGCCGCCGGCCAACAGCGGCATCGTGCCGGAAGAAAGCATCATCGTCGGCAACACCGTGATGTACGGCGCGATCGAGGGCGAGTGCTACTTCCGCGGCGTCGCCGGCGAACGTTTTGCCGTGCGCAATTCGGGCGCGGTCGCCGTCGTCGAAGGCGCGGGCGATCATTGCTGCGAATACATGACCGGCGGCATCGTGGTCGTGCTCGGCAAGACCGGGCGCAACTTCGCGGCCGGCATGTCCGGCGGCATCGCCTATGTGCTGGACGAGACCGGCGACTTCGACAAGCTGTGCAATCTCAGCATGGTCGAGCTGGAGCCGGTTCTCTCGGAAGAGCTGATCAACGCCGGCACCTATCACCACTCCGGTGACCTCGAGGCGCATGGCCGGGTCGACGTGTTCCAGAACCTGCTCGATTCCGACGTCGAGCGTCTGCACGTGCTGATCTCGCGTCACGCCAAGGCGACCGGCTCGAAGCGCGCTGCTGACATCCTTTCCAACTGGAAGGAATGGCTGCCCAAATTCCGCAAGGTGATGCCGGTCGAGTACCGGCGCGCGCTGCGCGAAATGGCGGCCAATGCGGACGCCGAGCCGAAAATCGCGATCGGGGCGTAAGGATCAGAACCCGTCATTGCGAGCGTAGCGAAGCAATCCAGACTTTCTCTTCGGTTACAGACTGGATTGCTTCGTCGCTCACGCTCCTCGCAATGACGATGAGAGAACGACAAACGAACTAAGCGGCAGGGACTGTTGGTTTAATGGGCAAGGTCACGGGTTTTCTCGAAATCGAACGGCACGATCGCAAGTACACCCCGGTCGCCGACCGCTTGAAGCATTTCAAAGAGTTCGTGGTTCCGCTTTCCGAGAAGGAAACGCGCGACCAGGCCGCACGCTGCATGAATTGCGGCATTCCCTATTGCCACGGCACCGGCTCGGTCGCGCCGGGCACGCCCGGCTGTCCCGTCAACAACCAGATCCCGGACTGGAACGATCTGGTCTATCAGGGCAATTGGGAAGAGGCCTCGCGCAACCTGCACTCGACCAACAATTTCCCCGAGTTCACCGGCCGCATCTGCCCCGCGCCGTGCGAGGCGTCCTGCACGCTCAACATCGACGACAACCCGGTCACCATCAAGACGATCGAATGCGCGATCGTCGACCGCGCCTGGGACAATGGCTGGCTGAAGCCGGAAGTCGCAGCGGTCAAGACCGGCAAGAAGGTCGCCGTGATCGGCGCCGGTCCGGCCGGCATGGCGTGCGCGCAGCAGCTCGCGCGCGCCGGCCACGACGTCCATGTCTATGAGAAGTTCGCCAAGGCCGGCGGCCTTCTTCGTTATGGCATTCCCGACTTCAAGATGGAGAAGGGCGTCATCGATCGCCGCGTCACGCAGATGGAAGGCGAAGGCGTCACCTTCCACTACAACGCCCATGTCGGCGCCAATGGCAGCGTCGATCCGCGCGAGCTGGTCAACCAGTACGACGCCATCGCGCTGACCGGCGGCGCGGAAGCCCCGCGCGACCTGCCGATCCCCGGCCGCGAGCTCGACGGCATCCACTATGCGATGGATTTCCTGCCGCAGCAGAACCGCCGCGTCTCCAACGAGCCGCTCGGCGGCGCCACCGAGATTCTGGCCGGCGGCAAGCATGTCGTCGTCATCGGCGGCGGCGACACCGGCTCCGACTGCATCGGCACCTCGCTGCGCCAGGGCGCCAAGTCGGTGACCCAGCTCGAGATCATGCCCGCTCCGCCCGAGCGCGAGAACAAGGGCGTGACCTGGCCGAACTGGCCGCTGAAGATGCGCACCTCCTCCAGCCAGGCCGAAGGCGCGGTCCGCGAATTCGCCGTGCTGACGCAGAAGTTTTCCGGTGAGAACGGCAAGGTCAAGAAGCTGCACTGCGTCCGCGTCGACGAGAAGTTCAAGCCGCTTCCCGGCACCGAGTTCGAGCTCGACGCCGAGCTGATCCTGCTGGCGATGGGTTTTGTGCATCCCGTGCATGAGGGCCTGCTGAAGCTGCTCTCGGTCGATCTCGACCCGCGCGGCAACGTCAAGGCCAACACGATGGACTACCAATCCTCGCGCCCGAACGTCTTCACCGCCGGCGACATGCGCCGCGGCCAGTCGCTGGTGGTCTGGGCCATCCGCGAAGGCCGGCTCTGCGCCCGGTCGATCGACACGTTCCTGATGGGGAAGACGGACCTGCCGCGCTGAGGCGCGGCTCGCTCCATAAACGGTGTCATCGCCCGGCTTGACCGGGCGATCCAGTATCCCAGAGACGTTATCGATTGAACCGAAAGGCCGCGGCGTACTGGATGCCCCGGTCAAGCCGGGGCATGACAGCGGAGGGTGTGGCTGCGCCCTCGACGATGTCGGACTGACGTCCGCATCACGCGCCCCGCTAGTTCTGCAGTCTCACCCCCAACATCACCACCGTGCCCTGCGAGCTCGAGCTCGCGATGCTCGAATCCAGGATGTCGTGGCGCAGCGTGCCCTTGATCCAGATGTTGCGGTTGAGCTTGTAGATCAGATTGCCTTCGAGCGAGTAGGTCTTGTCGTTGGGGTTCTGGCCCTGGTAGTCGAGCGTGCCGTAGGTGAACTTGCCGACGGCGGTGAGCCAGCGGCGGAAGTCGTGATCGACCTCAGCCGAATAGGTGCGCACCAGCACGCCGGAGGAGCCGGCCACCGTGGTTTCCGAGATCTGCGTGTCGGTGAAGAACTTTACCGTGGTGAGACCGCTGGCGTTCCAGATCAGCGAGCCCGTGGTCAGGAAGCCGGCGAGCTGGCTGAGGCGCGGGTCGACATAGTTGCGCGCGGCATAGCCGACCGAGATCTCGCCGGTGAGGATACGCGAGAATTCAAAGGACGAACCGACCTTGGCGTAGCCGCCGTTGGAGTCGCGGAAGAAGCCGTTGCGGTCGGCGGCCTGGTCGTGGACGCGCGTGTCGCCCTGGATCTCGACGAACGGTTTCAGGCCGGGCTTCAAATCGTAGGAGAAGCGACCGATACCGCCATACTGGTTGAAGTCGCGGTCGTTGTTGCTGAAGGTCGAGCCGTCGGTCAGCTTGGAGTCGGTATAGGCCGTGCGATCGACGGTGCCGCCGACGGCGACCTGGAAGCGATTGAAGGTCTGGTCGAAGCCGAGCGTGGTGCCGTAGGCGGCGTAGATCGTATATTTCTGCAGGCCGGCCTGCACGTTCGGGCTGCCGGGGTTGTCGGTGGCGAGCCGCAGGCGGAGCTGCGAGGTCAGCTTGAGGTCGCGGTCGACGTCCACGCGGCCGTCGACATGGCCGTTGAAATCGGGACGGTTGATCTCGACCGGCGACGGCGAGGCAAAGCCGTCGATCGTGGCCGGCATGTTCTGGGTGTAGCCGGAGAACGAGCCACGGAGGTCAGCGACCAGCGCGTGGCGCTCCCAGTCGGACATCACCACGAGCTCGGACCCGACCACGGCAACGGGCGAACCGACCGGCTTGTTGAGACGCGCCGGATTGGAATCGTAACCGCCCGAAAGCTCGAGCGCGCCCTTGATCAAAAAGCTGCCGGCATAGTCGCCGACGGGGCCGAAGGGATCCTCGTCGAGCTTGATACGGCGGCGCGCCGGCTGGCCCGGCGCGTTACCGGCCATCGCCGCGGGCACCGGCGTCTTGTGCGCGGTCTCCGAGGGCGGCGGCGCGATGCGCGGCAGGCCGATGCCGGTCGCAACCGGCGCTGTGGGAGGCGGCGGATTGCCCGGCCCGACGCGCTTGGGTTTTGGCTGGCCCGGGTAGAGCTTTGGCTGCTGGCGCTTGCGGTTCAGCGAATCGTAGCCCGCACCACCCGCGCCAGTCGCCGCGGGCAGACCATAGGTCGGGACCTGTCCGACGCGGGTCGGCGCCGACGTCTCCCGCGCCTTGCGCGGATCGACGTTGGGGTCCGGCAACGCGGGCACGGCATCCGACGGCGGTAGACGCAGCGTATTGGTGGTGGCGGTACGGCGGGTGGGAAGCGTGTCGGGCGTGGCAAAGCCGCCGCGGTTGGGATTGAACAGGTCGGGCGTGAGGCTCTGGGCGACCGCCGGGGCGCTCCCCAGCGTGGTCGTCAGCGCAAGGCACGCCAAGGCGGCGCGAAAGCATTGCGCGCGCTTGCTCCGGCCACTGCCTGGAGGCGACCCCACGATAGAAAAACTCCAACGAATTCATACGCTTCTGCGACGATCTCAGCCGGGCGGCGGGAACCGTCGTTAATGGAGTTAAAACAATTATGGTTAATGACCCGTTGAGGGCCGGAGCCGCCCGCGTCGCTTCGCCGGCCGGGTCGTGCTAAGCAGCGGCAACGGGCGAAGCGCCCTCTTCCAGGTTCCAAAACATATGCCGAGTTCGAAACCGCTGATGACCGCATCATCCGGCTCCACCCCCGCCAGCATCGAATCCGCGCTCCGCACGCTGGAGACGGAAAGCAGCGGCATCACCGCGCTCGCCACCGCGCTGCGGGGACCGCTGGGCGCGACCTTCGCCGCTGCAGTCGAACTGATCCGCAACGCCAAGGGCCGCGTCATCGTCACCGGGCTCGGCAAGTCCGGCCACATGGGGCGCAAGATCGCGGCAACCCTGGCCTCGACCGGCACGCCGGCCTTCTTCGTCCATGCCGCCGAAGCCGGCCATGGCGATCTCGGCATGATCACCACCGACGACGTCATCATGGCGCTGTCCTGGTCCGGCGAGCAGCCGGAGATGAAGAACGTCGTGAACTATTCGGCGCGCTTCGCGATCCCGATGATCGCGGTGACGTCGAAGTCGGATTCCTCGCTCGGCCAAGCCGCCGACATCGTGATCGAGTTGCCGAAGGCGCGCGAGGCTTGCCCGCACAATCTGGCGCCGACCACCTCGACCTTGATGCAGGCCGCGATCGGCGATGCCATCGCGATCGCACTGCTTGAGGGACGCGGCTTCACCCCGCTCGAATTCGCCCACTTCCATCCGGGCGGCAAGCTCGGCGCGATGCTGAAATTCGTGCGCGACTACATGCGCACCGGCGATGAACTCCCGGTGAAGCCGCTCGGCACCAAGATGTCGGACGCGATCATGGAGATGTCGGCCAAGGGGCTCGGCTGCGTCTGCATCGTCAACAAGGCGAACGAGGCCGTCGGCATCATCACGGACGGCGATCTGCGCCGCCACATGCAGAAGCCGGACCTGCTGACGGTGTCGGTCGACGACATCATGACCAGGCAGCCCAAGACTGTGCCGCCCACGATGCTGGCGAGCGAGATGATCGAGGTGCTGAACACGCGCAAGATCACTTCGCTGGTGGTGACGGACGCGGACAAGGTGGTGGGGATCGTGCACCTGCATGATCTGCTGCGTGCGGGTGTGGCGTAGGCACGCTTCCTCCTCCCGTCATTGCGAGCGCAGCGAAGCAATCCAGAGTCCCACCGCGGAGGCAGTCTGGATTGCTTCGTCGCTCCGCTCCTCGCAATGACGGTGGTTAGGCCGCCGGAAACCGCGCCGCATTCTCCTCCAGCGGCAATCTCAGCCCGTTCGCGAGATACGATACCG
>JAEWBW010000497.1 GCA_023390955.1 Pseudomonadota bacterium
GACCATCATGGCCGGCGCGCTGCGCGGCATCAACGACACCCAGATGACGCTGGTGTTCGCCGCCATCGGCTATTGGTGCATCGGCTTCCCGATCGCCTGGTGGCTCGCCTTCCACGCGGACCTCGGCGCGGTCGGCGTCTGGATCGGATTGTCGATCGGATCGATCGTCTATGCCGGCCTGCTGATCTTGCGCTTCCGCATGCTGACGCACAAATTAGGGACATGAGCCAGGTTCGCGAAATTACACCTGACGTCGATACCGGCAGTGTTCTTGCCGGCGCCGACTTCGTCGATGCCTTTCGCGTGAACGTCGGCGCAAATGCGATGAATGCCCGTGAAGCCTGCACCAAAATGGTGCTGGACGGACCGCGCTGGATCGATGCGCTGACACGGCTGCGCAACATTTTGGTGAAGCCGTTCGGGCTGAAGACATCGGGCGAAGGCGCCTACGCGCCCGGCGGCCTGATCGGCCTGTTTCCGGTGGTGAGCGAGACGCCGGAGCGGCTGATCGCCGGCTTCGACGATTATCACCTCAATTTTCGCATCGTGGTCGACGTGACCAATGATGCCGGAAGTCGCCAGGTCACCACGACCACGCTGGTGCGCACCAACAATCTGCTCGGCCGGACCTACCTCACGATCATCATACCCTTCCACAAGCTGGTGGCGCGCAGCATGATGGGACGGATCGCGGAGCCGGCCTGATGACCCTGTCTGTCGACCTCTTCTTCTCCTTCCGCAGCCCCTACAGCTATCTGGCGCTGCCGAAGACGCTGGAGATCGTCGAAGCGTACGACCTCGCCGTGAATTTGCGCCCGGTCTATCCGCTCGCGGTGCGCGTGCCCGGTTTCTTCAAGACAGCGAACCCGCAATTCGCGCGCTATGTCGTGCGCGATTCCAGCCGCGTGGCGCAGCACGAGGGCATCCCGTTCCGTTTTCCGCGGCCCGACCCGATCGTGCAGGATATGACGACGCTCGAGGTCGCCGCCGAGCAGCCCTACATTCACCGCCTGACACGGCTCGGCGCGATGGCCCAGCTCGACGGCCGCTCCCTCGCATTCACCTATGCGATCGCGCGCGTGCTCTGGGGCGGTTCGGTGGCGGGATGGAACGAGGGCGATCACCTCGCACGCGCTGCCGCGAAAGACGGCTTCGATCTCGCAGCGATGGATGCGGCAATCGCGGCCGATCCGGATCGCTACGAACAGGTGATCACCGGCAACGAAAGAGACCATGCAGCGTCCGGTCACTGGGGTGTGCCGACCTTCGTGTTCGATAACGAACCGTTCTTCGGCCAGGACCGCATCGACCTGCTGGTCTGGCGCATGCAGGGCAAGGGCCTGGCGCGGCGCGCCAGCTAGACCTGCTTACGTCGATTCCGCAGCCTTCTTCTTCGATCCACCGGCCGCAATCTCCGCCCATTCGCCGACGACGCGATCGAGATCGCAGAGATTTTGGTGCATCTGCTCCAGCGAGAAGCCGAGCGCGAAGAACCGCTCCGCGGTGTCGCCGGGCTGGCCGCGAAGCAGCCCGTCGCGGTGCACAGCGGCGACCGCCTCGGCATAATGCTGGAGCGCCACATGCACGGGATGGATCGGCGGCGCGCCGGCGCCTTCGCGCATGGCTTCCGCCGCCGCGCGAAGAAAGTGCGTGATCGCCGTGCTGACCTCGACAAGCGGCGCGGCGAGCCGGATCTGCACGTCGGCCGGCAGCGGCACCACGGTGGCGCGGCCGATCATCACGACGTCATGGCGCAGCCGCAGGATGGTGCGCAGCAAAGGACCGGTGTCAGGACCGCTCGACAGGCGCGCGGCACGTTCGCGCTCGGCTTCCGCGCCGATCGCGTTCAGCCCGACGATGGCCGTGCCGATGCCGTCCTGGATCCGATGCAGCGCATCGGCATCGCGCCCGCGCGTCAGGCCGGCGAGCAGCTCCGTGAAGGCATCCGCGATCAGGTCGAGCAGAATGGCCGCGTTGGCGTGGATCTGGCGCACGGCGCGCGACGGAAGCACCAGGAAGGACACCAGGAGCCCGGTGACGGCGCCAACCGCGACCTCGCTGACCCGGTCGATCGCCGAGGTCATGGGATCGGCGTGCCCCATCGTGGGAACCACGAGCACGATGACGGCCGTGACCGTCGCCGCGCTCAAGCTCGGATAGACCGCCGCGATAAAGGCGAGCGGCGCGATCGCCAGCACCAATAATGCCAACAGCCCAAGCTCGCCGGAATGGGGGATCAGCACCGCGAGCGCGCCGCCATAGATGGCGCCGCCGACCGTGCCCAGCATGTAGTCGCGCGTCGCCTTCAGCGAGCGGCCGACGCTCATCTGGGTCACGATGATCGACGTCAGCACGGCCCATAGCGGCAGCAACAGATGCAGCGCGGTCGCCAGCGCATAGGCTGCGGTGGCGGCGACCGTGACCCGGATCGCCAGCCCCAATTGCGTCCTGCGCGCCCAGATCCGCTCGAACACAAGCCCGCTCAAAGCCATTGTCCCGTGCCCCGGCAAATCATCCCGTAAACGGTTGAAAGCATAGCTGATCCCCGCGACGTGGACGCGGCTTGAAAGCCGAATTCAGCCCGCCTAATTTGGCCGCCAAACGAGGAAACACGATGGCCCACGAAACCGCAACGCTCGCCGCCTATGTCGCCGAGCTGAATTTCGACGATATCCCGGGCGAGGTGCTCGACCGCGCAAAGGTGCTGACGCTCGATTTCCTCGGCAGCGCCATCCGCGCGCGCCGCGAGGCGGAATCGACGCCGTCGCTGCTGAAGATGCTGGAAGCGCTCGCGCTCGACACCAAGGGCGAGTCCACCGTGTTCGGCGACAGCAAGACCTGGACGCCGGCGGTCGCAGCGCTCCTCAATGGCGCTTTCGGCCATTCGCTCGATTTCGACGACACCCACGCGGATTCCTCGCTGCATCCGAGCGCACCCGTTGTTCCTGCCGCCTTCGCCATTGGCGAGATGGTCGGCGCGTCGGGCCGCGACGTGCTCACCGCGATCGTCGCGGGCTATGAGGTCTGCTGCCGGCTCGGCAACGCGCTCGACCCGACCTCGCATTACGCCCGCGGCTTTCACCCCACAGCGACCGCCGGCACCTATGGCGCCGCGGCAGCCGCCGCGAAATTGTTCGGCCTGAACGAGCAGCAGATCATCTCGGCCTTCGGCGTTGCCGGCAGCCAGGCCGCGGGCTCGCTGCAATTCCTGGTCAACGGCGCCTGGAACAAGCGTTACCAGGTCGGCGCCGCCGCGATGAACGGCGTGATCGCGGCGACGCTTGCCCGCAACGATTTTGTCGGCGCGACGGAATCGGTCGAAGGCAAGCACGGCCTGCTCGTCGGCTACACCGACGATGCGCATCCCGACAAGGCGGTAGCGGGGCTCGGCCGCACCTATGAGACCATGAAGATCGGCGTCAAACCGTATCCGAGCTGCCGCTACACCCATGCCGCGATCGACGCGCTGATCGCGATGCGGCGCGAGCACAATCTGACGCCGGACCAGGTCAAGCGCGTCGAGATCGGCCTGCACCGCAACGGCATCACGCTCACGGGCGACGCTGCGACCAAGCGGCATCCGAGCTCGATCGTCGGCGGCCAGTTCTCGATGTTCTTCACCGGCGCACTCGCGCTCGACCAGGGCTCGTTCGGCTGGGACGATTACAGCCGGCTCGGCGACGCCGCAATCGACGCGCTCGCCGACAAGTTCGACGTGGTGCAGGACGACCGGCTCGAGGTCGGGCGCACCCATCCGTTCGGCGCCCGCGTCAGCATCACCACCGACGACGGCGTGCATGAGCGGCTTTACGCCGATCCCTCCGGCGAACCGAACTCCTTCCCGGATGCGCAGGCCATGCAGCAGAAGTTTTTGACGCTGGCCCGCCCGGTGCTGAACGCGCGCGCGGAGCAGTTCGCCGATGCGATCCTGTCGCTGGAGCGTTTCGATCGCGTGGAGAAGGCGACGCAGTTGGGGCGGCAGTAACGCCAAGCGGACGGTGCCATCATCCCCTCACCCCTTGTGGGAGAGGGTGGCTCGCCGCGTAGCGGCGAGACGGGTGAGGGGTCGCTATCCTCACGAAACGTCTTGCGAGCGGATAGATACCCCTCATCCGGCGCTTCGCGCCACCTTCTCCCACAAGGGGAGAAGGAAGAAGAAGTGGCGCCCCGCATCTTACTTCCTCTCCGCCAACTTGCCCTTCTCGCGCGTGGCTTCCACCACGTCGCGCACGAGATCGAACACACCGTCCGCATTCGGCGGAGTGTTCGGCGAGCGGCCGAGGCGGACGATCACCAGACGTTCCGACGGGATCACGATGGCATATTGCCCGATCGTGCCCTTGGCGAAGAAGGCATCGCGCGGCCAGCCATGTTCTCTGCGGTAGGTCGCGCCAAAGCTGTCGCCGCGGTTGGTCCAGAAGCCGGCGCCGATGCCGACCCAGGCATTCGGCGTAGGGGACGCCGAATAGTTCACCCAGCCTTCGGGCAGGATGCGCTTTCCGCCGGCCATGCCGTCATTGAGATAGAGTTGGCCGAAGCGGGCCCAGTCGCGCGCCGATGCCAGCATCTCGCTGGATCCTTCCACCGTGCCGGAACCGTCGAGCTGCAGCGTGACGTTGCTCATGCCGAGCGGCGCGAACAATTCGCGGCGGGCGAAGCGCAAGGTATCCGCGGGATTGCCGCCGACGGCATTGCGAATGAGATGCGCGAGCAGGATGGTGTTGCCGTCGTGATAATTCCAAACCGTGCCCGGCGCAGTCGCGAGCGGAATGGTCGCGGCATACGCCGCCATGTCGTATTCGGAGAACTTCATCCGGTTGACCGGTTCGAACGCGGAGCCGAGCGAGGCCTGCAGCGAGCTGCCGAGCGCGAGCCCTGCGGTGTGACGCAGCAATTGATCGACGGTGATGGCGTGGCGCGGATCATCGGGATTTTGCCAGGCCGCAACGGGCGCGGGCCCATCGAGCTTCAACTTGCCCTGCCGCACCAAAATGCCTGTCAGCGCCGAGATCACCGACTTGGTCATGGAGAAGCCGAGCAGCGGCGTGTCGATGCCGACGCCATCGGCATAGCGCTCGCCGATGATGCGGCCGTCCTTCATGACGACGACCGCGCGGGTGCGCCGGGGCGGCGAGGACGCCGGCTCGTCAAAGGCGCGATCGATCGCTGCTTTGATCTCTGCATTTTGCGCCAGCACGATGGAGGAGCCCGCGATCTCCGGCAGCAAAGCCGGCTGCCTGTCATCCGGCGACAGCGCGACGTCGACCGGCGGCGTGCCGTGCTCGAGCGTGCAGCCGAGCCCTTCGCGATAGACGGCATGGCTGCGGCCGAGGCCGAACAGCGTCACGGTGACATCCTTGCGGACACGATCGACCTCGGCGTTCATCGCCCAGGTGATCAGGCCCGTGCCGGGCATGGCGGCCATGGTCTCGGCGAAGGTGCGCTGCGGGTCGAGGCCAGAGACAAAGGTCTCCGAGCAGATGACGTCGGCGACGAAGCCGGTCGCGACCTTCGGCACGTCGCGGGCGCGCGCGGCGCCGAGTGCGAGGCCGGCGGCGGCGATGGTGCTGGTGATGAGGATGATCTTGCGGCGAGGGGTCAAAGGCTTGCTCCGGCGTTGAGGTGCATGCCGAGGAAGCCGGATCAGGGGCGGGACTGCTCGCCGGATTTGGAAATCGACCTGGTCGAAAGCTATCGGGCCTCGCCGATTCCGGAATTATCAAACAATTTCAACAATCTAATGTGTCACGGCGGCGGCCTGCTCCCTCGCCCCGCTTGCGGGGAGAGGGTTGGGGTGAGGGGGAGCTTCAGCGGGGACGGTGAGATTTGAGTTCGCGGAGGCTCCCCCTCACCCGCCGCGCCCGGACGATGCTTCGCATCGCCCGGCGCGCGTCGGCCTCTCCCCGCACGCGGGGAGAGGCGAAGCACCCTAAGCCGCATTCACCTTCAGCCGCCGGTATTCCGTCGGCGTCACACCCGTGACGGTCTTGAAGGCGCGGTTGAACGGGCCGAGTGACTGGAAGCCGGCGTCCATGGCGATGGTGATGACGGGCACCTCGACCTGGGCGGGATCGGACAGCGCGGCCTTGGCTTCCTCGATCCGGTGGTTGTTCAGGAACACATTGAAGTTGCGGTAGCCGAGCCGCTGGTTGATCAGCCGACGCAGACGGTATTCCGGAATCTTCAGCCGGCCCGCCAGCGCGCCGATGGTGATGTTCTCCTGGCGATAGATCCGCTCGTCCGCCATCAGCCGCATCAGGGCGTCGATCAGTTTCTGGTCGGCAGCCTCTTCCGTCACGACCGGCTGGTTCAGCACAACCGGCGCAGTTGCCGGCGCTGGAAACAGATCGGCGCCATCGACGCGCATCATCGCATAGACAACGAACGCAACGACGAGGGCGAGCGCGCCTGTATTGACGGCTCCGGCGACATCACCGATTTGGTGGCCGGCGGCGGCGATCTGGAGCACCGCGTTCAGCCCGCCATAGAGCGCGATGGCGCAGACGATGAAGACGCGAACCCGACGGCGACGCTCGACCAGGTCGACCGGCCACGAGGAGATCATCTGCCACACCGCAAGCGCGATGAAGCCGAGCACGATCAGATTGACCATCGTCACCGAGAACCGCACATGGCCGCTCGGTGCGATCCAGACGCAGCCCACAAAGCTGAAGGCCGTCACCAGCGCCCAGATCAAACCGTGCCACCAGCGCAGGCGAAACTCGTCATCGAACAGGGCGCGTGTGAACAGCCAGAACACCACGATGGTGCCGGTCGACAGCGCGATCAGCGGTGCATGCCAGAGCGGGATCCGCGACGTGACATCCAGCGAATAGCTCACGACATGCGCGATCGAGCCCAGCACGAAGGCCGCGCCGAGGCGGGCCGCCAGCACATTGCGAAAATCAGAGAGCAGCGACGCCGCCAGCACCAGCAGCAGCGCGACGCTGGCGGCGCGAAAGGCGAGATCGGCGGCGGCGAGTGTCATCGGGTGATGGGATCGTGGTTGAATTCAGCGGAACATCGTCTGTTGGGGCGGCATTTTCAAGCGTCATCACAGCTGTCATCGCCCGGCTTGACCGGGCGATCCAGTACTCCGAGGCAGGCATGATTATATTCGATGGGCCGCGGCGTACTGGATGCCCCGCTTGCCGCCTACGCTAAAGCTTCGGCGCGCCCAAGACCGAAACCTCGGCGAAGCCTTGGCGTAGCCGGGTCGCGGGGAATGACAGCGGAGTATGCGGGAACTGCGTTGCCATGCGCGACGCCTGATCCGGACTCGGCCGCGACGGCCCCGCAAAATCTTGCTACAACCCCTTCCCAAGAAAACTCAACTAAGGAGCTCTCCATGAGCTGGCAGCCCTCGAACGATCCCGTGCTCGGCGATCCCATGTCCTGCGACGCACTCGATCTCGTGATCGTGCCGCGCACCCGCGATCTCGGCGACGGTTTCGTGGTGCGGCGCGCGCTGCCGCATGGCAAGCGGCAGATGGTCGGGCCCTTCATCTTCTTCGATCATTTCGGCCCGGTGCAGTTCGTCTCCGGCAAGGGCATGGACGTGCGGCCGCATCCCCACATCGGGCTCGCCACCGTCACCTATCTGTTCGACGGCTCCATCATGCATCGTGACAGCGAGGGCAACATCCAGGAAATCGCGCCCGGCGCGATGAATTTGATGACGGCCGGGCGCGGCATCGCGCATTCCGAACGCACGCCGGACGCGCAACGCGCGTCGGGCCAGCAGATGCTGGGGCTGCAAAGCTGGATCGCGCTGCCGGCCGGCTCCGAGGAGATCGATCCGTCGTTCCAGCATTATGCGGCGGGCGAGCTCCCGATGATCTCCGAGCGCGATTTCACCGCGCGGGTAATCGCGGGCTCCGCGTTCGGCATCACCTCGCCGGTCAAGATGGCGTCGCCCTGGTTCTACACCGAGGTCACGGCAGTGGCCGGTGCCAGCGTGCCGCTCGACCCCGATCACGAGGAACGCGCGATCTATGTCGTCGACGGCGAGGTCGAGATCGCCAACGAGCGCTATGAGGGACCGCGGCTGCTGATCTTCCGGCCCGGCGACCGCATCACCGTGAAGGCGCTCAAGAACACAAGGATGATGTTCCTGGGCGGCGACGCGCTGGAGGGGCCGCGCCACATCTGGTGGAATTTCGTCTCCTCCAGCAAGGAGCGGATCGAGCAGGCCAAGGAGGACTGGAAAACCGGCCGGTTCGCCGCCGTTCCGCAGGAACATGAGTTCATTCCGCTGCCGGAATAGGCTAATCCGGCCTGAGCTGACCTGCTGAATGCCTTCCCTGCGCAGGATTTGCCTGCGCAAGATTTGCCTGCGAAAGATCTGACGATGACCACCATGCTCTCAAGCGACCTGCCGCTGACCAAGATCGGCCGCGGCAAGGTGCGCGACATCTACGCCGTCGACGACGACCGCCTGCTGCTTGTCACCACCGACCGCATCAGCGCCTTCGACGTCGTGATGGGCGAGACCATCCCGATGAAGGGCGCGGTGCTGACGCAGATCAGCGCCTTCTGGTTCAGCAAGCTCGAAGGCGTGGTGCCGCATCACCTCATCAGCGCCAACACCGACGAGATCATCGAGGCCGTACCGGCGCTGAAGCCGCACCGCACCGAGCTGCTCGGACGCGCCATGATGTGCCGACGCACCACGGTGTTTCCGATCGAGTGCGTGCTGCGCGGCTATCTCTCCGGCTCGGCCTGGAAGGAATATGCGAGCTCCGGCACGCTCGCCGGCGAGAAGCTGCCGGCCGGCCTCGTCGAGAGCGAGAAGCTGAACCCTGCGATCTTCAGCCCCGCGACCAAGGCCGAGACCGGCCATGACGAGAACATCACGATTGCGCGGATGCGCGAGGTCGTCGGCGAGGAGACTGCCTACACGCTGGAGAGCATGACGCGCGCGATCTACACGCTCGGCGAGGAGCTCGCACGTGAGCAGGGCATCATCATCGCGGACACCAAGTTCGAATTCGGCCGCGACAAGGACGGCCGCATTATCCTGATCGACGAGGTGATGACGCCGGACTCGTCGCGCTTCTGGGCCGTCGATGCCTACAAGCCCGGCCAGGCGCAGGCGAGCTTCGACAAGCAGCCGCTGCGCGACTACCTCGACGCCGAGCGCCGCGCCGGTCGCTGGAACGGCGACGCCCCGCCCCCGCCCCTGCCGGCCAGCGTGGTGGACGCCACCAGCAAGCGGTATCTGGAAGCGTATCGCCGCGTGACGGGGAGAGAGCTGAAGATTTAGGCTCGCTGTCGTCCTGGCGAAAGCCAGGACCCATTACCCCAAGAGGGAGTTACTGCGCGAAACCGTAACCCCGAGTCTTCGCCTAACGACATTCGGTGGCTATGGGTCCTGGCCTTCGCCAGGACGACAGCGAATGTGCGACGTGTGGTTCGCCTCCTCCTCCTCACCATTGTCTGAGCCGCGACCTGATGCAAAACTCCCTCAAAATCTGAGGGAGAAGCGCATCATGTCCGAAGCCGATGCCGTGCTGGTCGAGCGCGACGGTCCCGTCACGATCATCTCCATCAACCGGCCGCATTGCCGGAACGCGGTGGACGGCGCCACGGCGCGCAAGCTCTATGACGCCTTCCTCGCCTTCGATGCCGACAATGACGCCGCGGTTGCGGTGTTCACCGGCACGCACGGCCATTTCTGCGCAGGCGCGGACCTGAAGGCGGTCGCCAAGGGCGATCGCGAGAAGATGCGCGAAATTGGCGGGCACGGCACTATCGCACCGATGGGGCCGAGCCGGCTGCGGCTAACCAAGCCTGTCATCGCCGCGGTCGAAGGCTATGCGGTGGCCGGGGGCATGGAGCTTTCGCTGTTTGCCGACATGCGGGTGGTCGGCGAGGCCGCCACCTTCGGCATCTTCTGCCGCCGGTTCGGCGTTCCCCTGATCGACCTGGGCACCATCCGCCTGCCGCGTATGATTGGCCATTCACATGCGATGGACCTGATCCTGACCGGCCGCCCGGTCGGCGCCGCCGAAGCGTTGCGCATGGGGCTGGCCAATCGCGTCGTGCCGACCGGCGAGGCGCGCACGGCCGCGATCGCGCTTGCGAAGGAGATCTCGGATTTTCCGCAAACCTGCCTGCGCGCCGATCGGCTTTCGGCGCTGGCGCAATGGGATATCGACGAGGACGAGGCCATCCGGAACGAAATGCGCGGCGGGCTCAAAGTCATCGCCTCCGGCGAGACGTTGTCGGGTGCGGCGCGCTTTGCCTCAGGCGTGGGCAGGCACGGCAAGTTCGGGGCCGAGAGCAGTTGAGCCACGCCGCGCGCGTGCCGGAAATTTCATAGGTACAAGAATCCTGTTGCGCTAGCCTCGCAGTCGTCTACGTCTCGAAAGGGAATTGTTTGCGGTTCTTTGGGGCAAGTACAACGGCGTGACCGATCCAGCCATCAGCTTCAGTCCGGCGACAACCGGGTTCAATCCGACCGTCAAGCGTGCGCTGGGTGACATCTTGGGCGGGGCGGCGGCGAGCGCGCTGGCCATCACGTTCGGCCTGTCCTACGCGCTGCTGATTTTCGGCGGGCCGCTGTCGCCCTACCTCTCCTACGGGATCGCCGCGACGTTCATCAGCTCGGCCGTGGTCGCGACCGTCATCGCAGCAGGCAGCTCCCTGCGCTTCGCGATCGGCGGGCCGGACAGCTCGACCGTGGCCGTCACGAGCATTTTGGCCGCATCGCTGGTCGAACGCATCGAGGCGACCGGTCCGCCGGCATCGCTGCTCTCCTCCGTCCTGATCATGCTCGGCCTGTCGACGGTGATCACCGGCATCGTGATGTGCGGATTGGGGCTGACACGGATGGGCCGTGCGATCCGCTACGTGCCCTATCCCGTGGTTGGCGGCTTCCTCGGCGCGACCGGTCTCCTGATCGTGCTGGGCGCGATCCGGGTGATCGCCGATCATCCCCTGCAGCTCTCGACGCTGCCACGCTTTGCAAATGCCACGACACTGCTGGAGCTGGGCGCGGCATGCGCGATGGCGCTGGTGCTGTACCTGGCCTGGCATCGCTCGCGCAGCCCGTTCGGACTTCCGATCATCCTGATCGGCGGCATGCTCGTCGCGCATCTGGTGTTCTGGATCATGGGCGTCTCGCCGGAAGCCGCGCGCGCCATGGGCTGGACCTTCCAGCCGCCGCCGCCGGCCGCCTTCATGCTGCCCTGGCACGCCGATGATCTCGCCCGCTATCCCTGGGCCGCGATGCCTGACCTGCTCGGCAACCTCGTCGCCGTCGTGTTCGTGACGGCCTCGAGCACGCTGTTCAACACCACCGGCATCGAGGTCGCCGTGCATCGCGAGGCCAATCTGGAGCGCGAGCTGAATGTCACCGGCCTCGCCAACATCATCACCGGAGCGCTCGCGGGATATGCCGGCTGCATCTCGGTCAGCCGCACCATCCTCAATTTCCGCAGCGGCGGCCGCGGACGCCTGTCCGGCCTCACAGTTGCGGCGGTATCGGTCCTGATGCTGTCGGTCGCGCCGGAGCTGCTCGGCTTCACGCCAAAATTCGTGATCGGCGGCCTGCTGATCTATCTCGGCGCCGACCAGCTGCACCGATGGATCATCGAGTCGCGCAAGCGGCTTTCGAAACTCGAATATCTCTCGCTGATTGCGATCATCGTCATCATCATCGGCTGGGGCTTCGTGCCGGGCATCCTGATCGGGGTCATCATCGGCTGCGCGACCTTTGCGTTCAGCGCGGCGCGCGTCGAGTCGATCAAGTACAGCTTTGACGGCTCGGAATATCGCTCCTCGCTCGACCGCTCGCGCGACGACCAGGAGGTGCTGCTGGCCCATGGCGGCAAGATCCAGGGCCTGAAGCTGCAGAGCTACCTGTTCTTCGGCTCCGCCAACCGGCTCTACCAGCACGTCAAGCAATTGCTGCAGGAGCGCCCTGAATGCCGCTATCTGCTGTTCGACTTCAAGCTCGTCACCGGCGTCGATTCATCGGCCGCCTACAGCTTTGCCCAGATCAAGAGCAGCGCACATGATCTCGGCGTCGAGCTGATCCTGGTGCATCTGTCGGACGCCGCCGAGAAGGTGCTGCGCTCCAGCGACTTCATCGGCGCCGGCGTCACCATCATTGCCGAGCTCGATCATGCA
>JAEWBW010000553.1 GCA_023390955.1 Pseudomonadota bacterium
TTCTCCGACTCGGTCGGCGGCAGCCTGATGACGCCGATGCGCAACCTGCTCGCCAATTCCTGGATGATCAAGACCGACGGCAAGAGTTTGCTGGCGCTGATGCAGCAGCTCGAATTCGTGGTGCTTGCCGCGATCGGCGTGCCGCTGATGATGCTGGCGCTGGCGGCTATCGCGGGCAACATGCTGCAGCATCGCCTGGTGTGGTCGGCCGACTCCCTGAAACCCAAATTCAGCAAGATCTCGCCTGCCGCCGGCTTCACGCGCATCTTCGGCAAACAGGCGGCGGCGAACTTCCTCAAGGGCATCGGCAAGCTGTTCGGGATCGGCGTGGTCATGACCGTCGTGCTGTGGCCGGAGCGGCACCGCATGGAGGCGATGGTCAAGCTCGACCCGTCCGCGATGATGGGGGCGACCACCAGCCTGACCATCCATCTGCTCGGTGCGGTGGTCGCAGCGCTCGCGATCGTGGCGATCGCCGACTATTTCTTCCAGTATCGCAGCTGGTTCCAGCGGCAGAAGATGTCGCTGCAGGAGATCAAGGAAGAATACAAGCAGTCGGAAGGTGATCCGCACATCAAGGGCAAGCTGAGGCAGTTGCGCCAGCAGCGCTCGAAGAAGCGCATGATGTCCGCGGTTCCGAAGGCCTCGGTGATCATCACCAACCCGACCCACTATTCGGTCGCGCTGTCCTACGAGCGCGGCATGGCGGCGCCGATCTGCGTCGCCAAGGGTGTCGACAACCTCGCGTTCAAGATCCGGGAGATCGCGAAGGAGCACGACATCCCGATCGTCGAGAACGTGCCGCTGGCGCGCGCGCTCTATGCCACCGTCGAAATCGACCAGGAAATCCCGGCGGAACACTATCACGCGGTCGCCGAAGTCATCGGCTACATCATGCGGCTGAAGCGCGGTTTTAGCGCCGGTCGCGGATAATACCCCCGAAAAGTACTGGAAATGGCCGTAATCCGGGAATCAGCATACCTTGCGCCCTTGCGCCCGCGGGTCCGATTCAGGCAGGAGGAACCGCTGCGCGCAGTTGCGCGTCACTCTCCTGCCGACAGGCTGCGCCCGATCCGATGACCGCCGAGACCGACCACGACCTGTCCCGCGAGCCAGCGGCGGCGCACGAGCCGCCGCAGCGCTCGGGCAGCATCGCGCTGGTGTTCCTGGTGGCGGCAGCCCTGGTGGCGGTCGCCGTCGGGCTGATGACGCTCGGCCGCGCCCAGGCCCAGCCCTATATCCTCGGCACGCTCGCGGTGCTGGCGATGGTCGGCCTGTTCAGCCTGTTTGCCTTCGCTGCCGGCATCGTCCGCTTCGTCGACCGCAATCTCGCCGATCCCGTGATGGGCCGCATCGCCGACCACGCCTTCGACGGGTTGGCGGTGACCGATCCACGCGGCCATGTGGTCTATTCCAACGCCGCCTATCTGACCCTGACGGGCGCCTCGGGCCCGCAGGACGTTCGTCCCGTCGAACGCGTCTTCATCGGCAATCCCGATGTCTCCGAAGCCGTGTTCCGCCTGCTCAAGGCCGCGCGCGAAGGCAAGCGTCAGCAGGAAGAGGTGCGTATCTCCGGGCTCGACGGCAATCAGGGCCGCTGGCTGCGCATGCGGGTGCGTCCGCTCGGCACCGGCAAGCGCGAGGCGCGCTACGCGGTGTGGTCGATCGCCGACATCACCCGTGACCGCGAACGCCAGGAAGACGTGTTTCAGGAGCTCCAGCACGCCATCGAATATCTCGATCACGCGCCGTGCGGTTTCTTCTCGGTCAATCCGGCCGGCGAATTGGCCTATGTCAACGCCACGCTCGCCAACTGGCTCGACTACGATCTCGCCGAGATCGGCTCAGGCGGGCTGAAGCTGACCGACATCGTCTCCGGTGACGGCGCCTCGCTGCTGACCTCGATCGTGGCCGTGCCGGGCGAGGTGAAGACCGAGGTCTTCGACATCGACCTGCGCATGCGCGCCGGCAAGAGCATGCCGGTGCGGCTCTATCACAAGCTCGCCTTCGGCGCCGACGGCGCGCCCGGGCCCTCGCGCACGCTGGTGATCAGCCGCGCCCGCGACGAGCGCAGCGATCCCGATCGCGCCGCCGAAGTGCGCTTCATGCGTTTCTTCGACCACACGCCGATGGCGATCGCCACGGTGGACCGTGGCGGCAATGTCGTGCGCGCCAATGCGCGCTACGCCAAGCTCGGGCAGGCGCTCGGCCTCGACAGTGCCGGCAAGTCGATCTTCCGCGCGGTCAATTCGCGCGACCGGCACCTGTTGATTGCCGCGATCAACCAGGCCGCCGAAGGCCAGGCCGACATCGCCCCGGTCGAGGTGTCGCTGGAAGGCACCAAGGAGCGCTGGGGCCAGTTCTTCGTCACGCCGGTCGAGGAGAGCGATCGCGACACGGAAGCCGCGATCGTCCATATGCTCGAGACCACCGAGCGGCGCGCGCTGGAAAACCAGATCAACCAGTCGCAGAAGATGGAGACGGTGGGCCAGCTCGCCGGCGGCATCGCTCACGACTTCAACAACGTGCTCTCCGCCATCATGATGGCGAACGACTTCCTGCTGAACGCGCACAAGCCGACCGATCCGTCGTTCCAGGACATCATGCAGATCAAGCAGAACGCGACGCGCGCCGCGACGCTGGTGCGGCAGCTGCTGGCGTTCTCGCGGCGCCAGACGCTGCGTCCGCAGGTGCTCGATCTCGGCGATGCGCTGTCCGATCTCGCGATGCTGCTGCGGCGGCTGATCGGCGAGAAGGTCAAGCACGAGATCGTCCACGGCCGCGATCTGTGGCCCGTCAAGGTCGACGTCTCCCAATTCGAGCAGGTCATCGTCAATCTCGCCGTCAACGCGCGCGATGCGATGCCCGACGGCGGCAAGCTGGTCATTCGCACCGCCAACGTTACGACCGACGACGCGGCCAAGCTCGCTTACAAGGGCATGCCGGCGGCTGATTATGTGCGGATCGAGGTGTCCGACACCGGCACCGGCATTCCCGCCGACATCCGCGACAAGATTTTCGAGCCGTTCTTCTCGACCAAGGAAGTCGGCAAGGGCACCGG
>JAEWBW010000006.1 GCA_023390955.1 Pseudomonadota bacterium
GGCATGAGCGTGTTCCCGTCGGAGATCGAGGCCGCCCTCGGCCAGCATCCGGACGTAACGGGAAGCGGTGTCATTGGGCGCGTGGACGACAGCCGCGGACAGGTTCCGGTCGCCTTCGTCACCGTGCTGCCGGAGCGCAAGGGCACGACGACCGCGGAGGTGCTTGCTGCCTTCTGCCGGGAGCGGCTCGCAGTCTACAAGATCCCGGAGATCCGGATCGTCGACACGTTGCCGATGACCGCGACCGGCAAGGTCAAAAAGGAAGAACTCGCTCGGCTTTATGGCTGAGCGAGTTCGCTAGTCAGGCGTAGATATTTCTTGTCGGCGTTACTTCTTGAACGCCTTGCACTCGCTTTCGCTGACCGGAATGAAGGCGTCCGATCCTGGCATCTTCTTGACCAACGTGATCAAGTCCGTGCCGCCGTTCATCGTGCCGGGCTTCTTCGCTTCGGCGTAGTAGACGTCGCGCATCAGGCGTCCGTCCTCGCGAATGCGGGCGCCCGAGGTGAAGAGATCCTGGACCGGCGTTTCCTTCATCTTCGCCAGCACCGCCGTCGTTTCGCTGGTTCCGGCCGCCTTGACTGACTTCAGATAGTGCAGGACGGCACTGTAGACGTTGGCCTGCGGATCGCTCGGCATCTTGCCAAAGGCCTTCTTGAAACGCGCGGCGAAGGCCTTGGTCTGCTCGTTCTCGTCCCAGTAATAGCTCAGGACCAGCGGCATGCCCTGCGTCGCCTCGTTGCCGAGCGCCTCGATGTCGACCGTCGTCAGCGAAAACGGCACGAAGCGCTGACCGGTGCGTTCGATACCGAACTCGGCGGTCTGCTTGATCGCGTTGGTCATGTCGGCGCCGCCGCCGATGAAGCCGATGTTCTTGGCGCCCGAGTTCTGCGCCTGCAGCAGGAACGAGCTGAAATCCGGTGTGTTGAGCGGGAAGCGCACCGCGCCGACGAACTTGCCGCCGCTCTTCTCGATCATCTTCTGGGAGTCCCGTTCGATCGAGTGCCCGGCCGCGTAGTCCACGGTCAGGAAGAACCAGGACGTCGGCTTGCCGTCGGATGCGCCCTTGATGGTCAAATTGGCGACCTCGTAGCCGTCATTGGCCCACTGCATGCCGTTCGGCGAGCAGGATTTGCCGCTGATGTCGCGGCTCGACGCCATCGAGACGACCAGCAGCTTGTTCTTCTGCTCGGCGATGCCCTGGACGGCGAGCGCGACGCCGGAGCTGTAGATGTCGAAGATCGCGTCGACGCCTTCGGTGTCGAACCAGCGCCGCGCGATGACCGAGCCGATATCCGGCTTGTGTCCGTGGTCCGCCGAGACGATCTCGATCGGCTTGCCGAGCAGGGTGCCGCCCATGTCTTCAATGGCGAGGCGCGCCGCCGCGACCGAGCCGGGTCCGGTGATCGCGGAATAGACCGAGGCCTGGTCGTTCAAGATGCCGATCTTGACGGGCTTGTCCTGCGCCGACGCAGCGCCCACGCATGCGAGGCTCGCCATCAGCGCAACTGATGCGAGTGTTGATCTCGTCCGCGACATTCTCTTCCTCCCGATGTTTTTGAACCGATGTTGGGTCCACGGTTTCACGGAGGTCGATATATGTCAATATCTTTACACGAATGCCCGCGATGATCTGCGGGCGGCATTTTGGCACCGCCCGGATCGAGGCTTGGCGGACTTGCTATCCCTCGTACTGATCCGGTCCCATCGCCCAGCGATGCTCATCGTGGCCGGAGGCATAGTTGCGGTTGTTCAGCGCCGGATTGCGGTTGACCAGCGGGCGCATGTACATCGGGTGCGTCGCGCTGCGCACCTCGTGCTCGACGGTAAAGAGGTGCTTGCCGCTGTCGAGATCGACGATGTCGCGAAAGCGGTACTGGTACTGGTTGTCCTCGCGGGAGACCAGGTTGCGCGCCGCCAGCTTCCGGTAGGGGCCGGAGAAGTTGGTGATGTACATCTGCACATGATGGCCGTCGTAATCTGGCCGCGGCCGGCCGGTCTCGCGGAACAGCAGATGCTGGTTGCGGCCGGTGTTCACGGCGGCGACGCTTTCGCTGCCGTTGCGGAATTCGGCGGGCATGCCCATGATCTCGGGATAGAACGCCGCGATCGCCTTCGCAGTGCCGGCCGGCACCTCGAATTCGACATAGGGAATGCCGAGCGTGATGCGCCCAAAGCGGTCCCCGTCAGGCTCATAGCAGCGCAGGCGATTGCCCCATGGGCAGATCGCCTCGACATGGTCGTTGTGCTCGCTGAAGGCGAACGCGGTGCCCTCCAGCTTTTTGGCGACCGAGGCCAGCCGCGCCAGCAACGCCTCGCGTCCTTCGATCACCAGCCCGGTATGGCCGTGCAGCACCTGCGGCGGGCCGCTCGGCAGATGAAACTGGCTCCGCCCGGCATTGATCCACATATTGGTGTCGGAGACCATGAGATAGGGATCGCGGGTGAGCCCCAGCCCGGTGACGTAGAACAGCGTCGCCAGGCGCTGGTCCGGGACCTGGACGTTGACGTGCTCGAGATGGACCGCATTGCCGAGGTCTTCGGCGGATCGATCGAAGGGCTGGGACATGATGCGGCTCTCGGCAAAGGAGGGGCCGCCATACTAGCGCAGGATGACGAAGAGTCGAACCGCCGGCTCATGCGTCCCGGGCACGGGTTGGTTGCCGCCGTGCCGTGGCTGTCTGTCCATCCCTGACGTCTGGCCGTATCGCTCAGGTCTTCCGCCGCCAGCTCCAGACGCTCCCTGCCAGCAGCGCGATGGTCACGAGCAGGATGGCGACGAAGGTCTGGATGATGCCGAAGTTGAGGGCGTCGCGCGCGACGAACAGGGCGGTCACGGCGCCGGCGGCGATGAAGAGGATGCGGAGCAAAACACTCATGATGACCTGGACCTCAATGCGACATCAGGACCGGAACGGTCATGCTGCGAAACATCTCGCGCGTCACCCCGCCGAACACCGTTTCCTTGAGGCGCGAATGGCCGTAGCCCCCCATGACCAGGAGGTCGAGCCCTTCGTCCGAAGCGATCGAGAGGATGCTTGCCTGCACGTTGGCCCGGTCGGATTCCAATGAGACGGATTTCGCCGGCAGATTGCTGCGGGCAAGATGTTTCAGCAGCCGGCCGACGGAAACGTCGACCGGCAGTTCGGATGCGTTGAGCGTGATGGCCGTCACCATGTCGGCCGTCATGAGGAAAGGCATTGCGTCCCGCAAGGCACGTGCGGCGAGGCGGCTTCCGTCCCAGCAGATGCCGATGCGTGAGGCCTTGAAGCGGCCCTTGAAGGTGTAGGGAACGAACAGCAGCGGCCCGCCCGCCTGCAGCAGCGTTTCCTGCGGGAGCTCGTTGTCGAACGTATCGTGATCCGGATCGGCTTGCGAGACGATCGTCAAATCATGCAGCCGCGCTGCCGCTGCGACTTTCGCCGCGATCTCGCCGCTGGTGCCGCCGAGTGCGGACATCCCATAGACGATCCCGGCGCTTCTCGCCTCGGCTTCGAACTGAAGCAAGGCCGCGTCGGCACGCTCGACTGCGAGCTCGTATTCGAGCTGCAATGACATTGCGACGGCAGCGCCACCTTCGGCAATGAAGGGCAGATTGGTCGAGACGTAGCCGGTCGCGAGCGCGTTCAGGTGTGCGCCGGTGCTCTTCGCCAGCGAAACGGCGGCGTCGATCGCGGGGCGCGGCGACCGCTCGGTCGGGATGTGTACCAACAGGTCTTTGAACATGCGAACCTCCCGTTCTGATCCATGTTCAAGTGCATCACATGTCTCGACGGATGAAGTTGACGCACGTCAAATTTCGCGGTCGAAATCGATCGCGGCAGGTCCCAATCGCGCTAAGCCTTATGCCTCTTCTCGCGCGTCAGGTTTCGAGCGGATCGACTGGCGTGGTCAGGCGCGTCCGCGACGGCAGGTCGGCAATGAAGCGGGCGAGCACCATGCCGGCGCACATCGCGACGACGTAGATCATCGCGGATGCCGAGCCAAATCCGAGCGCGGTTAGCGCGGGTCCCGGGCAGAAGCCCGCCAGTCCCCAGCCGATCCCGAAGATGGCGGGACCGACGATGATCCTGGCATCGATATCCGCGCGCGTCGGTACGGAGAAGCGCGAGGCGAAGAATGGCCGCGTGAGCTTCAACACCTGCTTGAACCCGACGAAGGTCACGGCAACCGCGCCGGCCATGACGAAGGCGAGGCTGGCGTCCCACGTCCCAGCAGGGATTGCGCCGACGTCCAAAAAATTCAGCACCTTTGCCGGGTCCGACATGCCGGAGACGACGAGGCCGAGGCCGAAAACGAGACCGATCGCGAATTGAACGAGGATTGCCATCGTCGTCAGCTCCCGTGCCGTGTCACGAAGACGGTGACAACAGCCACCGCCATGAACGTGCCGGTTGCAACGAGCGAACGCACCGAAAGCCGCGACAGTCCGCAGACGCCGTGGCCGGACGTGCAGCCGTTGCCCCACACCGAGCCGAACCCCACGAGCAAGCCAGCTACGATCAGCACCGGCGTTGCCGCAGCGATCGTTTGCGCAGGCCAGGTTCCAGTAACGAGCCGCACCAGCACAGGCGCTGCGACGAGTCCCGCGACGAAGGCGAGACGTCCGGCGAATTCGCGGTCCTCATAGGGCGGAAACAGCCGGGACACGATGCCGCTGACACCTGCGATCCGCCCGGTTGCCCACATCAGGAGCACGGCGGACAGACCGATCAATGCGCCGCCCAGCAGCGAGGCGATCGGTGTGAAAGGCGTGACTGTCATTCATGGTCCTCCGGATCGAGCGCGCCCGCAGGGCGAGGCAGCACGACAAAATTCCAGCTCGTCGAATATAGCTTGTCAGCGCAACTCCGGCATCCCGGAAATGATGCGCGACTTGCGCTTGGTCAACGGCGACCATTCCCGTAGTGTGGCGCGAGAACACGAAAAGAAAAGGGAAGAGGTCGATGGGAGGAGTTTTGGAGGGCGTGCGCGTCCTCGATTTCGGACGCTATATCGCGGGGCCGTATTGCGCGACCATGCTGGCCGAATTCGGCGCCGAGGTCATTCGCGTGGAGCGGCGCGCCGGCAGCGAGGATCGCTTCGTGGCGCCGGTCGGCGAAGGCGGCGAGGGTGCGCTGTTCCTGCAGGTGAACCGCAACAAGAAGTGCATCACGCTCGATCCGATGAAGCCGGAGGGCCAGGAGGTGATGCAGCGGCTGGTCAAGACCGCCGACGTCGTCGTCGCCAACCTGCCGCCGCAGACCCTGAAAGCGATGAAGCTCGACTATGAGTCACTGAAGGCAATCAAGCCCGACATCATCCTGACGACGGCGACCGCATTCGGCGGGCCGGGTCCATGGTCCGACCGCGTCGGCTTCGATGGTGTCGGCCAGGTCATGTCGGGCGCGGTCTACATGACCGGCGCCGGTGATCCGCCTTATCGGGCCGCGGTGAACTGGGTCGATTTCGGCACCGCGCTGCATTGCGCGTTCGGCACGCTGGCCGCGTTGATCGAGCGCGGCAAGTCCGGCCGTGGCCAGGTCGTCGAGGGCGCGCTGCTTGCGACCGCGCTGTCCTTCACCAATGCCTCGCTGATCGAGCAGGCCCTGATCAACGTCAACCGCGTGCCGACCGGCAATCTCGGCCAGACCGCCGCGCCCGTCGACATCTACCGCACCAAGGACGGCTGGGTGCTGTGCCAGGTCACCGGCCACCCCCTGTTCATCCGCTGGGCCAAATTGATGGGCGAGGAGGAGCAGTGGCTGAACGATCCGCGCTTTGCCGACGACATCAGCCGCGGCAACAACGGTCCCATCATCAGTGAACGGATGGCACGCTGGTGCGCCGAGCGCACCACGCAGGAGGCGGTCGACACGCTGGGCGAAGCCATGATTCCGACCGGACCGGTGCTGAGCCCGCAACAGGCGCTGGACCATCCGCACATCCGCGCCGCCGGCTTCATGCAGGAGGTCAACTATCCCGGCCTGCCGAAATCAGCGCCGGTCTCGCGCGCGGCCGTGCGGCTGTCGGAAACCCCGGGCGGTATTGCATCGCGCCCGCCGACACTCGGTGAGCACACCGATCAGGTCATGGCCGACCTCGGTTATGACAAGGCCGAGATCGCTGGGCTCCGCGAGCGCCGCATCATCTAGGCGTGTTGGCGACGAGCGTGATCGTCATCTGCTCAGCCCGGTAGCGCTGGTAGGCCTCGATCGCCCGGTTCGCCAGCATCAATTGCCGGCGCTCGCCGCGGATGACGAGCGCCTCGATCGTGTCGAGCATGATGGTGGCGGCGATCTCCGGACAGCGCAGTTCGCCGGTCCGCTCGAGATAGCCGAAGGCAATGTGGATGGCGTTGCTCACAACGCAGGAAATCGGCGCGTTCATAAAGGCCACAACAGGGATGTGGCAGCGAAGTTCCTGGTCTGGCGCGCGGGATCGTTACCGTTTCAAGCCCGTTGTGCCTGACGCATTGCGGCACCATGCGCGCGTGCCGATAGCGAGGAGCGATGCGGGACAGCCAGTCGGAGATCGCCGAAATCCGCGATGCCGTGCACCTCTGCATCGACATGCAGAACATCTT
>JAEWBW010000061.1 GCA_023390955.1 Pseudomonadota bacterium
AGCGAGAACCAGATGATCCCCGGCACCCAGTTGAAGGGCGGCAGGTCGACCGGCGGCAGCCAGCCTCCGAGGAACAGGATCGTCGCCATCGCGCACATCGTGACGATCGCGACATACTCGCCGAGCATGAACAGCAGATACGGGGTCGAGCCGTACTCGACCATGAAGCCGGCGACCAGCTCGGACTCGGCTTCGACGAGGTCGAAGGGCGGACGGTTGGTTTCCGCCAGCGCCGAGACGTAGAAGATCACGAACATCGGGAACAGCGGCCAGACGTACCAGTTCAGGATGGTCAGGCTCGGCAGGCCGATCAGGCTCGCCAGCCCCTTCGCATGCTGGGCCTCGACCACCGCCGACAGGTTCAGCGTGCCGGCGCAGAGCAGCACGGTGATAATGACGAAGCCGATCGAGACTTCGTAGGACACCATCTGCGCCGCCGAGCGCAGCGCGGCCAGGAACGGGTACTTCGAGTTCGACGACCAGCCGGCCATGATGATGCCGTAGATCGACAGCGACGAGATCGCGAAGATGAAGAGGATGCCGACATTGATGTCCGAGATCACCCAGCCGAGATTGGTCGGGATCACCGCCCAGGCCGCGAGCGCGAGCACGCAGGACACCAGCGGCGCCAGCAGGAAGACGCCCTTGTTGGCGCCGGCCGGAATGATCGGCTCCTTCAGCACGAACTTGAGGAGGTCGGCGAAGGACTGGAACAGGCCCCAGGGGCCGACCACGTTCGGGCCGCGGCGGATCTGCACCGCCGCCCAGATCTTGCGGTCGGCGAGCAGGATGTAGGCGATCGCGACCAGGAGCACGACGAGCACGAGGACGCTCTGCGCGACCATGATGATCAGCGGCCAGAGGAACCCGGTCCAGAATGCGCTTTCAAAGAATTCCATCAGATCACGCTCACTCCGCTGCGGTCAGCATCTGCCCGGAGGCAAGCCGCGAGCATTCCGCCATCACGGCGGACGCACGCGCGATTGGGTTGGTCAGGTAGAAGTCCTCGATCGCAGGCTTGAACGGCGCCTTCTCGGACGCACCGCCCTTGCCGGCAAGGCTCTTGATCTGGTCGGCCGAGCCAGCCTCGATCTGATCCAGGCGGATCAGGTGCGGCACCGCCTTGAACACGGCCTGGCGCAGCGCGGCGAGCGAGTCGTAGGACAGCTTCTTGCCCAGCGCTTCGGACAGCGCGCGGATCACCGCCCAGTCCTCACGCGCCTCACCGGGCGGGAACGCCGCACGGCCGGTCATCTGCACGCGGCCTTCAGTGTTGACGTAGATCGCGGACTTCTCGGTGTAGGCGGCTGCCGGCAGGATCACGTCGGCGCGGTGGGCACCCCGGTCGCCATGGGTGCCGATGTAGACGACGAAGGTGCCGTCCGGCGCCTTGATCTCGTCGGCGCCGAGCAGGAACAGCAGGTCGAGCGTACCGAACGTCGTCATCTGCGCGGCGTTCAGGCCGCCCTTGCCGGCCGCAAAGCCGATGTCGAGCGCACCGACGCGCGAGGCGCTCTCGTGCAGCACGCCAAAGCCGTTCCAGCCGTCCTTCAACGCGCCGATATCGAGCGCGAGCTTGGCGGCGGCAGCGAGAATGGCGGCGCCGTCATGGCGCGAGGTCGCGCCGGCGCCGACCAGGATCAGCGGCTGCTTGGCATTCTTCAGCACGTCGCTGAAGGAGTGCTTGCCGGCCGCGAGGTCAGCGAGCGTGTCCGTGCCAGCACCGATGTGATCGTAATCGTAGGTCAGGTCGGCCTTGGCGCCGATCACACCGACCTTGAAGCCACCGGCACGCCAACGCTTGCGGATCCGCGCGTTGAACACGGCGGCTTCCTTGCGCGGATTGGCGCCGATGATCAGCAACGCATCGGCCTGCTCGATGCCGGCGATGGTCGAATTGAGGATGTAGGAGCCGCGGCCGAGCGCGGGATCGAAGGCGTCACCGCCCTGCACCGCGAGATTGGCCGAGCCGAACTTGCTCAGCAGATCCTTCAGCGCGAACATCTCCTCGACGCCGGCGAGGTCGCCGGCGATCGCGCCGATGCGCTTGCCGTCGGTCCGGCCCGCCTTGGCGGCGATCACGGAGAACGCTTCCGACCAGCTCGCCGCGCGCAGCTTGCCGGCTTCGCGGATATAGGGCCGGTCGAGACGCTGGGTGCGCAGGCCGTCGACGACGTGACGGGTCTTGTCGGAAATCCACTCCTCGTTCACGGCTTCGTTGATGCGCGGCAGGATGCGCATCACTTCGCGGCCGCGGGTGTCGACGCGGATCGCCGAACCCAGACCATCCATGACGTCGATCGACTGGGTCTTGCCGAGCTCCCACGGGCGCGCCGCGAAGGCATAGGGCTTCGAGGTCAGCGCACCGACCGGGCAGATATCGACGAGGTTGCCTTGCAGCTCCGAGCTCAGCGCGTGCTCGAGATAGGTCGTGATCTCCATGTCCTCGCCGCGGCCGGTCGCACCCATTTCGGGCGCGCCCGCGACTTCCGCCGAGAAGCGGACACAGCGCGTGCACTGGATGCAGCGGTTCATCGAGGTCTTGACCAGCGCGCCGAGATATTTGTCCTCGACCGCGCGCTTGTTCTCGGCGAAGCGGCTGGTGTCGACACCATAGCCCATCGCCTGGTCCTGCAGATCACACTCGCCGCCCTGGTCGCAGATCGGGCAGTCCAAGGGATGGTTGATCAGAAGGAATTCCATCACGCCTTCGCGCGCCTTCTTCACCATCGGCGAACGCGTCGAAATCTCCGGCGGTTCGCCCTTCGGGCCCGGACGGCAGTCGCGCACGCCCCAGGCGCAGCTCGCCACTGGCTTCGGGCCGCCCTTCACCTCGACGAGACACATCCGGCAATTGCCGGCGATCGACAGCCGCTCGTGATAGCAGAAGCGCGGAATCTCGGCGCCGGCCGCCTCGCACGCCTGCAGCAGCGTGTATTCGGCCGGTACATCGATCTCTTTGCCGTCGATGATGAGCTTGGTCATTCTTCCTACTCCGCCGCGACCATGTTCACGGGATCGCGGACGCCGATATCGTCGATGTCGGCCTTGTGCGAATACTGGTCGATGCGCGCTTCGATCTCATGACGGAAGTGCGCGATCAGGCCCTGGATCGGCCAGGCGGCTGCGTCGCCGAGCGCGCAGATGGTGTGGCCTTCGACCTGCCTGGTCACTTCCAGCAGCATGTCGATCTCGCGCTTGTGGGCGCGGCCATCGGCCATGCGCGTCAGCACGCGCCACATCCAGCCGGTGCCCTCGCGGCACGGCGTGCACTGGCCGCAGCTCTCATGCTTGTAGAAGTAGGAGATGCGAGCGATGGCGCGGATCAAATCGGTCGACTTGTCCATCACGATCACGGCCGCGGTGCCGAGGCCCGAGCGCAGCTTGCTCAGGCTGTCGAAATCCATCGGCGTATCGATGATCTGCTCGGCCGGCACCATGCGCACCGACGAGCCGCCGGGGATCACGGCCTTGAGGTTGTCCCAGCCGCC
>JAEWBW010000068.1 GCA_023390955.1 Pseudomonadota bacterium
GTGCGAGACCCTCGGGGTCTCGCCGTCAGCGGAATTCGGCGGCGTTGTCGACCGCCCACTGGCGGAACGTGCGTGCGGGAGCGCCCGTGATCTCCTCGACCGTGCGCGTCACCTGCTCCGGCTGCGATTCCAGGCTTGCCCAGTACGCGAGAGCGGCAGCCACGAACGACGGATTGCCCCATTCCGCGAGCAACTGGCGCTGCGCCTCGTCCGGAGACAGCTCCTCGTAGCGCACCGTTCGGCCCACGGCGTCGCCGATCGTCTCTGCTTGTTCGATCTGGGTCAGAGCTTCGGGTCCGGTCAGCACGTACCGGGCCTCGTGATGCCCATCCTCGGTGAGCACGCGAGCCGCGACGTCGGCGATGTCCGCCTCGTGGATCAGCGAGCGCGCCGCTCGGCCATGTGGCCAGCGCACGACCCCTTCGGCTCGGATCTGCGGCGCCCACCCGAGCGTGTTCGTCGCGAAGCCGGTTGGCCGCAGGAACGTCCACGCCATTCCGGAGCGCGCAATGAGCCGTTCGAGATCGGCATGGAACAAACCAGGCTGGGACTCGAGGTCATCGCGCACGCCCGCCGCCGAGAGGTAGACGACGCGGCGCGCGTGCTTCGAGATCGCGTCGAGGGCGGCGGGCGCCGCGTGCGCGTTCAGGAATGGCCAGAGTAGGAACACCGCCTCGACGCCCTGCACGGCGACCTCGAGGCTCTCCGGAGCGGAGAGATCGCCTCGGGCGATCTCCACACCACTCGGCAGCCGAGCCGCCGAAGGATTTCTCACGAGCGCACGAACCCGGGCACCGGCGCTGTGCAATCGAGCCACGAGATGCCTCCCGACGCGCCCCGTCGCGCCGGTGACGAGGATCGTCGCGGGCGCAGCATTGCGATCAGCGTTGGTGCCATCCAGGCGAGCAGTCGAGTGCATGAACTTCCTCCTTGCCCATCAGGGCAGCTCGAATCGACGGAGGCGACTCTAGAAGTTCAAGTGAACTTGAGATCAAGAACAATCCGTGCTCCTGTCGGAGGATGAAGACCGTCCTCACGATCGGCGAGGTCTCGCGCCGCAGCGGCGTCGCTTCATCGGCGCTTCGCTTCTACGAGGAGCGCGGCCTGATCGCGTCCGTTCGAACCGGATCGGGCCATCGTCGCTATCCGCGTCCAGTCCTGCGACGGATCGCGTTCATTGTGTTCGCGCAGCGGGTCGGACTGACGCTCGACGAGGTCGGCGCGGAGCTCGCGAAGCTCCCGCCGGGGTATGCACCGAGCCGTCGAGACTGGTCGCGTCTGTCGAGCTCGTGGACATCGAGGATCGACGAGCGAATCGCCGAGCTCGAGCGCCTGAAGAGCGGCCTCACCGAGTGCATCGGATGTGGCTGCCTCTCGTTCGAGCAATGCACGCTATCCAATCCTGGGGACCGCATCGGGCGTCGTGGCCCCGGTCCGCGCTTCTGGATCGGCGACCGCCGCCCTCGTACCTAGCTTCCGTCGGGCGATCCATCTCGCCGCTCGGATCAGAGCCGAAACAGGCATCCGACGGTGAGCAGCATCAGGTGATCGACGTAAGAGTACGAGGGCCTCGAGCTTCGCCTCGCGACGAAGTCGAGGCCGCGCTCCCCCGCTAGGCAAACCGCTTGTCGAGCTTGGTGAGCTGGCTCGTGAACCCTTCCTTCTGCATCCTCGTGAACTCGTCGCTGTGCATCGCGTCCAGCGTGACGACCATGCGAACGCTGTCGCCGACCGAGAAGAAGTCCACGGCGATGTTGCTCTCGTAGGTCGCGACGCCGGGAAGAAAGTCGATGACGTTCGTGACGACGAGCCGCTCGTGGGGCCTCAGCTCGGTGAAGCGGGAGCTGGTCGCATGGGAGGCCGGCCGCCCCATCTGCTTCATCGCCGCGATCATCTCCGGCGTGTCGGCGATCATCTCATAGCGGAGAGCGCCGCCGACACGCGCATCGAGCTCTAGGACCTCGGCACGGAAGCCCTGCGGCCCCCACCACGACTCGAAGCCCTCCTACGTGGCCCAGAGAACCCACACGTCCTTGATGCTCGCTCGATAGATGCGTTCGACGACGACCTTCGCCTCGCTGCGCGACTTGTTCTCGCTGCTCATTTCCGCTGGCTCCTCTCTTTGACTCGGCGAGTCTGCTGTTGTTGTTTCTTCTGCAGTGCAGCTTCGAAGCGATCGAGGCGCGCCTCCCATAGATTTCGGTACTGGGAGAGCCACCCCTCGAGCTCCCGGAACGGCTCCGGCTTCAATGCGTAGAGGCGGCGTTGGCCATCCGGTCGCATCGAGACGAAGCCCGCCTCGGAGAGGATGCGGAGATGCCGCGAGACACCGGACTGGTGGATTCCGGCCTTCTCGACGACGTCACCGACTTGCTGCTCGCCATCGCGAAGCACCTCGACGATGCGACGACGCGTTGGATCTGCGAGGGTCTGGAAGACGTCAAGTTGCACGTCCATACATATACACGACCGTGCATATATCGCAAGCACTCCACCTGCGGAGGCGCAGCTGGCCCGGAACGCTGGAGCCCATGATGTGGTTGCGTTTCGAGATGCCGTGGCCATTCGTCGCCGAGGGGGCGCTACCGCGTCATGCCCCGCGCACGTGACGTGGCCGGCAACGCGCAGCCGCGACCGGAGGACCTCATCTGGAATCAGCAGGGCTCGGCTACGACGGCCATGCTCCGCTCGAGGTCGCCGCTGCGGATGTTGCGAATGCCGTGATCGGCGACGCGTGGGTCTGCTTGCCTATCTGTCGCACCGTTCTACTGTCTCCCGTGCGATGAAGTGCGACGCATCGCCGAATCGGTCCCTCCGTTCACGTCGCGGCTGGCAGCCACCATCCGACGAAGCCGAGCTCACGCGACGCGTCGTGGAGGAGCTTCCGGACTTGGCGTGGACGGCCACGGCCGACGGATTCGTCGACTTCTACAACCGCCGGTGGCTCGAGTACACGGGGACGCCCCTCGAAGACGCCGCCGGATGGGGCTGGGCGAGCCTTCTCCCGGAGGAGCAACGCCCCCTGCTACTCGAGGGCTGGCGTCATGCCGTCGAAACCGGCGAGCCCTTCCACGTCGAGGCGCAGATTCGCGGCGCGGACGGTCACTACCGCTGGTTCCTGACCAGGGCGCGTCCGGTTCACGACCGCGCGGGCCGCGTCATCCGCTGGATCGGCATCAACGTCGACGTCGACGAGCAGCACAGGCTTCGGGAGGAGGTCGAGGCGCAGAGCCGGCTCACGCACGCGATAACGGACAACGCCTCAGGCGCGCTTTTTCTCATGGACGCCAACCAGCACTGCACGTTCATGAACCCCGCAGCGGAGAAGATGACAGGGTTCACGATGCAGGAGGTCCTCGCCGCGCGCGGGCCGCTCCACGACCTCATCCACCATCGGCGGCCCGGCAACAGGCCCTACCCGCTCGCGGAGTGTCCGATCGACCGCGCGCTGCCGACGCGTGCCCGCGAGCAGGGCGTGGACGTCTTCGTCCACAAGGATGGTCACTTCTATCCGGTCGGCTTCACCGCCAGCCCCATCGTCGTCGCCGGACGCCCGACGGGCACGGTGATCGAAGTCACGGACCTGAGCGCGGCAGAGTCGCGCGAGGCGTGGCTCGAGGCGCTCATCGAAGGCTCACCCGTGGGCATTGCCGTCTACGATCGTTCGCTCCGGTTCCTGCGAGTCAACGCAGCCCTCGCCCGAATGGCGCGCTTGGAGCCGCATGCATGTCTCGGACGGACGCTGCGGGAGGTCCTGCCCGGTCTTCCGGAAGACCTCCGCTCAGTATCGCCGGGTCATCGAGACCGGCATGGCGGTCGTCGACTACGAGCTGAGAACCCCCGGAGAAGCGTTCCGGAGCCTCGACGCCGACTGCGACCCTAGCCTGGCGCGCTGCTTCCAGCTCAGCATCTATCCGATCCTGGTACGTGGCTTCGTCGAAGGCGTCGTCTCGATGGTCCAGGACGTCACGCAGCGCGCGAGAGAGGACGAGCGGCGGGCATTCCTCGCGAAGGCGAGCGAGGTGTTCGCGGGGTCCCTCGATCTGCGGCGCACGTTCGACAGCATCGCTCGCCTCTTCGTTCCCAAGCTCGCAGACTGGGCAGAGGTGTTCGTGCGGCGCGACGACGGCAGCGTCGAGCTCGTGACGGCGAGTCACGCCGATCCGGAAGCCGGTTCGCGGATCCGAGCCCTGTTCGAGAAGGCACCTGCCGAGGTCCGGAACGCGTCCCCATGGGCCGAGGCGCTGCGAGCGGGCCGCCCCACTCTGGTTCACGACGTCGCCAGTGCGCTCCATGAGGACGCGAGCACCCGCGCCCTCCGGCCTTGGCTGGACCTCATGCACCGCGAGCTCGGTGCAGTGTCGATCCTCTCTGTCCCTATGGCCGTTCGCGGCGGCCACGCCATCGGCGTCCTCAGCGTCGGCTCGTGCAGGGTGACGCATCGCTTCCACCGCGAGCAGATCCCCGTCTTCGAGGAGGTCGCGCGTCGCGGCGCGAGCGCGATCCAGAACGCTCGACTGTTGCTCGCAAACCGCGAACGTCGCCGCGCCGACGAGGCGAACCGTGCCAAGGACGAATTCCTCGCCGTGCTATCGCACGAGCTTCGAACTCCCCTCAACGCGGTGCTCGGATGGACTCGGATGGTGGCGAGCGACGCAGTACCACCCGAGCGTCTCCGCGAGGCGCTGCAGGTCATCGAACGGAACGCGCTCGCGCAGGCACAGCTGATCGAGGACCTGCTCGACCTCTCGCGCATCATCACCGGACAGCTTCGCCTGGAGCCCGAGCCCTTCGAGATCGCAGAGGTCGTCCGGGCGGCCGTGGAAAGTGTGACGGCTGCAGCCGCGGCGAAGGGCGTGTCCCTCGAGACCACGATCGATCGGGCCGCGGGTTCGATGCTCGGCGATCCGAACCGGGTGCGCCAAGCCGTCTGGAATCTCCTGACGAACGCCGTGAAGTTCACTCCTCGAGGTGGGCACGTCAGCATCCGCTGCGCCCGGGAGGAGGACCGGATGGTGGTCACCGTCACGGACACCGGCGAGGGCATCGCCCCGGAGTTCGTTCCTCACGTGTTCGAACGATTCCAGCAAGCCGACATGTGCTCGACGCGGCGCCACGGCGGGCTCGGCCTGGGACTCGCCCTCGTCCGGCACATCGCCGAGTTGCACGGGGGGACCGTCGACGCCGCAAGCGCCGGTGGCGGGCAGGGATCGACGTTTCGCCTCGAGCTCCCGATCGTTCGTCCACGCGGGCCCGCAGCGCAGGCCAACGCGCCGGCGACTGGCACACGCCCACGCGTCGGTTCGCCGGCCGACCTCGATTTCGCGGCGGTCCAAGGCTTCAAGCTCCTGGTCGTGGACGACGACGAAGACTCGCGCGAGCTTCTCGACACGATGCTGTCGTACTGCGGAGCGAACGTGTCCACGGCGGCCTCGGTGAAAGCGGCAATCGCGGCGTTCGACGAACAACGTCCGGACGTGCTCATCTCCGATATCGCGATGCCGGGCGAGGACGGCTACGACCTCATCGAGCGGCTACGGACGCGGCCGCCCCGAGAAGGTGGCAAGGTGCCGGCCGTTGCGCTGACGGCCTACGCCCGCACGGAGGATCGTACCAAGGCGCTGCTCGCAGGATTCAATGCGCACGTGGCGAAGCCGGTCGACCTCGAAGAGCTCGTACGTGTAATCGCCGAGGTCGCGCGCGCTACGGCCTGATGCTCAGTAGTCGCCGGGATCGTTGTCGTGCTCGGAGGCACGGTCTGGGCGGCGACGCTCAATCCCGGTCTGGCGCTCCCAGGGGGAAGTTCGGTCGGAACGGCCGCGCCTCCTCCACCGCCCGAGCGAAAGAAGGGCGGGCAAGCAACCGCGCGCGGTAGGCGCGCAGCGCGGGGAAGGCCTCGGAGATGCGGTGCGTCCAGTCCGCGTAGAACAGCGAGGGCGCGGCCGCGCAGTCCGCCAGCGTGAAGTCCGCGCCCGCGCCCCAGGTCCTGCCAGCAAGTTGCCCTTCGAGCCAGGCATAGGCGCGCTCCAGCCTTTCCTTGGCAAGGGACAGTCCTTCCT
>JAEWBW010000697.1 GCA_023390955.1 Pseudomonadota bacterium
TCCATTTGCCTTGCCCGGGTCTTCCGATCTCGATCATCCCGTCGCGTTTGCCGTGACGTGACGCCGAGCATTGGTCGGGCGCAGGGGGCAGTCAGGTTCATGTCGGAGTGTCAGAAATCGGCCGCCGTGCTGCCTTGCGGATCAGCCGGCAGGCCGCGCGCGCGGCACGGACGGCATCGCGCAACCCATCCTGGCGGGTGCGGCCGCCGAGGCCTTGATCCGCTCATAGAGCGCCACCGGAATCGTGGATCCGATCGCGCTCTCGGGGAAGAACAGGAAGTCGCGGTGTCCGCCCAGCCCGAACTTCCGATGCGGCACCTGCCAGCCGGCGGCGTAGGGCAGGTAGTCGTCATCCAGGAACATGGTGCCGAGATAGCCGAGCCCTTCGAAAAAAGCGAACAAGGTGTCAGCATCCGCCGCCACGCTCTCGAACTGCACCACGGGGCGAAACTGCTCGATGAGGCGCCGCGCGCCGGCGAAGACACTGAGCTCGTGGCCTTCGACGTCGCACTTGATGAAGCGAAGGTCGCTCAGCGCGAAATCGTCGAGAACCGAGACCGGCACCGTGACCAGCTCATTGCCCGGTCTGTTTCGCGCCTCGCACAGGGAGGCGCTTCCGTCGCCGACGCGCTGCCGGGTGAGCTCCGCACTGCCGCGACTGTCGGACAATGCGGTCTCGATCGTCGCGACATTGCCGAGGCTAAAACATTGCTGCCGGCGCTGGATGTAGCTGATCATCTCGGGCTGCGGTTCGAAGGCTAGCACCTTGCCGGACGGGCCGACCGCGCGCGCCAGCCAGAAGCTGTAGATGCCCTTGTTGGCGCCGACGTCGATCACGGTTGCGCCCTCGAGATCGAGGCGCATCAGGGTCTTCAGCGGAAGCTTTTCGGTGCGCCAGCGGTAACGTAGGCACCGCACGAGGAAATGCACGTCTTCGAAATTCATGGAGCGCAACCTCTGGGGCAAGGCTACGCTGCGCGACTGTCGCGCTCAATGCTCTGTGTCTGACTATTTCTGGTTGCGATGCAGCAAGCGGATGTCGCTGGCGCTGGTCGCGGGATCAGATGAACTTGACGCCGGCCGACTTGCCGCGGCGCCAGACCACCTGGCAGCTCCGCCCGGTGCGGGCATCGCGGGCAAAGGCCATCCGGATCACGCCCGGGAGCTGGCTGGCGTCCTCGTCCATGGTGATCTTGGCGCCGGTGTCGGAGATGTCCTGGACCAGGCAATGCCGCGCCGCGAATCCGCCGGCCAGCGTGATCCAGGCGTGCTGCGACAGCAGCTTGCGGGCTGCGCGCTTCTTTGGCGGTGGCATCGGCTCAAAATCTCCCGCTCCAGCGCTACCTCCGGGAACCCTAAGAAACCGTTGAAATCCCCTCCGAATAATCCCGGGGGCGGCGCTATCCACCGGTTCCAAAAGACCGCTCCGAACGGCTTGCCCAAGCGCGCAAAGGCCACTATACGTTCGCCCGCTGCAGCCGCCGGGCACGACTCGTGCGGCCCATGGTCGTCCCGCCGAAAGCGGTAGGGCCTTGCGTTTGCTCCCTTCGTCTATCGGTTAGGACGCCACCCTTTCACGGTGGAGAGAGCGGTTCGATTCCGCTAGGGAGCGCCACCCGGTCCGGGTTAGAAGGGCCGCATGCGTGCCCCGCTTCTCATCCTCATCCCATTGCTGACGACATCCGCGACCGCGGCCGAGGGCCTGCGTCTTCCGTCTGCCGAGCCGTCCCAGGCGACCAAGACGTTGCCGCTGAAGGGGGCAGGCAGCACGGCGAAGGCGGGCTCCTGCGCCTCCTATGGCCGTGGCTTCTATCGGGTCGAGGCGACCGGCACCTGCGTGAAGATCGGCGGCTCGGTCAGCGTCGAGACCACGGTCAGGCGATAAGCCCGATGCCGCCCGATCTGATGCGGCTCGACCTCATCGTTCCCTTTGTAATGTATTGCGCGCTGCTGTGGTGGGTCGGCCGGGGCATGAGCTGGACCGCCAAGCTCGCTACCGCAGCGGTGACGCTGGTGCTGATCGTCTGCGTGCTGCTGGTCGAGCGTGGCTGGCACGCGCCCTGAGACAAAAGTTGCGAAAACAACCCCATGCACAGTAGCCGTCAAGTGCGGCGGCGACGATTTTCGTCTGCGCCGAATCGGCGATTCAGCGTGGGCTCAGCGCAGCTTAAGCCGCGCCGGCGGCTCACGACATCGGTGGTGCGACAAAGCGTGCAAATCCGTCTCGTTTGCCGAGCTCGGCGAGCCAGCGCGTCAGGTGCGGCTGCGCTGGCCGGGTGATGCCCTCGACGCCGAGCCAGCGCCGCGCATAAGACCCGATCGCGATGTCGGCGAGGGTGAACTGGTCGCCATCGATGAAGCGGCGCGTGGCGAGCAGGCGATCGGCGATCGTCCAGACCTCGGCGGCCGCATCGGCATCGCGCTGCACCTGGATCATGTCGCGCTCGGCGGGCGCGGTGCGCACGATGCCCCAGAACACCGGGCGGTCGACCGGCTGTACCGCCGACAGCGTCCAGTCGAGCCAGCGGTCGACGCTGGTGCGCAGCTTCGGCGCCTCCGGATAGATCGGCGTGCCGCGTCCATGCGCAAGGCACAGATAGCGCATGATGGAGTTCGACTCCCACAGCACGAAGTCGCCCTCGACCAGCGTCGGGATCCGCGCATTGGGGTTCATCGCGAGATAGTCGGCCTCGCGGGTCTTGCCGTATTGCATGCCGGCGTCGATGCGCTCGTAGGCAAGGCCGAGCTCGGTCAGGCACCACAGCACCTTCTGGACGTTGACCGAATTGGCGCGGCCCCAGATCGTCAGCTTGGTGTCGGACATGCAATTCCTCCCGCGGCGTTTTCGGTGCCGCCGCCCGGACGGCGCGCAGCGCAATCCGAACGGCAGGTCCACCTCGCGCGGGTGATAGCGGAATTCCGCGTTGCCAGCGATGCGCGATTGCGCCGAGCCCCTCATGCAAAAAGCTCCGCCCGAGGCGGAGCTTTCCGTTGCAACCGAGCCTGCCGTCAGTGGCCGAAGAACAGCCACAGCAGAATGATCACCGGGATCGGCACGCCCAGCAGCCACAGCAAAATTCCGCGTCCCATCGCGTTCTCCTCCAATCGCTTTGTCTGGAGGTGAACGCCGAGGGCGGGGGCTTGTTCCTACCGTGCAGGCCTACCAATGGCCGGTGTTCGGCATCGAGGCCCAGGGCTCCTGCGGCGGCTTCGGCTCGCCCTTCTGCAGCAGCTCGATCGAATGCAGGTCCGGCGAGCGCACGAAGGCCATGTTGCCGTCGCGCGGCGGGCGGTTGATGGTGACGCCGGCCTTCTGCAGCTGCGCGCAGGTGGCGTAGATGTCGTCGACCTCATAGGCGAGATGGCCGAAGAAGCGGTCCTCGCCATACTTCTCCTCGTCCCAATTGTAGGTGAGCTCGACCAGCGGCGCGCCGCGCGTTTGCGGCTGCTTCTTCAGCGCCTCGAGATCGTCCGCCGAGCACAGGAAGACGAGCGTGAACCGTCCCTTGTCGTTCTCGATCCGCCGCACCTCCTTCAGCCCCAGCGCATCCTGGTAAAACTTCAGCGCGACATCGAGATTGCGCACGCGCAGCATGGTGTGGAGATATCTCATTTGCAGAACTCCTCGAGGACGTTGGCGGTCTTTCCGCTCGTTGGGGCCGTCGGCGGCGATGAATAGCAGCAAATTGCAGCGCGGGGCAGGGTGTTGCACGTCACTTGCGTGTCAAATGTTCAGTGCTGTCCTTCGACTGTGGAGGGTAGAATCTGGTCCGCTCCCTCCGTTGTCCTGTGTCGGCAGCCCACGGCTCTGGTGACGCCCTGACGCGGCACAGGGTCCTGAGTTGGAAGGACGTGCGTCAAAATAAACCGAAGCGTTCACGCATGGACATCTAGCTGCGCGAAGCCCTCAAGGGCATAGATGCCTGTTTCAACAGGAGGTTGTCTGTGAGAATTTTGATTGCCGCTCTTTGCCTGGGCCAAGTCTTGTCGGCCGCCATGTTTTCGGTGCCGGCCTCAGCGCAAAGCACTGCATTCTGCCAAGGCGTTGCCGGAGGTGGCCCAGGCTATACGGGACGGGCCTCATCTCCTGAAGTGGCTGCGATCTACAAGCGGTATCAAGCTTGTCTGGATGGTGACTATCCGGGCGGTCCAAAGGACAGCTCAAAGGGCCGAGCTGCTGCGAAGAAAAAGAGCTGAGCGGCATCTCAAAAACCAAAGCAAGACAATTCAAATCGGCGAGGAGAGCACGACCTGGTTCGCAGGTTTGTGCTTCCCGCGGGCTCATTTCTCGAAGCATGCAAAGCTAGAGATAAAGAAGTGAAAAAGGGGGTCTTATGCGTCTCGGAATCTCACTCATCGCCGTATCCATTGGGTTGTGGTCCTCCGCTTCGGCCAATGCTGCGGGGAGTATGGATAAATGCACGGGCGTCGGCTTCTCGTCATCCTGCTGTTCTCAGGCGCAGTCCAAGGGCCTGTTTGCCGGTGACGACAGCAGCTCCGTTGCCACGCGATGGGACTTTCTGGGCAAGTGCAAGGCGCGCGAGGGCCAGAAAGGCAAGAAGTGAGAAGAAACGCGTCGGTTTATGCTGCCGGAGCAGCGCCGCGGCAGTGACACGTGACTGTCACGGCAATTCTACCCGGCGCGCCGTTTCCGCAGCGATACGAAATTTCGGCATCCTGTTGGCAAGAGCGCGTCTGACCGGTTCGTCGTAGACCTTCAAGAAGATTGCCGACACCACGATCGTTCCGACCAGAGAAAGGGCCGAAGCCGTCGCTGCGGGGAGGTCAAATTTCGATGCAACGGCGAATACGACCAGTCCGACCGGAACGTGCAAGCAATAGACAGGATATGATAGTTGGCCTAGCACCTTTGACAATGCAAGGGTGAAACGGTTTTCGGTTGTCACGGCGGCGCCGAGAAGCACTAGAGCCGGGCACACCGTCAAAACGCAGACCACCGAATAGAGGCCGCGGAACGGAAAAGGGAAAGCGAGCATGATTGTGAGCAACAAGAATAGGACGGCCGGATAACTCAACGGAGCTGGAATGCGCCGCTCGATGCCACCCCGATCGCGTTGCAGGAATTGGTACAAGTAAATGCCGAGAGCGAAACCGTAGAACACTCGCGGAAAACCTCCGATGAAGTTCATCGTGCCCCAGCCGTGGGTGATCTGAATTCCCAGCGATTTTGTCGCCAGGGCATCCAACACAGACAGTGCGAGCAACAAGGCGAAACTCATTCCGGCGAATTGCAGAAGCCTCTTTCCGGACAACTTGGCCAAGAGAAAAAAGCCGCAGCTTGCCACCATCTCGAAGAAGAGAGACCACAAGGGAGGGTTCGGGGTAAAGATCGCGCCGATCGCGGGCGTCGGCGACCCGAAGTCAGTTGTGGAGCATGCATTCAACGACGGTAGAAACAGGAGATTGCGAAGACCGTTTGCCACGAGCGCAAGGCTCGAGCAGCCATCTGCCCCTCCGATCGTAAGCAGAACGGTCAATCCAAAGAGCAGACCGAGCGCGAACATTGGATATAGTCGAATAATCCGTTTGCGAATGTACTCGCCGAACGTCATGCCTGACGCAATGCGCGTCGCGTAAGAGTGAGCCAGAACGAATCCGCTAAGAATAAAGAACAGATCAACGGCGAGATTGGCGTTCAGCAAAAGGAAGAGATTGCTGTTCGATTTCGAATAATGGTGAATGGCGACCATGATCGCGGCTATGCCGCGCATCCCATCAAGAACGAGATAGTGTGCAATCGTCGATGGTTGAAACATCTCGGCCAATTTCCGGAAATCAGATAATCAAATAGCTTGGGCGTAGTGTTCGATTTCGCCCGGCAATACCGCACATAAGCACTTTGCGTGCCAACCATGTTCCGCCCCAATTCCTTAACGGAATTGCGAATTTCAAGTTGACGGTGACAGTGCACTAATTTGCTGCGATCGCAGGCTGCGGCGTCCGCAGCTTGGGTCTGGCGAAATCGCCGTAAATCGGGTCCGAGCGCCGAGTATTTGAAGACCCGTCCTGCAAGCGATTTGACGTAGCTGAAGGACCAACGGTCGGCCTTGACTGGATTGCTATCTATTTTTCATTCGCCACCGTCGCTGTTACCAGCCGATCGGACGGAGAGATGGTCGAGACGAGTTTGCCCGTGTGTTGAATGCAAAATGTGCGTAGTGCGCATTCGCTAGACTGCCTCCGCACAAATCATCATCAGCCTCAACCTTTGATCATCGTCGCCAAAGTATGTAACGTCGAGAGATGATTAAGAAACAGTTTGGCATTTTTCGTGGACCTTTGATTTCTGATGCAATGGCTCGGGGCAATACGACGGGCTTTGATTATCTTAGGATCGTCCT
>JAEWBW010000237.1 GCA_023390955.1 Pseudomonadota bacterium
GTCGAGACGGTGTGCGCCGCGTTCATCAGCCGCCGGATCGGCGCCACCAGCCCGTTGGCGAAATTGAGCCCGATCAGCACCGAGGCCATCAGGATGGTCAGCGCGATCACCGCGAACATCAGCGCGAAGGCGACCTGGATGCCGAGCCGGCGCGATTCGATCTGGGCGTATTCGGCGACGCTGACCTCGGTCTGCTTGAGCTGGGCCACCACCCGCGGGTCGAGCAGCCGCGCGACATAGAGGAACGTGTCATTGAAGGCGCGCAGCCGGATCACCGCGGCGACGTAGTTGGCTTCCGGGAACACCGCGATCTGCGGGTCGCTCTCGTTGACGTTGCTCAGGAACTCGGCGGGCGGGGTCTGAAAGCTCTGCTGGATGCCGGTTTGCGCGGTCTCCAGGATGTTGCGGTCCTTGTCGATGATCAGTGCGCCCGGCAAATTGCGCGACTGGGCGCTCGAGGTCAGCAGCTCGCGGAAGGTGCTACGGTCCTGGTCGAACAGCGGCCGCGCCAGCGCGATGTCGTTGGCCATCCCCAGGATGTCACCACGAATGAGCTGGGCGTGCTCGTAGGTGTAGGCGCGCGCGATGATCAGCGAATTCTCGATGACCTCCTTGGTCGGGCCCGAGAACAGCCGGTCGAGGCCGCGCTCGATCGTGACGTTGGCGACGACGGCAACCAGCACTGCCGGCAGCACGGCGATGATCGAGAACAGGCCGACGATCTGGACGTGCAGGCGCGCCGCGGCGCGTCCGCGCCGGCGGGCCTGGATCATCTGCCAGACCTCGCGGACGATGATTCCGATCAGCAGCAGGATCGTGCCGGCGTTGATCAGCAGGAACGAGCTGACGACCTCCCGGGTCGGCTCGATCGAGGTCAGCCCCGTCAGGACAATGAAAGTCAGGAAGGCCGACAGCAGCGCCAGCGCCACGGCAATAGGCGCCAGCCACCGGCGCAACGAGCTGCGTCCGGGCTCGTCGGCTGGAGTCGTATCAAAGGCTGCGGCCGAGGTATCTGCGCTGGTCATTCCGGCAATGGCTATGCTGAAAACGGGGATCCGCCGCTCGCGGATACTGATGCATTCATACCACAATGTTGCCGGAATGTGACTATTCCGCGGCGGTCCAGCCGCGACCGAGGGGCGCAATCCACAACGCGTTTCGCCGAGATCGGCCAAGTCGCCGGGAACGGAATCGGCCCCTGCCGGCTTGACCGAGCATGGACAGGTTCTTTCTCGCAATGATGGTGTCAGCCGTTCTGCTGCTGATCGTGGCGGCAGACTTGCTGGTCAATGGCCCCGGCGGACTGCAGGACCAGTCGGCGGAGATGGCCAGCATGGCGCCGGCATCAAGCCGCCTCGTCCGCTGAGACCACCACGTGCGACCGAACGACCTGCGAGCGCATTGCGCGCGGAACATTTTCGCGCGTCCAGACTTTAGCAATCCGCGCCGACTGTTCAGGAAGGCGCGATCCGGACAGGCTCAGCTCCGCTGTGGTAGGGGGAGCTGAGCCACCGCCGAGCAAACGCGCTTGGCGTATGTTGCGAGGGACTAGCCCCCGCTCCGATAGACCTGAATATCCAGATCCCTGATTTTCTTGCGCAGCGTGTTGCGGTTGAGGCCGAGCAGGTCGGCAGCCCGGATCTGGTTGCCGCGCGTGGCCGCCAGCGCCGCCGTCAGCAAGGGAATCTCGATCTCCTTCAGGATGCGGTGATAGAGGCCGGGCGGCGGCACGCCGTTCGGGAAGCCCTGGAAGTGCGATGAGAGATAGGCCTCCACCGCCCCGCCGAGATTGTCGACGCCCTGCTGGACCGCAGCTCCCGGGCTCACCGAGGGCGGCGCGAGCTCGCCATCGATCACCGAGCCGGTGATCACGTCCTGCGGATAGAGCGCCGCCAGGCGCCGGGCGAGGTTTTCCAGCTCGCGCACGTTGCCGGGCCAGCGATGCTGCTTCATCCGCTCCAGCGCCAGGGTGTCCAGCTTCTTCGGCGGCAGCCCGTCCTTTTCGGCGAGCGAGAAGAAGTGACGGATCAGGTCGGGCAGATCCTCGATGCGTTCGCGCAGCGGCGGCAGCCGCAGCGGCACGACGTTGAGGCGGAAGAACAGGTCTTCGCGGAACAGACCCTGCTGGATCAGGACGCGCAAATCCTTGTTGGAGGCTGCGACGATGCGCACGTCGGTCTTGATCGGGGTGCGCCCGCCGACCGTGGTGTACTCGCCCTGCTGCAGCACGCGGAGCAGCCGTGTCTGGGCCTCCATCGGCATGTCGCCGATTTCGTCCAGAAACAGCGTGCCGCCCTCGGCCTGCTCGAAGCGGCCCGAGGCGCGGGAGTTGGCGCCGGTGAAGGCGCCGCGCTCGTGGCCGAACAGCTCGGATTCGATGAGGTCGCGCGGGATCGCCGCCATGTTGACCGCGACGAACGGGCCGTTGCGCCGCTTGCCGTAATCATGCAGCGCGCGCGCCACGAGCTCCTTGCCGGTGCCGGACTCGCCCGTGATCATGACGGTGAGATCGGTCTGCATCAGCCGCGCCAGCACGCGGTAGATTTCCTGCATCGCCGGCGAACGGCCGACCAGCGGGATCGCCTCCATCTCGGAGTCTTCGTCCGGAGCGGCAACCCGCTCCTTCGGCTCGGCCAGCGCACGGCCGACGATGGCGATCAGCTCCTTCAGGTCGAAGGGCTTTGGCAGATATTCGTAGGCGCCGCGCTCGGACGCCCGGATCGCCGTCATGAAGGTGTTTTGCGCGCTCATGACCACGACCGGCAAGTTCGGTCGCATCTTCTTGATGCGCGGCAACAGGTCGAACGCGTTTTCGTCCGGCATCACCACGTCGGTGATGACGA
>JAEWBW010000241.1 GCA_023390955.1 Pseudomonadota bacterium
GAGGACGCATGTACGGAAGTCTACAGGGGCAACGCGTTCTAGTCGTGGGCGGCAGTTCGGGCATCGGATTGGCGGTGGCGCAGCAGGCGTGCGAGGCGGGTGCGTCGGTCACCATCGCATCCCGCTCCACGACCAAGCTCCACGCCGCGCTCGCCGGCCTCCCCCGGACCGCCAGGGCGGAGCGAATGGATACTGCCGACTGTCCCTCGGTCGAAGCCTTCTTCGCCGGCGAACCGGAATGGGATCACGTCGTGGTGTCGGCGGCGCAGACGACCAGCGGTCCGCTCCGGAAATCCGACCTGGTGGACGCGCGCGCCACCATGGAGAGCAAGTTCTGGGGCGCCTATCACGTGGCCCGGGCGGCGAAGATCCGGGACGGTGGCTCACTCTGCTTCGTCTCCGGCTTCCGCAGCGCTCGTCCCTCGGCGAACACCGTGCTGCAAGGGGCCGTGAACGCGGCGCTTGAAGCGATGACGCGCGGCCTTGCGCTTGAACTCGCGCCGGTGCGGGTCAACGTGGTTTCGCCTGGCCTGGTCGCGACGCCGATGTGGTCCGGCATGGCCGACGCCGAGCGCGAGAAGATGTTCGCCGGCGCGGCGGAGCGCCTGCCGTTGCGTCGTATCGGCGAGGCAGCGAACATCGCGAACGCGGTCCTCTTTCTCGCATGCAATCCGTTCTCGACCGGTTCAACCGTCGTCGTCGATGGGGGAGCCACCATCGCGGCGTGAGCGGCTACCGGATCGTCGGACCGCTTCGATACGCGCGGCTTGGCGCTGGAACTGAATTTCCCGTCAACCCGATCAATCCATTCCTCAACGTGTACATCATGGTGACGCGGAAAGACCCCAATGGCCGCGGCTACGGCGCGGCGGAAGCCATCAGCCGCGAACAGGCGCTACGCCTCTAACGTCCGCTGCTGCACGCTACACCTTCGAAGAGGGACGGAAGGGTACTATTCAATCAGGTAAACTTGCCGACTTCACTGTTCTTTCCGCCGACTACATGGCCGTACCGGAGGAGCAGATCAAAGACATCAAGGCCGACATGACGCTTGTCGGAGACAAAATCGTCTTTCAACGTCGATGCATCAGTTCCGCACGGGGACGGTCCTGGCTCTGGTCCGGCTCGATTTCGCTGATCGGCTCTTTGGTTCCCTCGTAGCTGGCGCGCCGCGGCTGGGAACTACCCTCGCTCTGATCTCTCGGATTAAGGCATCCATGGTTGCGAAGCGAACAGCTCCGAGCTGCGCGCAGGACGCCTCCGACAGGGTTATGTACCGTCCCGTCCCCAAAGGGCAGGGCAGAAGCGCATAGTCTTCAATTGCCTTGTTCGATGAGGCCAACAGGATCAGTACCAGAAGTCCGCAATGCTGCTGCGTACGATAAATCCTCCACGTTGCCGCGTGATGGGCTTCCTTCTTCTTTACGTGGCGTACAACCATGAAGGAGATAGTTATTCTTGAGTCGATCGTTAGACCAAGTCCGTCCTTTCCCGCAATGACGTTCAGTCCACTTTCTGCAGACAGCGTTTGAGCCAGTTGTTGTACGTGCTTAGCCAGGACTTCCGACCAGTGCTTTCGGCTGTCGAGCCATTCACAGTCGCGCGGGGTCGAATACCCTATGAGCGCATAGGCTCTTCGCAATGAGCCGAAATGTTTGACGTATGCGGAAACGTGATTCAGCCCTAGGGTCGTGTTGATGATGCGCGAATTCAGCTTGCCTCTGCGCCGCAGTGTGAGGCGCAAGCGGAGGAGCATTTGGTCTTCTGGAATTTCTACGCGACGATCAGCAAGCAGTCTTTGGGCTTGCGCAAAGAGAGCTGGGTCGACAATCGGCTCGATCCTGGCGTCGCCCCGCACCCAGGCATCCTTTGGGTTCTTGATTAGCCTCGCGCCAAGGCGCCGGGAAGTGCGATTGTAGACGATATTGCCAACATAGTTTTCGTTACCGAGCAGGGTGTAGATCATGCGGTCTGACCACGGCCGCCCGTTGTGATTGGCAATGTTCGAGTCGTTCAATAGACGGCGGATTTCGCTGTAGGACTGGCGTCCGATGACGAATTGATCGAAAATCCAGCGAATGACGGCGACCTCTTCAGGTGTGCCTTTCCGCAATCGGACGCGATCGCTCTGCAAAGCCTTGGACTGGCCCCTGGCGAGCTGGCATTTCGGATGTTCGTCTTCGTCGACCATCATGCGACGGAGGCCGTAACCGATGGGAGCCCCGACCCGGTATCCAAGACGCGCGATCCGACAATGGCCGGCGTGCACCTTAACCGAAAGCTCGCGGCTCCATTCGGCGGCCATACCCCGCTTCATGTTCTTGGCGATACCCGACAAGAACGTGCCGTCGTTGGCAAATTGCTCAGCGCAGTAGTGAACGCGAGCTCCGTGCCGCTTACAGAGAAACTCGTAATAGGCGCTTTCATCTACATCTTGAAAGCGGCCCCAGCGGCTGACGTCGTAAACAAGGATGTGATCGAAATCCGCCAACCCAGATTGGACATCTTCGATGAGCTCGATCAGCCCGGGGCGGCCTTTGATCCGCAATCCGCTGCGGCCTTCATCGGCGTAGGTGCGGACGATGGTGAGATTGTTCGCTTCGGCGTAGACCGCAATTGCCGCGAGCTGGTTTTTGATGGAATAGCGCTGCAGCTCTCTCGACATCCGGACATACTGCGCTGCTCGCAGCGCCTTGGCCGCCTTCGCCAGGCTCGTTCCTCTTCGGATAACAAGCGAGTTGGCCATCGATGTGCCGGCGTTGCATCAATTCCGGGCGAGGAATTACACTGCTGTGGCGTCATAATTGCAAGAAATTCAGTGGCGTTCCCCATTTGGGAATCGATCGATCCCATGCAGGAGGGAAAATGGATAAGTTGGCGTCCCTTCAGAATGAACGTGATTATGAACGCGCAATTGGCGAGGTCCGACGCTATTTCGAATCTGAGCCAAAGCCTGGCTCGGATGAAGCGAAGCGGTTCGAAGCGCTCTGTGCGCTAATCAAAGAATATGAGGACAAGCACTTTCCGATGTGAACCGAAGCACTTCCACGTGGGTCTTCTCGAGGAGGGGGGCCTATTCGGCGTTGGCGCACAAATGCGATTGTGCAGTGCGGTTCGCTTGCAAGGACGTTCGGTTCGGCGCTCGTTAGGGCTTGTGATCGACGGCAAGCACCTCAAAATGCTGATCCGGCGCCATTTGCGTGAACAATATTTCGAGCGCGATAATCTCGGAGAAGCCTGCGGCCTCGCTACCAGCATTCATCAGGCCAACGACGGTAGTGCCGTTGCCCGTGTCGAAGTTGGACGCCGGAGCTCCGGGGATCCGGATGAGGCCCTGCATGCTCGGACCCACGGTGCGGATCACGACCTTGATCTGCGCCGCGTCTCGCCGGGAGAGTCCTGAAGGGCGGAAATCAATCCGCTGCCACTGATAAAGGGTTCCCGAGGCGCGACCCATTTGCATGGAGTTGGCCGCGATGTTGATTGCCGCAATGGCTGGCGTAACGAGCGCAAACGGAGCAATGAGAACGAGCCGCGGTGTTCGACGCATAGCAGCGATCAACCGTTTGCCATAGGTCTGCTCAATTGAAACGACAGCTGTTACTGCTTCATTCCAAGTTTCTCTGCGCAGACGCTCCCAAGCTCAACGCCAGTAGGGATAGGCCCGTAATAGAGGCTGGTGTCCGAGTCTTCGGTGGCCAGACTTTTTATCGTTCCGCTTGGCGATGCAACGACATTGACCTTGCAAGCGTTCTCTCGCGAACTTCCCGAAGCGCTCGATTGGCCATGACGAGAGATTGAGATCGAACTTCCAGTCGCCAAGTGCCAGCTATAAGCAGTTTCGCCGCTGTTCATCTTGAAGCTACTAGCGGGCGGTCCCCATCGGACGACAAGAGCATCGACATTTTTCCCGATGTAATCCTGGGCTAGCTTGGTTTCAACGTTCGCGCCCGTTGCGTAACATCCCGCGAGTGCTACACAGAGCACTGCAATTCCCAGCCACCGCATTTCGTTTCCCCTGTAGCCAGGATATCCAACCGCAACTTTTGCGCGAGATCAAGGGTGGGCACTAGTCATTCGAAGCCAGACGCCGCGAGGTGGTCGGCAGCGCAGCGAAATTGACATCACGCTCCGACTTGCATCGCGAACACCCGATCTCGAGCCAGGCATAGCTGCCGTTGATGGCCTGATCGACTGTTGGTGACGGATCAAGCGGGCCGCCATTTGCGCATATCTTTTCGTTCCAGCTTTCACACAGCAG
>JAEWBW010000246.1 GCA_023390955.1 Pseudomonadota bacterium
TGATGGTGGAGAGCGCATAGGCGAGATAGCGCTCTTCGAGCGCATCTCTCAGCGGCACATCGTGAATTTCAACAGGCTTCTGCGGCGGAATCGGTCGTTTTCCCATGCCGCCCGGTTAAACCGTGGAAGCGAATCGGGCAAGGACCGATTGGTTCCCTGTGGGCGGCTAGTGACCCGCCCAACCTGCCGTCGCCAGGGCCGGAGCCGGCGTCTTGGCCTGTGCCGAAACGGGTGCATTGGCAATGCAGCGGCGGGCAGTCTCGATCTCGGCATCTGTCGCGCCATTCGACCGTGCCCAAGCCTCTGCGGCGCCAGCCGAATATTTTGCGACGTAGTACCTCACGATGGTGCAGGAGGCTCGGCGAAACAGGCCGGGCTGCTCGCCGGCCATGGCGTCCGGCGCCAGCGTGAGCAGAGCGGCGGACACAACAATTCCCCTGATCAGCATCAGGATATCCCCGGTTGTGGAACCCTGTGCCCCCAACGCAGCTTTGCAGGTTTCGTTCCGGGGTGCGCCCATGTGATCCAGCGGGTCAGAGCCGCAAACGGCTCATGGCGCAGGAAGGGCCGCCTTCGCCTGCTGGCGTGTCAGCGCATTGATGAATCCCGCGCGGGCGTCGGAATGGCCCTGCCCGCGCGGCTCCAGCACGTGGCGGAGCAGGAACAGGCCGGTCAGGCGGAAGCCGTCCTGAAGGTCCTCGTCGGTCAGATCGTCATGCGGCTCGTTCGGGCGCAGGAAGGGCGGCAGGCGCAGCAGCCGGTCGCGCCAGGCCTCGCCCGCGCCGCGCGACACCGCGCCGCCGGATTTCGGCGAGACGTAGATCAGGTCCGTGGTCTCGCCGGTCACCGCGCAATTCTCCAGCGCGAGTCCAAACCCGAGCTCGCCGAGCATCGTCAGTTCGAAATGGATCAGGTGCACCGCCGCGCTGCCGATATCGTCGAAATCGTCGAGCGCATGCTCGAGCTGCGCGAAGATGTCCTCATGCGGATCGCGCTCCGGCAGCAGGCGCGCGATCGAAGCCAGGTGGGTGATGCCGTAGACGCCATGCGACGATGCCAGCAGTGTCGCCGCCCGCAGCTTCAGCCCTTCGATCGCATAGGTGCCGAGATGTTCATCCAGCCGCGCACGCCAGACCGCGCTGACGCTGTTGCCGGGCTGCAGCAGCGGCCGCATCCGCGAGCCGGCGCCGCCGCGCACCAGACCAAGATGACGCCCGTGCGCGCGGGTCAGCAGCTCGACGATGGCGCTGCTCTCGCCATGCCGCCGCACGCCCAGCACGATGCCTTCGTCGGTCCATTCCATGTGGGGAAGTCTAGCGCATTTCGATCTGTCGTAGGGTGGGCAAAGCGAAGCGTGCCCACCAATTTGATCCCGGGAACGCTGCATGGTGGGCACGGCGCGCAAGGGCGCGCCTTTGCCCACCCTACGGAATCCAGCGCAACCTCACGCGACGAACCAGCCCTGCGCATCGCCGGTGAAGGAATAATAGAGCCCGATGCCCGTCAGCACGCAGGACACGATCTCGATGGCGCTGTCGAGCACGAGACCCTTTTCGCCGATGATCTGCGCGAGCGAGATCATCGACAGCACGAGCGCTGCCATCAGCACCCAGCGCGGCCAGTTCTTGCGCTCCCGCGCCGCGAGCCGGACGAAATAGACCATCAGCAGGATCATGCCGCCGGCGAGGATGGTCGCGCTCGAGATCATCTGCTCCGTCGCACCCGCCGTCGGCGTCCGGTCCTGGAACGCGACCGAGAGTGCGTCCAGCATCAGCGATGCGTAGAGCAGCGCTTCGAAGCGCAGGACGTTACGAGGCACGTTCATCGGACACCGGCGTTACTCTTTGGGGAATTCCAGGCCCATCTCGCGATAGCGGTCGGGGTCGTCGCCCCAGTTCTCGCGCACCTTGACGAACAGGAAGAGATGCACGGGCACGCCGACGATCTCGGTCAATTCCTTGCGCGATTCCGCGCCGATCGACTTGATGGTGGCGCCGCCCTTGCCGAGCACGATCTTGCGCTGGCTCTCGCGCTCGACGAAGATCGTCTGCTCGATGCGCACCGATTTGTCCTTGCGCTCCTCCCATTTGTCGGTCTCGACCGTCGACTGGTAGGGCAATTCCTGGTGCAGCTTGCGATAGATCTTTTCGCGGGTGATCTCGGCCGCCAGCTGCCGCATCGGCGCGTCCGACATCTGGTCCTCGGGATAGAGGAACGGACCTGCGGGCACCATCTCCGACAGCGTCTTGCGGATGTCGTCGACGCCGTCGCCCGAGAGCGCCGAGATCATGAAGGTCCGCGTGAACGGCATGCGCTCGTTCGCGGCCTGCGCCAGCGCCAGCAGCTTCTCGCGCTGGACCAGATCGACCTTGTTGAGGATCAGGATCTTGTCGTGATTGACGCTCGCGACCTTGTTCAGGATCGCCTCGGCCTCCTCATTGAGCCCGCTCTTGGCGTCAAGCAGCACGCAGACGAGATCGGCGTCGTGCGCACCGCTCCACGCGGTCGACACCATCGCGCGATCGAGCCGGCGCTTGGGTGAGAAGATGCCGGGGGTATCGACCAGGATGATCTGCGCGTTGTTCTCGATGACGATGCCGCGGATCAGCGCGCGCGTCGTCTGCACCTTGCGCGAGACGATGGTGACCTTGGCACCGACCAGCGCATTGACCAGCGTCGATTTGCCGACATTGGGCGCGCCGATCAGCGCGACGAAGCCGCAGCGCGTCGCGGCCGGCGCTTCGGCGTTTGCTTCAGCCGTCATTGCCGACGCCTTCGCGTTCGATCATGACGGAGGCTGCGACCTTCTCGGCCGCCCGCTTGCTACCGCCAACCCCCTCCGCGGGCGCCAGACCCGGCAGGTCGACGGCAACGCGGAATTGCGGATCGTGATGCGGCCCGGTGCGCTCGACCTCGCGGTAGACCGGGGTCGGCAGTCCCTTGCCCTGCGCCCATTCCTGCAACACGGTCTTGGAGTCCCGCAGCGGCCGTCGCGGCTTGTGCATCCGCTCGGTCCAGTTGCGCTTGACGAAGTCAGCCGCCGCGGCGTGGCCGCCGTCGAGATAGATGGCGCCGATCACGGCTTCGCAGATATCGCCCAGCACCGATTTGCGCAGCCGCGCATCGGCGCTGAGACCGACCGAGCCGAGCTTGATATCGTCGAGCAGCCCGAGCGATTTGGCGACGTCGGCGCAGCTCTCCTTGCGCACTAGCTCGGCGAGTCGCTTGGAGAGTTCGCCCTCATCCGCGTTCGGGAAGGCGTGATAGAGCATGTCGGAGACCACCAGCCCGAGCACGTGGTCGCCGAGGAATTCCAGGCGCTGATAACTGTCGCCGCGCTTGCGCCCGGACTTCAGTGCGGAGACGTGGGTGATCGCCTGCGTCAGCAAATTGGGATCGGCAAAGCTGTGGCCGATGCGCGCCTCGACGGCCGCATTCGCCTTGTCCGCCCCCTTGGCCTTGCCGGCCCGTGTCCGCTTCTTCTTCGCGGGCGGATTGGCGACAGCCTCGCCCTCAGGGCCTGCGGTGGCCTCGACCGGGTGGGTGGAGATGTCCTTGGCTTCGTCTTTCATCGGACGATTTTGAAGAACCTGTTCCAGCGCAGAGACCACGGCCAGCGCCAGAACAGCCAGGGATTTTCGCCCTCGGCAACGGAGAAGAAGATCATTTGAGCCCGCCCGACGATATTCTGCAGCGGGACGTAGCCGAACACGCGGCTGTCGGACGAGTTGTCGCGATTGTCGCCCATCATGAAGAAGTTGCCCGGCGGGACCTGAAACTCGCGCGTGTTGTCCTGGTAGCCGTAGTCGACGCAGTCGAGCGCCTCATAGGAGACGCCGTTCGGCAGGGTTTCCTTCCAGCGTTTCACCCGCGCGATCGCGCCGGATTGCCCGCACGGATCCTCGCCGACGAAGTCTTCCTCGCGCTCTCGCACGACCGCGGTGTCGTTGATGTACAGCAGTCCGTCGCGCACCTGGATGCGATCACCGGGCAGTCCGATCACGCGCTTGATGAAGTCGGTGCCGACCTCGTTCGGCGGACGAAACACCACGATGTCGCCGCGCGCGGGCTCGGACGAGAAGATGCGGCCCGAGAACAGCGCCGGCAGCGGCGGGGTGAGCGGAATCGAGTAGGCGCTATAGCCGTAGGAATATTTCGAGACGAACAGATAGTCGCCGACGAGCAGCGTCGCCTTCATCGATCCGGAGGGAATGTTGAATGGTTGAAACAGGAAGGTGCGGATCACCAGCGCGATCAGGAGGGCATGGATCACGACCCGGATGGTTTCACCGATGCCGCCCTCAGATTTGGTTCCCGACGTCACGCTCATTGCTTTCCCGATTCCGGCCGCCGGCCGCAGAACGCCTTCCTCCCGCGCACAGCCCCGTCGCTTCGCGGCGTAAAGGAGATTGTCCTGATTCTGATAGTGAGGGCCAATTCCGGCGTAAAGCTGAATTCGCCCCGGCTGATTTTGCGTCGGCGGACTTTTAGACGGTTGTCAGCGGCGGCGCAATCAATCGCCGCGTCAAATTTCGATAAATATCTGATTTTGCGTGATTATTTTAAATCGAACAGCACC
>JAEWBW010000249.1 GCA_023390955.1 Pseudomonadota bacterium
ATACGCAAGGGCTGATCCGCTCGATCCCCCGCATCGACCTCGACAGCGAGCACAAGACGCGGCTGGAGGCGATCGGCGGCTCGGTGCCGATCCTGATCAATCCGCCGGTGGGCTGCCGCTTCGCGCCGCGCTGCAAGTTTGCCATGGACGTCTGTACCGAGCGGGAGCCGCTGCTGCGCGAGATCGCGCCCGGTCACCGCATGGCCTGTCATCTGGGAGATCCGCAGTTGGGGAACGTGTCATGAGCGAGCCCTTGCTGCGCGTCTCCGGACTGAAGAAGCACTTCCCGGTGATGGGCGGGCTGCTGTCGCGCCAGGTCGCCACCGTCTATGCCGTCGACGGCGTGTCCTTCTCGGTCAATCGCGGCGAGACGCTCGGTCTCGTCGGTGAATCCGGTTGCGGCAAGTCCACCACCGGACGCTGCGTGCTGCGCCTGATCGAGCCGACCGAAGGCGAGGTGGTGTTCGACGGCCAGGATGTCCGCGGCCTCGGTGGCAACGATCTGCGCGCGATGCGGCGGAACATGCAGCTGGTGTTCCAGGATCCATTCGCCTCGCTCAATCCGCGCATGACGGTCGGCGCCATCCTCGGTGAAGCCTTCACCATCCACAATCTGGCGTCCTCGACGCAGGAGCGCGAGGACCGTGTCGCGGGCCTGCTCGTCAAGGTCGGCCTCAAGGCCGACCACATGCGCCGTTATCCGCATGAATTCTCCGGCGGTCAGCGCCAGCGCATCGTGATCGCGCGCGCGCTCGCGGTCGAGCCGAAGCTGATCGTCTGCGACGAGCCGGTCTCCGCGCTCGACGTCTCGATCCAGGCCCAGGTCATCAACCTGCTTGAGGACCTCCAGGCCGAGCTGAACCTCACCTATCTGTTCGTCGCGCACGATCTCTCGGTCGTCGAGCACATCTCCGACCGCGTCGCGGTGATGTATCTCGGCCGCATCGTCGAGCTGGCGAAAGCGAGCGACCTCTACCGCAATCCGCAGCATCCCTATACCAAGGCGCTGCTGTCGGCCGTGCCGGTGCCCGACCCGAAGCTCAAGCGCGAGCGCATCCGCCTGAAGGGCGACGTGCCGAGCCCGATGAAGCCGCCGTCGGGCTGCCACTTCCATACCCGCTGCCCGATCGCCCAGCCCCGCTGCAAGGAAGAGTCGCCGGAGTTGAGAGTGGGCGCCAACGGGCACTCGGTGGCGTGTCACTACGCGTGATGCTGCGGCGCGTTCGCGCCAGCGGTGAATTTAATCTGCCGCGCGGGGAATAAATCCCACAGGCGAGTGGGCGCACTCTTGCACGTGGTCCGCGTCGAAGCGTCGCATCGTCTCGAACGTTCTTGCCAAAGTCCGGCGCAAGTCTTTGTCTTCTCCCCACAAAATGAGGAGTGATCCGCAAGGGATCGCCGATAACTGGGGAGGACTTCAATGACCAAGACAAGCAAAGACGGCGTGTCCACGCGTCGCCGTTTCCTCAAGACGGCAGCGGCCGGTGCCGCCGCCACGGTCGCCGCGCCGACGATCGTCAGCGCACAGGGTGCAACCAGCATGCGCTGGCAGAGCACCTGGCCGGCAAAGGACATCTTCCACGAATTCGCGCTCGACTTCGCCAAGAAGGTCAACGACATGACCGGCGGCGACCTGAAGATCGAGGTGCTGCCCGCCGGTGCCGTGGTGCCGGCCTTCGGTCTGCTCGACGCGGTGTCCAAGGGCACGCTCGACGGCGGCCACGGCGTGCTCGCCTACCACTACGGCAAGCAGAACGCGCTGGCGCTGTGGGGCTCGGGTCCGGGTTACGCGATGGACGCCAACATGCTGCTCGCCTGGCACAAGTATGGTGGCGGCAAGGAGCTCCTCGAAAAGCTCTACGCCTCGATCGGCGCCAACGTCGTCTCGTTCCCTTATGGGCCGATGCCCACTCAACCGCTCGGCTGGTACAAGAAGCCGGTGACCAAGGTTGAGGACTTCCAAGGTCTGAAATTCCGGACCGTCGGCATCTCCATCGACGTGTTCACCGGCCTCGGCGCTGCGGTCAACGCGTTGCCCGGCGGCGAAATCGTCTCGGCCATGGATCGTGGCCTGCTGGATGCCGCCGAGTTCAACAATGCGAGCTCGGATCGTATCCTCGGCTTCGCCGACGTCTCCAAGGTCTGCATGCTGCAGAGCTATCACCAGAACGCCGAGCAGTTCGAGGTCATGTTCAACAAGACCAAGTTCGACGCGCTCCCGGAGAAGATCAAGGCGATCATCGCCAACGCCGCCGAAGCGGCGGGCCAGGACATGGCCTGGAAGGCGATTGATCGCTACTCGAAGGACTACGAGGAGCTGCAGACCAAGGACAAGGTCAAGTTCTACAAGACGCCGGACTCGATCCTGCAGAAGCAGCTCGACGTGTTCGACCAGGTCGCTGAGAAGAAGGCGGCCGAAAATCCGCTGTTCAAGGAAATCCTGGAGTCGCAGCTGGCCTTCGCCAAGCGCGCGACGCAGTGGGAGCAGGACACGGTGGTGAACCGGCGCATGGCCTATAACCACTATTTCGGTCCGAACGCGAAGAAGAAGACCTGATCGCCCTTTTGGGGTTGTTGGAAGCGTCATCCGGGATCACAATCCCGGGTGGCGCTTGTCTTTTCAATATCTGATGATCTTGCGGAATTGTGGGGCCAATGGACGCGCAGCGTTTTCTTCATGCCATTGATGGCGTCAGTACATGGACCGGAAAGGCCGCGGCCTGGCTGGTCGTCGGCCTGATGGGCCTCGTCTGTGCCGAGGTGTTCAAGCGTTACATCCTCAACATGCCGACGGCGTGGATCTTCGACGCCTCGAACATGCTGTACGGGACGCTGTTCATGATCGCCGGCGCCTACACGCTGGCGCAGAACGCCCATGTCCGCGGCGACTTCCTCTATTCGTCGATGAAGCCCCGCACCCAGGCGACGCTCGATCTTGGGCTGTATTTCGTGTTCTTCCTGCCGGGCATCGCCGCGCTGGTGTATGCCGGCTGGGACTTCGCAATGGACTCCTGGCGCATCAACGAACATTCCAACGTGACCGCGGATGGCCCGCCGGTCTACCACTTCAAGTTCATGATCCCGCTTGCGGGCGTGCTGGTGTTGCTGCAGGGCGCGGCCGAGATCGCGCGCTGCGTCATCTGCCTGCAGACCGGAGCGTGGCCGAGCCGGCTTGCCGACGTTTCCGAGATCGACGTCATCGAGGAGCAGCTCGCGCACAGCGAACATGTCGACGAAGAGGCGCGCAAGGCCGCCATCGCGCATGCGCAGGGCATCGAGGAGGCCGCTCGGCAACGCGGCATGGGCGGAGACTTGCAGCGATGAGCGATCCGTCACTCGGGCTTCTGATGCTCGGCCTCATCGTGGTCGTCATCATGATGGGATTTCCGACCGCCTTCACCCTGATGGGTCTTGGCATGTTCTTCGGCTTCTTCGCCTATCATCGCAGCGGCGAGGCCTGGGCCGACAACCACATCTTCGACCTGATGGTCCAGCGCACCTACGGCGCCATGACCAACGACGTCCTGATCTCCATCCCGCTGTTCGTGCTGATGGGATACGTGATGGAGCGCGGCGCGCTGGTCGACAAGATGTTCTATTCGATCCAGCTCGCGTTCCGTCGCGTGCCGGCCTCGCTCGCGGTGGCGACGCTGATCGTCTGCACCTTCTGGGGCATCGCCTCCGGTCTGGTCGGCGCGGTGGTCGTGCTGATGGGCGTCATTGCCTTCAATCCGATGCTGAAGGCAGGCTACGACGTCAAGCTCGCCTCCGGCGTGATCACGGCCGGCGGCACGCTCGGCATCCTGATCCCGCCCTCGGTGATGATCATCGTCTACGCCGCGGTCGCCGGCCAGTCCGTGGTCAAGCTCTACGCGGCTGCGATGTTTCCGGGGTTCTTCCTGGCTTTCCTCTATCTCGTCTACATCATCGGTTGGGCACTGCTGAATCCGAAGATCGCGCCGAAGCTCTCGGAGAGCGATATCAAGGTCCCGGTGCGGCCCTGGATTTCCGACCTCCAGCGTGCCTATTCGCGCAAGATGCTGCCGGCTCTGCTGAGCGCCGTGCTGTTGCCGGCGAGGGCGATGAAGCTCACCGCCGACGGCGCTCGCATCGGCTATGTGGCGCTGCTGCAGAGCCTTGGCTATGCGCTGGTGCCGCTGGTGCTGACGCTGGTGACGCTGTGGGCGACGTGGTGGTACGTGGTGATCCATCAGCAGCCGGACGTCCCTGCGCCGGTCGCAACGGTAAGCCAGCAGCAATCGAAGCCCGCAGAGGAGGTGTTGCAGCCGCTCGGCGCCGGCGCGCAAATCGTCGAGCAGGAGGAGAAACTCGAAGAGCTCGGTGGTGCGGCCAGCCGGTCGGACAAGCCTGTCAAGAGCGAGCCGGAAGGCCTGCAGCAGATGGGCAGCGCCGAGCTGCGCGGCAAGATCACGGCTGCACCGGTCGATTTCGGGCCACCGCAGGAGTTCTACACCTACTTTGCCTTCGTCGCGGCCTTCTGCGTGCTCCTGCTGCTCTATTACTACTGGACCATGGAGGCGGAGCAGTTCGAGGTGTTGCGGCTGCTCGTCATCTCGGTGATGCCGCTCGGACTTCTCACGGTGGTCGTGCTCGCTGTGATCCTGTTCGGCATCACCACCGCGACGGAATCGGCCGCGGTCGGCGCGGCCGGTGCCTTCCTGCTGGCGTTCCAGGCCCGCACGCTGGACTGGAAGCGCACCAAGGAGGCGGTGTTCCTGACCGCCAAGACCACCTCGATGGTGTGCTGGCTGTTCGTGGGCTCGGCATTGTTCTCGGCGGTGTTCGCCATTCTCGGCGGCCAGGCGCTGCTCGAGAGCTGGGTGCTGTCGCTCAACCTGTCGCCGGTGCAGTTCATGATCCTGTCGCAGGCCATCATCTTCCTGCTCGGATGGCCGCTGGAGTGGACCGAGATCATCGTGATCTTCGTGCCGATCTTCCTGCCGATGCTGAAGCACTTCAACATCGATCCGGTGCTGTGGGGCGTGCTGGTGTTCGTAAACCTGCAGGCGGCCTTCCTGTCACCGCCAGTGGCGATGTCGGCCTTCTACCTGAAGGGCGTCGCGCCGAAGCACGTCACGCTGAACCAGATCTTCTCCGGCATGATGCCCTACATGCTGATCGTCATCGTCTGCATGGTGTTCATGTACATCTGGCCGGGCCTGACGCTGTGGCTGCCGAACTATCTCTACAGCAATTGAGACGGGTTGAGCGTCGTCGGTAACTCCGACGACGCTCGCCCGGGTTGGAGATCGGTTCGCGCATCATCCTTCGAGCGTGAACCCGACGCGCAGCGACACCTGGTAATGGCCGACCTTGCCGTTTTCGATGTGGCCGCGGGTCTGCACGACCTCAAACCATTTCATCTCGCGGACGGTCTTGGCGGCGCGGCTGATGGCATTCTGGATCGCGTCCTCGATACTCTTGTCTGACGATCCGACCAGTTCCAGGATCTTGTAGACATGGTCCTTTTCGGCGGCGGGCATGGCACGGCTCCCTTGGTTGCAGCGCGGGGCGCGGCGGGTCGTGCCGCGCAACCGCCAGACCCAAACGGGTGACGGCCTCGCGCGTTCCGCAGGGCGCGGATGCACCGGTCGAGGTGGAGCAGCCGACGGCCGCCTGCTAAGCGCATGCCATGGATTCGACGCAGCGCGACAGATCGATCGGCTTTCTCTGCCTGGGGGTGACGGCGGTCGGCTGGGCGCTGAACTGGCCGCTGATCAAGCTGTTGCTGCAGGAATGGCCACCGCTGTTCGCCCGCGGCCTCGCCGGCAGCTGCGCCGCGCTGATCCTGGCTGCCATCGCGCTTGCCCGAAAGGAATCGCTGGCGGTCCCGCGCGAGGCCATCCCGCGGCTGGGATTTGCGACCTTCACCAATGTCTTCGCCTGGATGGGCCTTGGCACCGTCGCGATGAAATACGTGACTGTGGGCGAGGGCGCCTTGTTGGCCTACACCATGCCGATCTGGGCCATGTTGTTTGCGTGGCCCGTCCTGCATACGCGGCCGACGATCCGGGACATTGTCGGCCTCGTCCTTGGCGTTATCGGCGTGGCGCTGCTTCTGAGCGGCAATGGCTTCAACTTCAGCCCGGACAAGCTTCTCGGCATCGCGTTGGCGCTGTCCTGTGCCATCCTGTTTGCGCTGGGCAATGTGCTCAACCGCAAGCCGCTACCGATGCCGCCGCTGGTCGTCGTGGCCTGGCAGGTCGGGCTCGGCTGCGGCGCGATGCTGATTCTCGGCATGCTGTTCGAGCAGCCCCACATCACCGCGATCACGCCGTTCGGCCTCGCCTGCTTCGTCTACATGACGCTGGTGCCGATGGGCGTCTGTTATGTCACCTGGTTCGAGACGCTGCGCAGGCTGCCGCCGACCTCGGCTTCCACGGGGATGCTGATCGTCCCCGTGATCGGCGTGGTGTCGGCCGCGATCATTCTGGGCGAGCCGTTAGGCATGCGCGAGATCGCAGCCATGGTGCTGACGCTCGGGGGCGTCACGCTGGCTCTTCAGAAGGCTTGATAGGCGTATCGGTGTCGCGCGCGCTATTAGCTCTTCGCACTCGCTTCCCGCGCGAGCCGCTCCGCACGGAGCCGCTCCATGTTGGAATAGAGCTGCTTCTGTGAGGCCTCATGCTCGCGCATGGCCTGTTCGGCATCGGCACGGCGCGTCTGGTCGCGGGCCTTGCGTTCTTCGGGGGTCAGAATGCGGGGGGAACGTGCTTCATAATCCTGTGTCATGCCGGGATAACGCCCGAAGCGGCCGGGAGTTCCGGCCGGTTCCATACCAGGGCACCGCAAGTCTTCCTCGACAAGTCTGGTTCGATAAGTGTCTGCGCAGGCACGGGTTCAGCAAGCAGAACGCATTATTTTGCGATCGCCCGCTGCCACGAACGCCCCAAGCCTATTTCGGCAGGCATTCCACGTTGTAGGCAATGATGACCTGCGCAGGGTCGCCCTTGCCCGTGCTCTTCAAGTCCTCGAGACCGCTCTTCAGGCGTGCGCCTGCATCCCTGAGACTTCCTTCGAGGGACGCCTTAGCAGCCTTGCATCGCTCTTCATTCGTGAATTCCTGAAACACCACGGTCGGGCGCAGCCGCCATTCGTCCCTGTCGTTGGTCGCGACAGGATTGATCGAGTAGGAAAACACGTACATCAAGACCCACATTGTCTGCTCCACCCGACGCGTCACGAGTTGACGCGCACCGCTGGTCCTCTCGCGCCATTCAAGAGCCCGCGCGCGCGAATGCGTTGCGATAGATCAATGGGTGATGGTTGCAAGGCGGGGCGTGACCAGAGCCTGTCGTCCCTCTTCCAGCCAGGCCAATGCTTCGGCGCCATGATCGGAGGGAAACTGCCGCACCTGTGCGGAAACGAAATGTCTCGACATCCGCATCATGAAGGTCAGGACGCCGCTGTCGGTGACCGCGGCCACGCGATCAATGCTGCGGTGATGATCCCGAACGAAGCCCATATGCGATACGAACGCTCCAAAACTGTCCCAGCCGGCAAATGCCTTCACGCAGACCATCAGTCCGGTCAGTCGTCCATGCGCGGCGATGAATGGATCGATCTCTTGGGCAAGCCGAACAAAATCGGCCTTTGCAAGCGGACCGCTCGGCGAAACGACGAGGATGCCCCGGTCTCGCAATATTTCCCACTCGATCATGGCGCTCGCCGTGCCACGGCCGGCGACGGCTGTTCGCAGTGGCCTCTGTCGCCGGAATCATCGTTGGCTTCTTCGGCCTCGAGCAGCCGCAGAAGCAGGCGTCGCTGCTCGTCCGGCAGTCGCGGATCGTCAAGCTGCTTTCTGAACAGGATCAGGTTTTGCGAATGGATGAACCTCTCCAGCGATCCCATGGGCTCGCTCCCTCACTGGCTGATTCTGCAAGCGTAGCGGCTGCGAATCGTCCTGCGAATTGACCTGAGGGACAGTGACCCAGGGACAGGCCAACTCACCGCGCTGCAACGGGTCGGCGCGAATGCGACCTGTCAGGGTGCCTGTCCTTTTATGGGGGCATCAATCTCGCTCTGGCCTTGGGCCAAGAGCGTGCGCGGGCCTATTCGCTGACCAGCTCGGCGGCCCGCTTGGCCTTCTTGCCGGCGTGCTCCACCGCGTCTTCCGTCTTCTCGGCCTTGGCGCGGCGCTCGCACTTGTCGCGGATTTCCTCGAGCTCGTCATCGGTGAGATGCTCGATCCCGACGAAGGAGTTTTGGGCCGAGCTCACGCGAATGAGCTCGTCGAGCTTGACCTGGATCGCGGCGCTGTCGCGGTTCTGCGAGTTCTGGATCAGGAAGACCATCAGGAAGGTGACGATCGTGGTGCCGGTGTTGATCACCAATTGCCAGGTGTCGGAGTAGCCGAAGATCGGCCCCGACACCGCCCAGACGACAACGACGCCGACGGCGATAAGGAATGTCAGCGCGCGTCCGGCCGCCTGCGATGTCCGGTTGGCGATGTCGGCAAAGACTTTGCCCGGGCCGTGAACGCCGTGAGCGTGCGCGCGATCCTCATCGTGTTGCTTCCGTTTCGCTGCCCGCATCCCAACCCGCTCCTGGGCTTTCTGATCGCGGTGGAAACGGCCATGGAACTGCAAAGTTCCTGATGCGGGCGCCTACGGATCCAGTTCGGTATCCCAATAGAGATAGTCGAGCCAGCTATCGTGCAGATAGTTCGGCGGGAATAGGCGGCCGTTGCGATGGAGCTGGTGCACGGTCGGTGCGAACGCGCTCTGCCGCGGAAACATCTTGGCCTGCGCCGGCGTGAGATTGCCTTTGCGCAGGTTACAGGGCGAACAAGCCGCGACGACGTTCTCCCACGTGGTCTGGCCGCCCTTGCTGCGCGGGATGATGTGGTCGAAGGTAAGGTCTTCGGGCGAGCCGCAATACTGGCAGGCGAAACGATCGCGCAGGAAGACGTTGAATCGGGTGAAGGCGGGGTGGGTGGTCGGCTTGACGAAGGACTTGAGCGAGACGACGCTTGGCAGCTGGATCTCGAGGGTCGGACTTCGCACCGCCTGCTCGTAATGCGCGACGATGTTGACGCGATCGAGAAACACCGCCTTGATCGCGTCCTGCCAGGACCACAGCGACAGCGGGTAGTAACTCAGCGGCCGGAAGTCCGCGTTGAGGACCAGCACCGGCCAACTGCCTTGCGAGACATGTGCGTTCAAGTAACGCTCCCGGCCTCCAATGTACGCTGCGAAGCAGCATGTACTCACATACTACATGCAGCGTGACGGGATTGTGAAGCCCGTTGAGCGACTTATTCAGGCGCAAGCATTGCGGCGGCGGGGTGGCACAGCGCTCAAAAAATGCCGCGATTTCCGGGCGCGCGCGAAGCTGGCCTGCCTGCGATCTCAAACGTGTGATCGCGCCAGCCGCTAGTCCCGCACGCGCTCCAGCTTCTGCAAACACCGCGTGCCCCGCACGAAGGCCGGCATCTCCTCGTCGGGAAAACTGGTCTTCCAGTCGGTGACGCCGACCTCGCCGACATAGATGTCGCCCTTGGAATCCAGCGCGATGCCGTGCGGCGCCAGGAACTTGCCACTCGCCGTGCCCGGGCCTTCCTCGCCGCCGAGCCGGGCGATGCGGTTACCCTTGGCATCGACGATCGACAAGCGCGGGCCGAGATTGGGCACCTTGCGATTCACCGCCATGCCCGGTCCGAGCTCGCCGACCACGAAGGTCGGCGACTTGCCGCCGCAACAGCACAGCGCACAGGGGCGATGCAGATTGTTCCACTGGGCCTGGTATTTGCCGTTGCCGTCGAACACTTGCACGCGATGGTTCTCGCGGTCGGCGACATAGATAAAACCGTCGGCATCGGCCGCGATGTTGTGCACGATGTTGAACTGGCCGGGATCGGTGCCCGGTTCGCCCCAGCTCTGCATCAGCTTTCCGTCGGGGGTGAATTTGTGCACGCGCGCATTGCCGTAGCCGTCGGAAACGTAGATCTCCCCCTTCGGGGACAACGCGGTGTGGGTGCAGCGGTTGAAGGGATCACCGCTCATGAACGCGGACGGCTTCTCGGGGATACCGATGGTCAGCAGCACCTTGCCGTCGGTGGTGCATTTGCGCACGGTGTGGTCGCCGTCGTCGGTGCAATAGAGATTGTCATCGGCATCGATATGCAGGCCATGGGCGCGGGAGAACAATCCCTCGCCGAAGCTGCGCAAAAAGTTTCCCTCGCGGTCGAGCACGACCATCGGATGTGCGCCGCGGTTGAAGACGTAGATGCGGTCCTTGCTGTCGACCGCGACCGATGCGACATCGGTCAGCGTCCAGCCGTCAGGCAGCTTTGCGAAGTTCTCGACGACGCGGTAGCGATGCTCGCCGCTGCCCAGGATGGTTGCCATGTGTGTCCGCTCCCCCTTATGCCGCCCCTGCGGCCTGCGGTAGAATCCCTGCCTCGATCGCCTTGATCTGCAGCGCGAGGTATCTCGAATTGATGCGGCATTGCGCGAGACTGCCGGCGATGAACCAGAGGCCGGGTTGGCCGGTGCGTGTATACATGTTGCGCAGCTCGAGGCCGTCGCCAAACCCCCAGATCGGGCCAACGCGATCGGCCACGGCGTCGCCGAACAGCTTTCGCACCAGAACATCCTGCGGCTTGTAGCCGGTGGAGAGCACGATAAGGTCGGCCGGCATCGCGGCACCGTCCTTCAATTGCGCACCGTCGGCCGTGAAGCGCGCGATGTCGTCGAATTGCCGAAGCTTGATCGCGCCCTTGGCGACAAGATCCGAGCAACCGACATTGAAATAATAGCCACCGCCACGGGTGAGATATTTGAACTGCCAGCCGGTGCCGCCTTCGCCGTAGTCGAGCTTGAAGCCGACGCGGGTGAGGCCGTCGAGCAATTCCTTGTCGAGCGCCTTCGACTGCTCGGTGAGCATCACATGGGTCTTCTTCGCCAGCGGCGTCGGCATCGACGCGGCGATCAAATCGTTATCCTCCAGCGTGCCCTCATTGTAGGTGGCGTAGGCAAGCTGGGCCGACGGCTCGATGTTGGTGACGAGTGTGGGTGAGCGCTGCACCAGCGTCACCTCGGCGCCGCTGGAAT
>JAEWBW010000327.1 GCA_023390955.1 Pseudomonadota bacterium
CCGAATTGGCGTCGACATTGGTCACGACGACGCCCTTGACGCTGTCCTTGATCTTGTAGCGCGTGCGCAGATCCTTGCTGATCGTCGCGAGATCGAGGCCGAGCGCCTTCTGCGTCACCGGCTTCTCGGGCGCGGGCTCATCGGTCTTCACCGCGGCCTGGACCTTGTCGGGGTCCTGCAGGCGGCCGAGCTTGACGCGCTTGGTGACCTCCTGGCCCTTGCGGATGACGACGACGTCGACCTCCTTGTCGACCGCCGTATCGGCGACGACGCGCGAGAGATCCTTCGGATCCTTGACGTCCTTGCCGTCGAACTTGACGACGACGTCACCCGGCTCGATGCCGGCGGGCTTCGCCGGGCCCTTGTCGTCCACGCCGGCAACAAGCGCGCCGCGCGCCGGCTTGATGTTGAGGCTCTCGGCGATCTCGTCGGTGACCGACTGGATGCGCACGCCGAGCCAGCCGCGGCGCAGCTCACCGAACTGGCGCAGCTGATCGACCACGCCGACGACCGTCTTCGACGGCACGGCGAAGCCGATGCCAATCGAGCCGCCCGAGGGGGAGATGATCAGGGTGTTGACGCCGATGACATCGCCATCGAGGTTGAACAGCGGGCCACCGGAATTGCCGCGGTTGATCGACGCGTCGGTCTGGATGTAGCTGTCATACGGGCCCGACGAGATGTCGCGGTTCTTGGCCGAGACGATGCCGGCGGTGACGGTGCCGCCCAGGCTGAACGGGTTGCCGATCGCGACCACCCAGTCGCCGAGGCGCAGCTTGTCGGAGTCGCCGAACTTCACCGCGACCAGCGGCTTGGTCGGCTTGAACTTCAACACCGCAAGATCGGTCTTCTTGTCGACGCCGACGAGCTCGGCCTTGATCTTGCTGCCGTCGTTGAGGATGACGTTGATCTCGTCTGCATCCGCGATGACGTGGTTGTTGGTGACGACGACGCCCGAAGTGTCGATGATGAAGCCGGAGCCGAGCGAGTTGGTCTTGCGCGGCGCGGGCTCGCTGCGCTCGCCGCCCTTGCTGCCGCCGCCGGGACCCCTGCGGTTCTTGAAGAAGTCGTCGAAGAACTCCTCGAAGGGCGAGCCGGGCGGCAGTTGCGGCATCGCGTTGCCACCGCCGCCTCCACCCTTGGCCTCGACATTCTGCGAGGTCGAGATGTTGACGACCGCGTCGATCACCTTCTCGGCCACGTCGGCGATGCCCTCGGGCCCGCGCGCGGAGACCGGCGAAGCGATGGCGGTAAAGGCGCTGACGGCCATCGTGGCCAGCCCAAATCGCAGACCATGGCGCAGGCGGGTCGTGACGGTGGCAGCGGTCATGGTGATCTCCGACAGAGAAGAAGGATTCGGCGCAAGACTGCGCTCGAACGGGGGCACGGCGCAAGCACGGAGCTTAACGGACCTCAAAAGTCGATAATACGGCGAAATGGCCGCCGTGGCGCTTCACTTTGGCGTTGGACCGCCCGCTACAGCGGGCGCCGGATGAACCAGATCAGAATCAATCCGACCACGGCGGAGCCTATTCCAACCGCCCGCAGGATGTGATCCGGGGTCGCCATGGCGCTCTTCATCGCCTTGCGCATCCAGGCGGGACTTGCCGCGAACATCAAGCCTTCCAGCACGAACAGGATGCCCAAGCCGATGAGGAAGTCGGCAAACGCAATTGACCTCATCGGATTGGAACCTCCCCTTATGCCGTCTTGTTGTGCGGAAGGGCGGCACGATCGCGCCGCCCTCGCCGTATCTATCTTAGCATCTTAGCGGGTTTCAGGGCTTCGGAGCAGCCTGCGCCTCAGCCGCCGGCTTGCCGGACGGATTGCTGAAATATTTGAAGAAGTCCGAATCCGGCCGCAGCAGGAAGCGGGTGTCGTTGGCACGCAGCCCGTTCTCATACGCGGTCATCGAACGATAGAACGCGAAGAAGTCCGGGTTCTGGCCATAGGCTTCCGCAAACAGACGGTTGCGCTCGGCATCACCAGCACCGCGCGTCTGCTCAGCCTGCGAGTTGGCTTCCGCGATGATGACGGTCGCCTCACGATCGGCCTTGGAGCGGATTTCCTGCGCCTTCTGGGCGCCCTGCGCGCGGAACTCGGCAGCTTCGCGCTGACGCTCCGTCTGCATGCGCTGGTAGACCACCTGGCTGTTCTGCTCAGGCAAATCGGCACGGCGAATCCGGACGTCGACGACCTGGATGCCGTAACCGTCGGCCTCGCGATCGAGCTGCTCGCGGATGCGCTGCATCAGCTGCTCGCGGTCGTCACGCACCACCGCGATGAAGTTGACCTCGCCAAGCACCCGGCGCAGCGCCGCGTTGAGCAGCGTGGTGAGCTGGATGTTGGCCGCCTGGATCGTGCCGATGCTCTGGTAGAAGCGCAGCGCGTTCTTGATGCGGTAACGCGCGAAGGCGTCGACCACGAGCCGCTTCTGGTCGGACGCGATCACTTCCTGCGACGGGTTTTCGAGATCGAGGATCCGCTTGTCGATGTTGATCACCGAATTCCAGGGCGCCTTGAAGTGCAGGCCTGGATCGGTGACGACCTCGATGGGCTCACCGAAGCGCAGCACGATGGTCTGCTCGGTCTGCTGCACCGTGAACAGCGACATGTAGCCGACGATGACGACCAACAGCAGAACGATCAGCGATACGATGCCTGCAACAGGGGACTTCATCGGTTGCCTCCGCTGGTCTGCGGGCCGGGGGTGGCAGGCCGCTTGGGCGTCAATTCGTTGAGCGGCAGATAAGGCACGACGCCCTGCTGACCGGCAGCGTTTCCATCGAAGATCAGCTTCTCGGAACCGCCGAGCACACGCTCCATGGTCTCGAGATAGATGCGCTGACGCGTCACGTCGGGCGCCTTCTTGTATTCCTCATACACCTTGAGGAAGCGCGCGCTCTGGCCCTTGG
>JAEWBW010000703.1 GCA_023390955.1 Pseudomonadota bacterium
GCCGAGGAAGCCGCGAGCATCGGGCAGGCGGCTTAGGCGACGTTGTCATTCCGGGTTCGGCTCTACGAGCCGGCCCGGAATGACGACTGTGTCGTTACATCGGCCGGACTTCGACCACGTCGGGCACGAAATGCTTCAGCAGGTTCTGGATGCCGTGCTGGAGCGTGGCGGTCGATGACGGGCAGCCGGCGCACGAGCCCTTCATGTTGAGATAGACGATCCCGTCCTTGAAACCGCGGAAAGTGATGTCGCCGCCGTCATTGGCGACGGCCGGCCGCACGCGGGTCTCGATCAAATCCTTGATCATGTCGACCGTCTCGGCATCGGACTCGTCGAAGAATTCGTCCTCGTCGTCGAGATCGACATCGCTGCTGGCCGCACCGTCGGCGAGCAGCGGCGCGCCCGACATGTAATGCTCCATGATGGCGCCGAGGATCGCGGGCTTGAGCTGCTGCCATTCACCGTTCGCCTTGGTCACGGTGATGAAGTCCGATCCGTAGAACACGCCGGTGACGCCGGGTACGTCGAACAGCTTTTCGGCGAGCGGCGAACGCGTAGCGGCTTCGCGGCTGGAAAATTCCATCGGGCCGCCGTCGACGACGACGCGGCCGGGAATGAATTTCAGCGTGGCGGGATTGGGGGTGGCTTCGGTCTGAATGAACATGGTTTTCTCCGGACGTCGCCGGTTCAAGGCCGGCGCGTGAGCTCCTCACTACCAGATGGCGACGCCAAACGCACGATCAAGGGGCGGCCGCGGGTTCGGCTATATATTTCAGGGGGTTAGGGGCGCTCTTCCTTACCCTCCCCTGGAGGGGGAGGGTCGGCTCACATGAAGCGAAGCGTAGTGTGAGACGGGGTGGGGTGACGGTCTCTCCCCATCCGACAGTGCCCGTGTTGAGAGATCACCCCACCCCGCTCGCGCTTCGCGCGATCGACCCTCCCCCTCCAGGGGAGGGTGAGCCCCCACCTACGACAGCGAATCCACGCTTTGGTCGTTCAGTGCGCCGGAAATGATCGTCACGGGGACCGGGAACGTGCCGAGCGCATGCGCGAGCAGGGAGACCAGCGGGCCCGGGCCCTCGGCGCCGGGATTGGCGGCCAGCACCAGCATGGCGATGTCGGAGTCCTCGTCGATGACGGCGAGAAGCTGCTTCATCGCATCGCCCTCACGGATGACGCGCTCCGGCGTGATCGCGGCGATGCCGTTGGCGCGGCCTGCGGCGCGGTCAAGGGCGGCTTCCGCGGCCTCCTGGGCTTCGGCGCGCATGATGTCGGCGACGCCGAGCCATTCCTGGTTCTGTGGTTCGGTTTCGATGATGCGCAGCATCACCACGCCGCCGCCGGCGCGAATGGCCCAGCGGCTGGCGTAATAGACCGCGCGATCCCATTCGGCGGTGTCATCGACGATCACAAGGCATTTGGGCTTGTGACCCGGCTCGAAGCAAAGTCGCTTGCTCGTCATGCATGTCCCGGCGTGGACCTGCGGGCATGCTGCCACACTCCCCGATCCTTTGGGAGTGGGGCGGCCGCCGAATTCTCGCCGGCCGCGTTTCGCGTCAGCGCTTGCGGATGAAGCCGACGATGTCCTTGGACAGGTTCATCGTTTCCTCGGCAATCGCGCGCGCGCGGTCGGAGCCGCTGATCAGGATGCTGTCGATATGGCCGGGATCGGCGACGAGGCGCTTCATCTCGCCGGCGATCGGCGCGAGCTTCGTCACGCATAGCTCCGCCAGCGCGTTCTTGAAGCTGGAGAACTGGCCGCCGCCGAATTCGCGCAGCACGTCGGCCTTGGAGCGGTCGGAGAGCGCCGCAAAAATGCCGACGAGATTGTCGGCCTCGGGCCGCGCTTCCAAGCCTTTTCTTCCGACGGCAGCGGCTCCGGGTCGGTCTTCGCCTTGCGGATCTTCTGCGCGATGGTGTCGGCATCGTCGGTCAGATTGATGCGCGAGTTGTCGGACGCGTCCGACTTCGACATCTTCTTGGTGCCGTCGCGCAAGCTCATCACGCGCGTCGCCGGCCCCGTGATGAGCGGTTCCGGCAGCGGGAAGAACAGGCCGTCATTGGCGCCCTGGCTGCGGATCGAGTCGCCGAAGTCATTGTTGAACTTCTGCGCGATGTCGCGGGAGAGCTCGAGATGCTGCTTCTGGTCCTCGCCGACCGGAACATGGGTGGCGCGGTACAGCAGGATGTCGGCGGCCATCAGCACGGGATAATCGAACAGACCCACGGACGCATTCTCGCGGTCCTTGCCGGCCTTCTCCTTGAACTGGGTCATGCGGCCGAGCCAGCCCATGCGCGCGACACAGTTGAAGATCCAGGCGAGCTCGGCGTGGCCCGAGACCTGGCTCTGGTTGAATACGATGTGCTTCTTCGGATCGATGCCGGCGGCGATGAACGCGGCGGTCACCTCGCGGGTGTTGCGCGCGAGCTCGGCCGGTCCGCCCCAAACGTCGATGCCCTGCGTGATCGCGTGCATGTCGACGACGCAATAGATGCAGTTATGGGTGTCCTGCATCTTCACGAAGTTGACGATCGCGCCGAGATAATTGCCGAGGTGCAGATTGCCCGTCGGCTGGACGCCCGAAAAAACCCGTTCAACGAATGGCATGGTAGCGTTCCCGCAAGCTTTCCGAAGAGGTAGCCGGGCCGTCGTTTCCAACAGCGGCGCTGCCCCGTCAAGTGTAATTCGCCGCCTTTAAGCGCGCTGGTCGTGCGGCGCCGGCCGTTTCAGGGCGCTTTTGGCCTCGCGCCAGGAGGTGACGCCGAGTGCCTGCAGCAGCAGGCCATAGACGGCGATTCCGGCGGCAATCTGCAGCGCCAGCGCGGCGAATTGCAGGAGACCATGGCTGCCGGCTGGCACGAGGGCGGTGCTCAGCCAGAGCAGGGCGCCCATCGCGAGCGCCGCGAGCACGATCCGCGGCAGCCGCCTGCGGGCATCGGTATCGACGGAGAACCCGAACTCGGCCGCGCCCTTGCGCAGCAGCGACAGCGCGCTGCTCCAGGCGCCGGCGGCAATGCTCGCGGCAATGCCGGGTGCGCCGAAGATATGGCCGAGCACCAGCGCCAGCGCGACGGCGACCACAAAGCCCTTCACCGTGGCGAGAAGCGGCGTCATGGTGTCGCTGCGGGCATAGAAGGCCGGCGACAGCGCCTTGATCAGGACATGGGCGGGCAGCCCCAGCGCCAGCCACATCAGCGCCTGCGCCGTCGCGGCACTGTCGCTTGCGGTGAAGGCGCCGTGCTCGAACAGCAGCCGGACGATCGGTGAAGCCAGCACGATCAGGCCGAGCGTCGCGGGCAGGGCCAGACCTGCCGCGAGCTCGAGCGCGCGCGATTCCGCGTGTGCAACGGCGCTCCGGTCTCCGCTTGCAATTGCGCGCGTCAGCTCCGGCACCAGCACCGTGCCCATGGCGACACCGACGATGCCGAGCGGCAGCTCGATCAGGCGGTTGGCGAAATAGAGCCAGGACACGGCGGAGGGCGTGGCAGACGCGATGATTGCGCCGGCGACCATCAGCCATTGCGGGCCGGAGCTCGCGATCATGCCGGGGATCGCCTTCGCAAAGAAGCCGCGCATCTCCTTGTCAAAACTCACCCGCAGGGGCGTTGCCAGCCGCGCGCTACGCTGCGAGCCCAGCATCACGAGCTGCAGCAGGCCGGCGATCCCGACCGTTGCCGCCAGCGCCCACGCTGCAACCGTCGCATCGGAATGCGCCAGCAGCAGCGCGGCGATGGTGGCGATCAGTGCGATGTTGAACAGCAGCGGCGAGAACGCCGTCAGCGCAAAGCGCCCCTGCGCATTGAGGAGGCCCATCAGCACGGTGACCGGGCCGGCGAAGGCGAGGTAAGGCAGCATCAGCCGCGCATTCTGAACCGCCATGTCGAGCGTCGCGCTGCCGGTGAAGCCGGGCGCGATCACCGTGATGATCAGCGGCATCACGAGCGCGATGACGAGGGAGGCCGCGATCAGCGCTGCGCTGACCGTCCCCAGCACCCGGCCGGCGAAGGCGGTCGCGGCAGCGTCGCCGTCGCGCTCGCGCAGGCCGAGCCAGGCCGGGACCAGCGCGGCGTTCAGCGCGCCCTCGCTGAGCAGCCGCCGCACCACGTTAACGAGCTGGAATGCCGCCAGGAACGCATCCGCCACCGCGCCGGTCCCGAGCAGCGCCGCGATCAGCGAATCCCGGGCAAAACCAAGCAGCCGCGAGGCCAATGTTCCCGTCGAGACTGTCAGGAAGGAGCGGATCATCGGGGTCGGATATACCATAGCGTTTTCAAGCGAAGTGGTCCCGGTTCGCGTGACGAAAACGCGTCAAAAGATAGGGCTGCTTGCTCGCGAAGGGCCTGCCGTGATAGGTCGCGGGCCAAGTTTTCAGGCGGAACAGGAAGCGGATTTTCCGCGCGACCGCAATCGGGCAACAGGATCAAAGTGAATGGCTGACGCGAAATATGACGTCCTCGGGATCGGCAACGCGCTGTTCGACGTGCTGGTTCGGACCGACGAGGCCTTCCTGGCCAAACATGGCATGGCCAAGGGCAGCATGTCCCTGATCGACGAGGCCCGTGCCGCCGCGATCTACGCCGACATGGGCCCCGCGACGGAAGTCTCGGGTGGCTCGGCCGCCAACACCATCGTCGGCATCGGCAGCCTCGGCGCGCGCGCCGCCTATGTCGGCAAGGTCAAGGTCGACCAGATCGGCAAGCTCTATGTGCACGACATCCGTGCCGCCGGCGTCGCCTTCAACACGCCCGCCGCCAAGGACGGCCCCGCCACCGGCTGCTCCTACATCCTGGTGACCGGCGACGGCGAGCGCACCATGAACACCTATCTCGGCGCGGCGCAGGATCTGTCGCCGGCCGACATCGATCCGGCCGAGATCGCGGCCGCCAAGATCGTCTATCTCGAAGGCTATCTCTGGGATCCGCCGGGCGCCAAGGAAGCCTTCGTCAAGGCGGCCAAGATCGCGCACGAGGCCGGCCGCAAGGTCGCGCTGACGCTGTCGGATTCTTTCTGCGTCGGCCGCTATCGCGACGAGTTCCTGGGCCTGATGCGCAACGGCACCGCCGACATCGTCTTCGCCAACGAGTCCGAGCTGAAGTCGCTCTACGAGACCTCCGACTTCGACACCGCGCTCAAGCAGCTGCGCAGCGACGTCAAGCTCGGCGTTGTCACCCGCAGCGAGAAGGGCTGCGTGGTGGTGACGCCGACCGATGCGGTCGCAGCACCGGCCTCTCCGATCACGCAGCTCGTCGATACCACCGGCGCCGGTGATCTCTTCGCGGCCGGCTTCCTCTACGGCCTGTCGCGCGATCTCTCCCACAAGCAGTGCGGCGAACTCGGCGCGCTGGCGGCCGCCGAAGTGATCCAGCACATCGGCGCAAGGCCGCAGGTGTCGCTGAAGCAGCTGGCGCAGCAGCGCGGGCTGACGGTTTAAGGCGGTCTTACCCTCCCCTGGAGGGGGAGGGTCGATCGCGCGTAGCGCGAGCGGGGTGGGGTGATCTCTCCACTCGGGCAGCGTTTGTCGGGGAGAGACTTTCACCCCACCTCGGTTCGCATTCCGCTTCGCTGCATGCGAACCGATCCTCCCCCTCCAGGGGAGGATGAAGACCTCACGCCGTCTTCGCCGCCTTCAGCCCAAGCCGCTGCTCCACGGCATCGCGCATCAGGAATTTCTGGATCTTCCCTGTCACCGTCATCGGAAACTCGTCGACGAACTCGACGTAGCGCGGGATCTTGTTGTGGGCGATCTGGCCTTCGCAGAAGGCCCGCACCTCTTCCGCCGTCAATTGCTCGCCCGGCCTGACGCGCACCCAGGCGCAGAGCTCCTCGCCGTAGCGGGTATCGGCCACGCCGAAGATCTGCACGTCCTGGATCTTGGGGTGACGATAGAGGAATTCCTCGATCTCGCGCGGATAGAGGTTTTCGCCGCCGCGGATCACGAGGTCCTTGATGCGACCGACGATGTTGCAATAACCGGCATCGTCGATGGTGGCGAGGTCGCCGGTGTGCATCCAGCCATTGGCGTCGAGCACGTCCCTGGTCTTCTCCGCCTCGTCCCAATAGCCCAGCATGACGCTGTAGCCGCGGGTGCAGAGCTCGCCCCGTTCGCCGCGCTTGACGATCTTGCCGTCGGTATCGACGACCTTGACCTCGACATGCGGATGGATCCGTCCGACCGTCGAGACGCGGCGCTCCAGCGGATCGTCGGTCGCGCTCTGGAAGCTGACCGGACTGGTCTCGGTCATGCCATAGGCGATCGTGACCTCGCGCATGTTCATCTCGTTGTTGACGCGCTTCATCACCTCGATCGGGCAGGGCGCGCCGGCCATGATGCCGGTGCGCAGCGATTTCAGGTCGAATGTCTTGAATTCGGGGTGGTCGAGCTGCGCGATGAACATGGTCGGCACGCCGTAGAGCGTGGTGCATTTCTCCTGCTGCACCGTGCGCAGCGTCGTCAGGGGATCAAAGCCTTCGCCGGGATAGACCATGGTGGCGCCGAGCGTGACGGAGGCGAGGTTGCCCATCACCATGCCGAAGCAATGATAGAGCGGCACCGGAATGCAGATGCGGTCCTTCTCGGTGAGGCCCATTGCGCGGCCGGTAAAGTGGCCGTTGTTGAGGATGTTGTGGTGGGTCAGCGTCACGCCCTTGGGCGATCCGGTGGTGCCGCTGGTGAACTGGATGTTGACGGGATCGTCGAACTGCAAGGAGGCGCCGAGGGCGGCCAGTTGCTCGCGGTGCCGCGCGCCGCCCATCCGCGTAACTTCGTCGAACGGAATCGTGCCTGATGCCGTGGGTCCGCCGATCTGGATCACCATGCGCAAATCCGGCAGCCGCGCCGCGTGCAACTGCCCCGGCTTTGCGCCGGCGAGCTCCGGCAGCAGCGTGTTGAGCATCTCGATGTAGTTGCTGGTCTTGAACGCGGTGGCCGTGACGATCGCGGCGCAGCCGACCTTGCGCAGCGCGAATTCCAGCTCGCTCAGGCGGTAGGCGGGGTTGATCGTCACCAGGATGAGGCCGGCCTTGGCGGCGGCGAACTGCGTCAGCGTCCATTCCGGCCGGTTCAGCGACCAGATCCCGATCCGTGCGCCACGCTCGAGGCCGAGCGCCAGAAAGCCGGCGGCAAGTGCATCGACCCGCTCGGCGAATTCCGACCATGTCCACCTGACGTCATGGCTGGGCGAGACCAGCGCCTCGCGTTGGCCCCAGCGGCGCACGGCGAGGTCGAGGCTGCGGCCGATGGTGTCGCCGAGCAACGGCGTGTCGGAGATGCCGCAGACATAGCTGTCCGCCTTGCCTGCCAGATCGTTTGTCACGTGCGTCTCCTCCAGTTTTGTCGTTGCCTCGTGCCCGAAGCCGATGGCCTTTGGGCACGAGGTTATCCGTTGCAGCGGAGGCGCGCGAGGCCGCGCGCCTCATACTATGGCTTTACGCCGCCCGCTGGCCGCTTCCGGCATCGAGACCGGCATAGACGCCGCGCTCGAAGCCCGCGAATGCCTGCAGGCATTTTGCGTCCGCAAACGGCAACAACTGCATCAGGATCACGCCGGTGATGTCGCGCGCCGGGTCGATCCAGTAATAGGTGTTGGCAAGGCCCGCCCAGGCGAGGCTGTTCGCACTGCGGCCCTCCGCCGTCTTTGCGGTGTTGATCATGAAGCTGAGGCCCCACTTCTTCACCTGCTCCGGATAGAGGTCGACATCGTTGGTGTACATCGGCGCGGCCGTCGTCAGCTTGCCCATGTTGAGATCGCCGATGTGGTTCTGCCCCATCGTCGCGATCGTCTCGGCTTTCAGCACCTGGTTGCCGTTGCCGCGGCCCTTGTTGAGGATCATCTGGGTGAACTTGATGTAGTCGCCGGCCGTCGAATAGAGGCCGCCGCCACCCATGTGGAACTCGGGCTCCTGCTCGAGCTCGAACGGGATCGCAGCGAGCTGGCCATCCTCGCCGCGCGCATGCATGCCGACCAGGCGCTTGCGCATGTCATCGCTGATCTTGAAGCCGGTGTCGGACATCCCGAGGGGAGCAAACAGATTGTCGCGCAAATAGGCATCGAGCTTCTTGCCGCTGGCCGCTTCCACGGCCTTGCCGACGAAGTCGATATTGG
>JAEWBW010000372.1 GCA_023390955.1 Pseudomonadota bacterium
GTGGTGATGCCGAAGGTGCTTCAGTAGGTCAATTGACTTCGACAATTTCTGCGGCCAGTTCGGCCACTGCTCGCCTGCCCGCCTCAGTCATCCCGCCCAACGTCTGCGTGTGTGTGCTGGCACACTCAACGATCTTCTCCGCCACGAACCTCCGCGCCGGATATCCTTCAAATGCCTCTGGCATCAATCGACAGGCTCGTTCCAACGCAACGTCCATGTTGGAAATGGTTCGCTCACTGAATTTCTCTGAAAGCAACATGACATGCTCCACGAACGAATAAGCAACGAAACGAAACCTGTTCATAGAGGTAACCGCCTCTCCCGCGTAAAGGGTCAGCAGCACTCCCCCAATCACTCAAGCACCCAAGTCATCCGCAATCTTAGTCGAGCCGGGAAAAAGTGGAATCACAAACGATAAGGCAGGGCCAGGAAATGTGAGCCGACAAATAAGTGGTTCGGGCGATCCTCGACCTGAAACATGCATTCTTCGGCCCTTAACTTCATCCACCCGGGTGGCTACGGACGACGAACGACATCATTTTCTTAGGCTGACGAAGCGATCCCGAAACGCGATCATCGTACGCTTCCTCTAGAGCGATGGAGGGTGACCATGTTGGCGATCATTCTGAATGCGATCTACCGGCAGTTTCTCCATGCTGTCATTAGAGGCACCACCATCCGCTGGGTGCAACGATGATCGAAGCTTTCGTGGCTCTAACGGTCTTCGCTGGTGTTGCGGTTGTCCTGGGTCGCGCCTTCGACGCCTTTCACATGCGATGAATGACAGCAGAACTTGAATGAAAGCCGTCGCGTTGATTACCTCCTGCAGTGCTCGGGCCGACGCCCGCATAAAAGGTGGAGCGCGCCATCGACGGCACCGACTGGGCCTCGATGTTTCCCGTGGTCCCGGGATTTCCAATGTGTTGTCGTACTTCGACCGGTCGAGGCTTTGCCGTAGGCGTCGGCAAAACTTATCTGCATCGCGTTCTCGAATGTCGCGGCCTGAGCCGGTAGTCTGACGGATACCGATTTGAGCCAGATCAAACTATTCGGAGATGACACTCCGAAAACATTCACCCATGTACAAACGTCCCGATTGGCCAATCTGTCCAAAGTGCAAGAAACCGATGACGTTCATGCCTTCGGACAGGAAGCCCGGTCCGATATGCCTGAAATGCGAGGAAGCGTCGTCGCGTTAAAGCCACCGGCGTCCTAGCGGCGTTCTCTCGTCGCTTTTGCCTCCGCGGTTTATTCCGATGTCCTCCTGTTCCGACGAACCGGGACGCTAAGCGGGAACCGCGTCGGCAAAAGTGCGCATTGCGACCGGCGTGGTTCGAAGGCTGTGCCGGAGGCCGTCCATTGGCAGCGTTGACGCCACAAGGCGCATTTCTGCCGACGGCAGACATAACGCTCAAGCTTCGGCGCCCGGTAGCCCTTATGGATCGCGTGCCGATCCGCGGCTAAAATCGACCCTAAATAGGGAGGAAGGGTCTCGCCCGACTGGACCATGTTCCACTCTCGCGCGCCCTAGGTCGGCGGCGTCGCCGCTTTTCCTCGCCGTGCTCTCCTATCTTCCCCCAGTCCGGAAGGCCTGGCCAAGAAAGTCCGCGGCGATCTCTCGCTCGGTATGCTGGGCTCGCGGGCAAGACTTGGTCTCTGGACGGCGTTCGGGCCAACTCAAGGCGATTGGGTCATCGTGCTGGCGAACGTCGTCGGAGCGACTCTGTCGGGCATCGTCCCCGGATTCGAAAGTGCGGGATTTGCTGACCTAGGTAGCCATTGTCGAAACACATGCTCTTTGGCTTCTTCCGAAGACCGGGCAATCCAGATCGCCAATCCGGACCGGTGCGATCGGTCTTCCGCCAGCTAACACTGCTCGGCGCGGAGGAACCCCTCATGCTCCTCGACGATTTCTTCGTCGGAGGAATTCATGAGCGAAACTCGGAAAACGGAGGATCGCCGCGGCGACGGATGGAATTTCGCGGCGGCGCTGGGCCTGCTGGCCGTCGCGTTTATGTGGGATCGCATCGCGCCGCCGGAAGAAAGCGTCCGAAGCAAGGGCGACGAAGCCTTTCCCGCGAAGGAGAATACCGATCGGCATGCCTCGTCGACCGAGCTCGCGACCGAAGGCGGCGATCGCGGACGCCAGGCGACTTCACCCGTCGACATCCCCGCAAGGGGATGGAAGGACATCCTCTGGCGCGTCTACGGCAACATCGGCGAGCACCGCATTCTCGCCCTTGCCGCCGGCATGACCTATTACAGCCTCCTGGCGATCTTTCCAGCAATCGCGGCGCTCGTCGCGATCTACGGGTTCTTTTCCGACCCCGGCAGCATCGCGAAGCATCTCGACGACGTGTCCGGCTTCATCCCTAGCGGGGCAGTGGATGTGGCGCGTGAGCAACTGACCCGTGTCACGACGAAGGGCGACCGGACTCTCGGCTTCACCTTCGTTATCGGTCTCGCCATTTCGCTCTGGACCGCCAACGCCGCCATGAAGTCGCTGTTCGACACCCTGAACATCGTGTACGGAGAGGAAGAGAAGCGTGGCTTCGTGAAGTTGAACGCGATCTCGCTCGGATTCACCGTCGGCGGCATCGCATTCGTGTTGGCCGCCTTGGGCGCCGTCGTCGTCGTTCCCGTTGTGCTCCAGTACGTCGGGCTTTCGAATGCGGCGGATCTACTTGTCCGGATCGGTCGCTGGCCCGCCCTCTTCATTGCCCTGGCATTCGCGCTGGCCTGCGTCTACCGGTTCGGACCGAGCCGCCAGGCACCGCGCTGGAGCTGGATCACCTGGGGCAGCGCCGCCGCAGCGATCCTGTGGCTTGCAGCTTCAGCGATGTTCTCCTTCTACGCAGCCAACTTCGGCACCTTCAATGCCACCTACGGGTCCTTGGGCGCAGTGATAGGCTTCATGACGTGGCTTTGGATCTCAGCCATCGTGATACTGTTGGGTGCCGAGCTCAATGCGGAGATGGAGCACCAGACTGCGCGCGATACCACCACCGGGCGACCAAAGCCGCTTGGTGGGCGAGGCGCAAAGATGGCAGACACCGTAGGCGCGCCAAGATCTTGCATGTAGCGCGTCATGACCAGACCGCACAACGTATCCTGGCAAGGCCCCTGAAGAGGCTCTACCCGATGCGGAACATTGCGCCGATCCAAGCCAGAAGAAGCTAGGTTCGCGGGCGATCTCAGCTTTCTCCGCCTCCGGGATAAGGCCTGTGGCGAAACGTAGGAACCGCAATCGTGCATCGCAAGTTGCCGTTCGGATCCGATCAGGAGGAAGCCATGGGATTCTTCACCAAAGACATCAAGACGCTGAACGACCTCTTCGTACACACGCTTAAGGATATCTACTACGCGGAGCAGCAGATCGAAAAGAACCTGCCCGATATGATCGAGAAGGCGACCGATCCCGGTCTAAAGAACGGTTTCCAGACGCATCTGTCCGAAACCAAAGGCCAGATCACGCGCCTTGAAAAGGTCTTCCAGATGCATGGCGTGGAAGTCCAAGGGGTCGATTGCCCGGCGATCGACGGCATCCTCGAAGAAGCGAGCGACGTCGCCGGCGACGTCGACGACAAGCAGGTCCTCGACGCGGCATTGATCGCGGCGGCGCAAGCTGTGGAGCATTACGAAATCACGCGCTATGGCACCTTGATCGCCTGGGCCAAGAAGCTCGGTCGAGACGACTGCGCATCGGTCCTGCAGCAAAATCTCGACGAGGAAAAGGCCACCGACGAGAAGCTGAACACGATGGCGCTGCGCAGCGTGAATGAAAAAGCGGCCTAGCCCGAAGGGACGCGAAGGATCAGGGCTGTCCGCTGCGAAGCGGGCGGCTCACCCCGGCCAGAGTTTAAACGAACCATCGGCAGACGTATCACCATCATGTCGGATGCCTTCGATTACTTCCGCGCCTACGCCGTTCGAGCCCTTTGCAAGGCCAGATCCATGCCGCGCGGCAAGATGAAACATCTGCAGCTGGTGGCCGGCCGGATCTACAATCTCCTTAAGAAGGAGGCTGCCTACGGTCCCAATATCCAGCATCTTGAGGACTTTCGCGCAGCTCAAAAGCTTGAGAGTACTCTCGACCGTCGGCCGAGTGACAGCCCGGGCGGTCGCCGTGCTCCGGCGGCGCCTCATAGCACAGATCGGAAGGTTGGCTGAATGCCTTCGCTCGACGCGCGCGGTGTGGCAAGTCTCTTGCGGGAGTACGCACAGCGCACCGCCTTGCGAGCGGCAACCCCTACCGCGCGAAGGCCTATTCTCGAGCCGCCGACAGCCTGGCAGCCCTCGCCGTTCCTCTGGGTGTCCTCGTCGCCGAAGATCGTCTTACGGAGATCCCGGGGGTCGGCGATGCCATCGCCGACATCATCACCAAGGTTCACAAGACGGGCAGTCATCCCAGCCTGGAAAAGCTGCGGAAGGAGATTCCCGCGGGCGTGCTCGAGATGCTCGCTGTGCCCGGCCTTCGTCCGGAGAAGGTGCTGCGACTGTACAAGGATCTAGGCATACGCTCGCTCTCGGAGTTGGAAGCCGCCGCCAAGGATGACCGCATCAAGAAGGCGAATGGACTCGGCGCCGCGCTGCAGACCAAGATCCTGCAGAACCTCGCGATTGCCAAAAGCGGAGAAGGCCGCCTCCACCTGCACCGCGCTGCCGCGCTGCTCGCGAATGCGAAGGACTCGATCCGCAAGTCCCGTCCCGAACTCAAGCGTGTGACGATCGCTGGCGATTTCCGCCGCGGCTGCGAACTCGTCGGCGATCTCACTATCGTTGCGGAGGCTGCCCGGCCGGACAAGACATCGACGCCATCGGCCGATGGGCTGCAAATCCGAATATCCGACCGCAAGCACTTCGGCGCCGCTCTTCTCTTCGCGACAGGCTCCGCCGCTCATATCGAACAGCTCGAGGCTTTGGCGGCCGAAAAGGGGATGCGATTGAAGCCCGACGGCTTGCGCAAGGGCCGCACACTGGTTGCCGGCGAGGAGGCAGACATCTACCGCGCTTTAGGCTTGCCTTTCATCGATCCGGAACTTCGCGAGGGACGCAACGAGGTCGAACTGGCCCTGAAGGGCAAGCTGCCGAAGCTCGTCACCGACGAAGATCTCCGCGGCATCCTTCACTGCCATACGGATGCTTCAGATGGCACGGAAACGCTGGAAACGATGGCAAAGGCAACTCGCCAGCGTGGGTTCGAATACTTCGGGGTCGCGGACCATTCCAGGTCCGCACACTATGCAGGCGGCCTTTCCGTGGAGGAAATCGCGCAACAACAACGGGAAGCAGACCGCCTGAACAAGCGCTTCGGCAAGGACTTCCGGATCCTCAAGGGCATCGAGTCCGACATTTTGGCCGACGGCTCGCTGGACTATCCGGACGACGTGCTTGCGCGCTTCGATTTCGTGGTAGCCAGCATCCACGGCCGGTTCAAACTGGACCGCAAGGCGCAGACGCAGCGTCTGCTTCGGGCCATTTCGAATCCTCATACTACGATCATCGGCCACATGACCGGCCGGCAGCTCCAGCGCCGGCCAGGCTACGAAATCGACGTCGAGAAAGTAATTCGGAGTTGCGCAAAGCATGACGTGGTGGTCGAGATCAACGCCCACCCATGGCGGCTCGATCTCGACCGGCGCTGGCACCAGACGGCTCTCGATTTCGGCTGCATGTTGAGCATCAATCCGGACGCGCACTCGATCGCCGAACTCGACCACATGCACTGGGGCGTGGTGATGGGCCGCAAGGGCGGTGTCCCTGCCGAGCGGGTCCTGAACGCGATGTCGCTTCCGGAGATCACGCGCTACCTGCGCCAGAAGCGGCGCTCCGTTGCACGGGCGGCCTGATCGACGTTTCACTGACCGACAGAAAGCACGATTGCCAAATGAGAGCCACCGATGACAGACGTTTCGAAGATCAAGGAACAAATGGAAGTGATTTCGTCCGATAGGAAGATGGTCGGTAAAGTCGATCACCTGGACGGGACCGACAAGATCAAGCTGACGAAGCAGAGTTCGCCGGGCGGTCAGCATCATCACATCATTCCGCTCTCATGGGTCGCTCACGTCGATCAGCACGTGCATCTCAATAAGACCGGCGCCGACGTCACCTCACACTGGCAGCACGCTCAGAGCTGACCAATCGGCCAGGCCAACGTCGGCATCACTGGAAGGCGGTCCAAGCCACGTCGCTGGCCCCCTGTGGGAACGGTCCCTCCGCCGACTCGTTGAAAGCATGTCGCCAAGACACCACGAATGGCGGGCTGGATAGCAAGCGTGTGCCGAGGCCCAGCGAGCTAGGAGGTCTTATGGG
>JAEWBW010000378.1 GCA_023390955.1 Pseudomonadota bacterium
CCTCCCCCGCAAGCGGGAGAGGTTGACTGAGCCCGCGGCGGCACCAGCGATTCAATTCAAAGCAATCCCGATTTAGCGCCGCTCTATCGACTCTTCTAACGTGCTGCCTTGGGCATCTTGATGCCGAGCGCGCGCTCGGTCGCGGACATGACGGTCGCCTGCGGGCTCGCCTGGCAGTACTCCTTCACGCTCTTGGCGGCGCGTGCGAACTGGTAGAGATCGATCGTCGTGTTGCGCACGCTCGCATTGTAGTAGCCGCTCAGCCACATCGTGAGGCCCGCGAAATCCTGGAAGTCGGCCTTGATCAGCTCGCGGCAGGTCAGCTTGCCCATGTCGACGACCAGCTTGTCTTCGGCAAGCGCGGGTGAACCGAGCGCGAGCAGGGTCAACATCGTCATCACTGGCTTGTTCATAGGGTCTCCCGGGTGCCGTTCGCCTCTGGCCGCGCTGGCGGCGCGACCGCATCATCGTGCCCGAAATCCACGATCCCGGCGATCAATTGCTTGATCTATGTCAAGCGCGCGACGACGCCGCTGCTTCGTTTCGTGCAAGGGACCGAAATGCGTGCGATCTCAGTGAGCGTACCGCGTACGCGATGGCCGGATGTTCTGCGACACCACCCGGTCATAGGCCTCGAGGGCCGCGTCGGTGGCCAGCTTGACCATCTCGCGATAGGCGGCCTCGCTCGTCCGCGTAAAACTGCTGCGGATGGCCTTGGTGAGATCATCCTCGCTCACGGTCGGAAGGGCCGCTTCCGTTTCGCCGGTAAGATGGCAAAACAGGTTGAGGCGATACACGTCGGCCGCAACTTGCCAGGCCCAGTCTTCGAGGTTCAATTGGTCCATCATCGTCGTTGGGATCGCGCGGTGCGGGAACTGGCCCGACGCAATGGAGCCGGGGTTAGTCCATGCCGGCAGGGCAAGAAACTATCCAGCGTTAGAAATGTCGGTGGCTCACAAACCTCGGTAGAGCAGTTTCTAAAAGGTCCGATTTGACGTGCATCAGTGCTGCCGGCGCCACACGCCCGGGCTGACGCCAACAAGTGACGTGAACACGCGCGTGAAATGGCTTTGATTGGCAAACCCGGCCGTTATTGCGATCTCGGCAAGCGAGAGGTCGCGCCGGGCCATCAGCTGCTTGGCCACGACGACGCGCTGGCGAAGCAGCCATTGATGGGGCGCTACTCCGACGGACGTCCGGAATGCGCGGGAAAAATGACTGACCGTGAGGCCGAGCTCGGCGGCAATGTCCTGCAAGGTGAGCCGCCCGCCGAGGTCGGATTCAAGAAGCGCGCAGGCGCGCCTCATCCGCCACGGCGCGAGGCCGCCCGACGCGGGTTCGTCGTGGTGCAGTCCGCCATAGGCCCGGGCGACATGCGCCGTGAGCGCGATCATCATGTGGTCGACGAAAAGCTGGTTCGCCTCCGATGGACGGCGCAATCCCTGCAGGAGCGCAGCGCCGATATGGTGCACGACCTCGTCGCGAAAGCCGGTGCCGAACTGACAGTCGAGCTGGCCCGCGCGCCGCACGCCGGACTCCGCGGCCACGCCGTCGAGTGCAGACGCCGGAACGTAGAAATGAAGCGAGTGGAACGGCCTCGCGATCACGAAGCGAGGATCGCATTTCAGGTCGTACAGATATGTCGTGCCCGCCCGGATGTTCGGCCGGGTCACGCACTTGCCGTTCTCCCAATATTCGCAATCGGGGTAGTCGCGCAGCTTCAGGCTGACGAGGTAGGCGTCCTCGGGTGCGATGGAGGCGCAGAGGCCCGGCGTGGGATTGTCGTTGTCGTCCCGGGCTTCCGTGGCCGCGATCTCGACGCCGCGCACGGACCGCGTGATCAGCGACGACGGCGTCTCCTGGAGACGCAGAAGGTCGCCAATCGCCTGACCATGCATAGCCGTTTGTGCCATGAGGGCCTGCCCATCGATGCGGACCGGCGTGTAACCCAGACTGCGCCGGATCGCCATTATCATGGACGAGCGACGCGCCGTCCAGCGGCTGGGGGCAGGGGCCGTGCGATTTTTGAAAAGGCACAGCCAGCCTGGATCAAATGTTGCTTTGCAAGAACTCGGGCGGCAGTCGCGCGCCGTTTCGTGAACTGGAAGGAGATGCCGCCTTGCAAACGGCATCTCCTTCGTGCGGTAAGGCGATTGACGGGGAGAGATGCCGGGTCAAGACCTGATGAACGCGAGTAGGTCGGGGTTGAGGACATCCGCATGCGTGGTGAGCATGCCATGGGGATAGCCAGCATAAGTCTTCAGGGAGCCGTTCTTAAGTAAATCGACCGCACGCGGCACTGAACTTGCGAACGGGACGACTTGATCAGCCTCGCCGTGCATCACCAGCACCGGCACGGTAATCCTCTTGAGGTCTTCGGTATAATCTTCGAGCCAAGAGTCGACCGTTGCGTAATGAGCGAGGGCACCGCCGGCCATGCCTTGGCGCCACCAGTTCGCAATGATGGCCTCCGAACGCTTCGCCCCTTCTTGGTTGTAGCCGTAGAACGGATTCTCAGGGACAAAACGATAGAACTCCGACCGGTTGCCGAGCACGCCCGCCCGGATCGCTTCGAACCACTCTCGCGGTTGACCGGACGGGTTGTCCTTGCTCCGATACATGTTCGGCGTCAGTGAAGCGACCAGCGCCGCCTTCGCGACGCGATCCTGGTGCCGAGCGACATAGCGAGCCACCTCACCGCCGCCTGTGGAGTGGCCGATGTGGATCGCGTCGCGCAGGTTGAGATGCTCAGTCAAAGCCGCGAGGTCGGCAACCCAATGGTTCATGTCGTTGCCGGTGCCAGGCTGGTCGGACCGGCCGTGGCCGCGCCGGTCATGAGCGATGACCCTATACCCGTGATGAAGGAAGAACGTCATCTGGGCATCCCAATCGTCCGCTGTCAGCGGCCAACCATGGCTGAAAACGATCGGCTGACCCGATCCCCAATCCTTGTAGAAGATTCTTACGCCATCTGTCGTCGTGATCTTGGGCATCGAGGTGCTCCATCTGCGCTATCGGAACTATTGAAAGGTTTGCGGACGGGTGTCCTAAGAAAGCAAGCGAGCCCGAGTTGATCAGGCCGCAGATCGCGCCCCCTGGCTTTCTAAAACACACGATGCTTAGCGGCCTCGCCGACGCGTTGTCGGCGATCCGGCGCGGCGCTATTCGCCGCTTTTGCGCCTTCGCACGCATGTCGCGCCAAATGAAGGAAACACTCTCGATCGCGCTGCAGAATTGTTGAGGTCATACCGGATTGCGATCACGCCGTGCCTATCGGCCTGGAGTGGTGGGATCACATTGCTGAAGGCGATACGAGGCTTCGGTGAAGACATTGTTCGTTGTCCTTTTCTTGAAGACTACGAAACGGTAGATCTTCCCTAGCCATGGTCATTTCCCGGGCTGAATAGGCATTGTACTCGGCAATACCGGCGCGGAGATTGTCAGTGCAATTTTACAAATTCGCTCGATCGCCCGTGTCATTCCTGATTCGATGTCCTGCATCGTGATCAACGTCCTCTTGCGGGTCCTTCATGTTCGCCCATCTCCGTATCCGGAAGGCGATCGCGTTGCAGGCCGCAAAAACGGGGAGACACGTCGATGACATCACAGGTCGACCAGACCGCGTCGTCCACGCGCATGGCGACTATTCCGTACGATCAGCAGGCCAAGATCACCATCGAGCGCAAAGGCCAGATCGTGTTGATTGGCATCAACCGACCTTACATCGACAACCGGCTGGACCCGGATGCGACAGAGAGCCTGGCGCGAGCCTACTACAATTACGACCGCGATCCGTCCCTCCGTGCCGCTGTTCTGTTCGGCTATGGCGATCGCTTCTCCAGAGGTGTCGATGTCGATGCCTACAAGGCCTTCGCTCAGTCCGGAAAAAAGCTGATGGATGGACCCGGCTTTATTGACCCTCTCGGGCGCACCAAGCCTTCGCTCACGAAGCCCTTGGTTGTCGCGGTGCATGGCGACACCTGGAATATGGCGCACGAGCTTTTTCTTGTCGCCGACATACGCGTGGCGTCGGAAGACGCGGAGTTCGGTCAGGACGAGAATACGCACGGCCGCTTTCCCGGCGGCGGTGCAACGGTGCGTTTCCCCCGGGAGGCCGGATGGGGCAATGCGATGCGCTTCATTCTAACAGGCGATCATTGGGGAGCGAAGGAAGCTCACCGGATGGGAATGGTTCAGGAGGTGACCCCGGACCGGGATGCGGCTCTGGCGAAGGCTGTCGAGATCGCAAGCAAGATCGCGGCCTGCGGCCCTCTCGGCATCAAGACGTCGCTGGCCTCGTCGCACATGGCGCTCGACGATTCCGAAACGGCGCTGGGCAAGCTCGACGACCAATATCGTGCGCTGTACGCGACCCGGGATTTCCGGGAAGGCCGCGATGCCGAGGCAGAAAAAGCGTCCGCCGGTTTATGAAGGACGCTAGGGCCAATGAAATAGGTCTGCTTTGGGTCGTATGCAGGCGTAAGGGGGGCGTATCCCAATCGCCCGCGAAAGCGAACATCCCGGGTTACGAGTACACGGGTAACGGAGTGGCGTCGGGCAAAACACCCCAGTCAAGTCCTTCATGCAAAAAGATTCCACTTTACCGAAATTCGGATTTGACGTATGTACCGACATCCCGCCCGCACAAGGGGCGTTTCGCGATCGTCACGAGACGCGGGCAGGGAGGCGGTGGCCGCGACGGCGTCGGCGCGCTGAAGGCTGCAGGGCGGGTTTCCCGTGAGCAGCGGCAGGCGTGGTTCGACACGGCGCTGACAGCGTCCCCGGTCCGCTTCGATGGCGAGCGCACGCCAGCCATCGATGAGAGGAGCGGGGATGTGCGCGGACGGCAAAATCGTGTGGTCCTGACGCCCGGGGTCTGTGCGTCAAGTCTTGTGGTGATGCGGCGGCCCAACCGGGTTCGCGCATCAGTCATCGGCAAGGCGACGGGGGCAATAGTGCATCGCTCCCCGGGGAGAGCACGACATAAGCCGTAAAACCATCCGCGCAGGGAAGGCCGGTCGTTCCGGCTTCACCTGTCGTCCACCCCGTGCGCCTTCTTTCGCACGCGGGACACGGGTGCCAGCCGGCGCCCGGCCTTCCCTGCGCCCTTTGTTTGAGGAGGGTGCGAAGCGAAGTGTAAAACTCGGGCGAAACGCGCCGCGAGATCGCGATTGTGTGTCTGCAAGTGAAAGGTGAGTTGGTTGATCGAAGCGATACACCTTGCTCCGTCGTTGCGAGCGAAGCGAAGCAATCCAGACTGTATCCGGGGAGGGATTCTGGATTGCTTCGCTGCGCACGCAATGACGAAGAGGGTAGACCTACGCCCACTCCGTCTCCCGGTGCACATCGTGCACGACGAGGCCCATGCCTTGCTCCGGCATCTTGATCCAGTCGCGGCGCTTCAGCGTGCGCTTGGTGTCCTCATAGCCGCTCGCCCAGTGCTCGCGCATCGAGGTGCCCGAGAACTCGTGGTCCTTGGCGTCGCCCTCATAGGCCTTCTGCTGATAGATCAGGTGCAGGATGGCGATCTCCGGCATGCGGCACAGGTTCGCCTTGAGCTGGCGTTCCTCGTCGGACAATTGCTCCTCGGGGACCTTCGACAGCGCCTTGTACAGCACGACCTTGAGGTTATGCGTGCGGCGGTAGACGTCGGTGTTGTGGCGCGTGCGCGAGGAATACATGATGTCCTTGTGGCGGGCCATCACGTCCTGGATCGAGCGCGGCAGCACGCCGCGCGCGCTGAACAGGTCGACCTGGAACACCAGCGAATTGAGCGCATCTTCCTGGTCGAGCAGATGCTGGAGCGGCGTGTTGGAGACGATGCCGCCGTCCCAGAAATGATCGGTGCCGATCCGCACCATCGGCAGCGCCGGCGGCAGTGCGCCGGAGGCCATGATGTGCTCCGGCTCGATCTCGTCATGGGCGTTGTCGAAATAGATGAAATTGCCCGAGAGCACATTCACAGCGCCGACGGCGAAGCGGACCCGCTTCTCGTTGATGAGGTCGAAGTCGACCAGCTCCAGCAGGCTCTGCTTCAGCGGCATCGTGTCGTAATAGCTCGTCGCCGTCTTGGCGCCGACCGGGCTGAACCACGGATTGACCTGGTGCGGGGTGAAGAAGCCGGGCTGGCCCATCGCCGAGGTCATCCAGGAGCTGTAGAGGTTGCGCCACTGCCGGAAGATGTCGCCGTCGGGCGTGTAGTGCCAGATCTTCCGGTTGGTGATGCGCTCCCAGAAGATCTGCAACGCCTCGAGCCGCTTCTCCGGCTTGTTGCCGGCGATGATGGCGGAGTTGATCGCGCCGATCGATACGCCGCAGACCCAGTCCGGCTCGATGCCTGCCTCGTGCAGCGCCTGATAGACGCCGGCCTGGTAGGCGCCGAGCGCGCCGCCGCCCTGCAGCAC
>JAEWBW010000388.1 GCA_023390955.1 Pseudomonadota bacterium
AGGAAGCGCTTTGGAGCGGCCTGCCATTGGATTGCAACAGGAGCAAGATCATCATGAAACGCCGTACATTCCTCCAAGGCGGCGCCATGGCCGGCGCGACGACGCTGGTTGCGGCACCCGCGATCGCGCAAGGGACGCCCGAGATCAAGTGGCGGCTGACCTCGAGTTTTCCGAAATCGCTCGATACCATCTACGGCACGGCGCAGACCTTTGCGAAATACGTGGCTGAGGCCACCGACAACAAATTCCAGATCCAGACCTTTGCGGCCGGCGAGCTGGTGCCCGGCCTGCAGGCGCTCGACGCTGTCAGCGTCGCGACCGTCGAAATGGCGCAGACGCCGCTGTATTTCTACATCGGCAAGGAGCCCGCGCTGGCCTACGCCACCGGCGCGCCGTTCGGCATGAACCATCGCCACCAGGAATCCTGGTGGCACTTCGGCGGCGGCGCCGAACTGACCAACGAGGCGCTGAAGCCGTTCAAGGCGCACGCCATCCTCTGCGGCAATTCCGGCACCCAGATGGGCGGCTGGTTCCGCAAGGAGATCAAGACCGTCGACGATCTCAAGGGTCTCAAATTCCGCATCGCCGGCATGGGCGGCCATGTGCTGGCCAAGCTCGGCATCGTGCCGCAGCAGCTCGCGGGCGGCGACGTCTATTCGGCGCTGGAGAAGGGCTCGATCGACGCCGCCGAGTTCGTCGGTCCCTATGACGACGAGAAGCTCGGCTTCCAGAAGGTCGCGAAATACTACTACTTCCCCGGCTGGTGGGAGGGCGGCGCCATGCTGCACATGATCGTCAATGACGAGAAGTGGGCCTCGCTGCCGAAGCACTACCAGGCGATCGTCAACCAGGCCGGCGCCGCCGCGGGCGCGTGGATGCTGGAGAAGTACGACAGCGTCAATCCGGCGGCGCTGAAGCGGCTGATCGCCAATGGCGCGGAGCTGCGCGCGTTCCCGCAGCCGGTGATGGAAGCCTGCTACAACGCGACCCAGGAGCATCTGAACGAGCTCGCCAGCAAGAGCGACCTGTTCAAGCGCACCAAGGACAGCCACGACGCCTACATGAAGGAGCTGCTGTTCTACACGCAGATCGCGGAGAACTATTACGACAACTATCTGCTCAGCAAGATGCGCAAGACCTGAGTGTACGAGTGCGGTGATTGTTGTCATTCCGGGGCGCGCCTTCTGGCGCGAGCCCGGAATCCATTTCGCCGCGTGTCTTGTCGTTCGATGGATTCCGGGTTCGCGACTTCATCGCGCCCCGGAATGACGACCGAAGGAGCGGTCTACGCCGCGCCCAGGCCCAGCTTCTCGTAAATCCGACGCGCATAGGCGCCGAAGGCGTCGGTGGTCTTGAGCGGCAATGCGCGCGGGAAGGGCAGGTCGATTGGGAAGTAATCGGCCATCTTCGCCGGGCCCGCGGTCAGCACCGCGCAATGCGAGGACAGGAACACGGCTTCCTGGATCGAGTGCGTGACGAAGACGATGGTCTTGCCGCTCTCGCGCCAGATCCGCAGCATCTCCAGATTCATCTGCTCGCGCGTCAGCGCATCCAGCGCACCGAACGGTTCGTCCATCAGGATCAGCTTTGGATCGTGCACGAAGGCACGCGCGATCGCGGTGCGCTGCTGCATGCCGCCGGAGAGCTGCTGCGGATATTTGTCTTCATAGCCGGCAAGGCCAACGAGATTGAGCAGGTCGCGCGCCCGCTCGCGCGCGGCCTTGATCGGCAGGCCGACGATCTCGGCAGGCAGCAGCACGTTGTCCAGAATGGTGCGCCATTTCAGCAGGAGGGCCTGCTGGAACACCATGCCGATATCCCGGCTGGGATCGAACGGGCTTTTGGCGTTGCCGATCTTGACCGTGCCGCCATCGGCGCCGTGCAGGCCCGCAAGAATCTTCATCACCGTGGTCTTGCCGCAGCCGGACGGGCCGACCAGCGACACCAGCTCGCCTTCCTGCACGTCCATCGTGACGTCGGACACCGCCAAAAACTCGGCGCCGCCGCTGCGATAGACTTTTCGCACGCCCTGCAGGCTGATGAAGGGTTCGGAATTCATGCCAGCCATTTGTCCAGGTTGGCGGCGACGAAGGCGTCGTCGGCAAGATCGGCGTGCTCGCGGCAGACCCGATCGATCTCTTCCTGCTGGCCCGGGCTCAGGCCCTCATCCGGATCGAGGCACCACAGGCCCTGCAACAGGCCCTGGCGGCGCAGCACCTCATGGCAGCCGGCGATGCAGCCATGGAAATTGTTGGCGACGTCGAAGAAGGCGCTGTTGCAGTCGGTGACGCGGGCATCGAGTGCGAGCAGATCCGCCGGCACAGAGTCCTTATGCCGGGCCGCCTTGCAGCGCTCGAACTGCTTGATCGCGCTTGCGGTCCACACCGACCAATGGCCGAGCAGGCCGCCCTTGAAGTAGGTGCGGGTGGTGACGCCCTTATCGCGGAGGTCGAAGGGCAGCATCAGGTCGAGCAGGATGTGGTCGTCATTGCCGGTGTAGAGCGCGACGCGGTCGAGCGCGCCGGCGGCGGCGACGCCGCGCAGGACATCGAGGGTGCGATAGCGGTTGAACGGCGCGATCTTGATCGCGATGACGTTGTCGATCGAGGCAAAGCGCTGCCAGAACCGGCTGGAGAGGATGACGCCGCCGACCGCCGGCTGAAGATAGAAGCCGACCAGCGGAATCTCGGCCGCGACCGCCGTGCAATGCGCGATGATCTCGTCTTCGGATGCGCTCTTCATCGCGGCGAGGCTGAGAAGGCCGGCGTGATAGCCGATGTCGCGTGCCGTGCGGGCCTCAGTGATGGCCTGCTTCGTCGAGCCGGCAAGGCCGGCGACCATCGCCAGCGGCCGCTTGGTCCAGCTCGCGGCGGTCTCGGCGGCGAGCTCCAGTACGGGTCGATAGAGGCCGACATCGCGGATCGCGAATTGCGTGGTGTGGACGCCGACGGCAAGACCGCCCGAGCCCGCGTCGATGTAATAGCGGGTCAACGCGCGCTGGTGTGTCCTGTCGAGCTGGCGCTCGGCGGTGAGCGCGAGCGGGTGGGCCGGCAGAACGGTGCCGTCGGCGATCTGCTTGCGGACGTCGGCGTTGATCTGGCTGTGGTGCATGATGTCCTATCCGAATTCGGGGCCGGCGACGGCGAAGGGTAATTCCGCGGCTGTGGCGGTCGCGGATCCGAAACGCATGCGCTGAAACGGCCGCTCGATGGTCCAGCCCGATGCTGTCAGGCCTTCAAGAAACGCTCCTTGCGAGGCGACGGCGTCGATCAGGATCGGGCTGTTCTCCGACCGCGCGATCGCATTGATCAGGGTGAGCGCGGCCGCGGCGTCGCCGGCAAACAGCGGGCCGACATGGCGCGCGGTCCGGCCGTCCCGGACCAGCGCGAGGGCGCCGTTCGCCGAGACCACGCTGGAGCCGGGCCGCTGCGCAAAGGCGGTGAGGAGGGCGGTTCGATCGAACCCGGCGGCTTGCGCGTCGCGCGCGCAGAGCGCCGCGATCGTCGCTGTGACCGGTGGCGGCGCGACAGCTGTGGCCTTCGCCAGCCGCAGCCGGCGCAGTTGCAGCGTCGGCGTAAATCCGAGCGGGCCGTAGACGGTGGCGCCGGCGGGCGTGGCGTCGAGCCAGCTGGTCAGGCCGCGCTTGCGCGCAGTATCGAGGCAGGCATCGACGAGCCGCGTCGCAAGCCCGCGACGGCGATGGCTTGCCGTCACCAGCACCATGCTGATCCAGGCATTGCTGCCGGAATAGGGCAGCAGCGCTGCGGTCGCGACCAATTGCCTGCCATCGTGGATGCCGTACACGACGCCGTCACGCAGGAAGATGCGCCAGTCGTCCGCGGTCTGGTTCCAATGGGCCTCGGTCGACAGCAGCAGTCCGTCGGCGGCGTCATTGACGCCGAGCTGGACGATGCGCGGACCGTCAGTAGCGTCCATCGCGCACCTCGTATTTGGTCGGCTTGCCGAGGCTCGGCATCGACCGGGAGACCCAGTCCGCGGTCCAGGCGATCAGCTGCTCGGTGTCGACGACGGGCTGGCCGAACATCTCGACCGCCTTCGACGTGTCGGTCAGCCACGCCGTCGGCTGCTCTTCGCCGACCAGCACGGGTGCGCGGCCGAAACGCGCGCCAAACTTTGCGGCGAGATCGCGCACGGCAAGGATCTCATGGCCGCTGACATTGATCGGCGAGGTCGGGCTGGTGCAATGCGCAAGGCAACGCAGCGCCTGCGCCGACGCATCGCCCTGCCAGATGAAATTGACGTGGCCGATGCTGACGTCGATCGGCGTGCCCGTCAGCACCTTTGTCGCGATGTCGTGCAGCACGCCGTAGCGCATGTCGATCGCGTAATTGAGCCGGAACAGCCGGCCGGGCGTACCGAGCTTGCGGGAGAAATATTCGAACATGCGCTCGCGGCCGACGCAGGACTGCGCATATTCGCCCGGCGGGTTCGGCGCCATATCCTCGGGCGAGCCTTTGCCGTCGACGGGGACGAAGGGATAGATGCAGCCGGTCGAGAACGCCACGATGCGCGAGGCCGGGAAGGCCTGCGCGATCAGCGCCGGCACATGCGAATTCATCGCCCAGGTCAGCGACAGATCGCCCTCGGCGCCGAATTTGCGGCCGGCCATAAAGACGATGTTCGGTGCCTTCGGCAGCGCTTGAATGGCTTTCTCGTCCATCAGGTCGCAATTGATGGTCTCGACGCCGCGCGCCTGTAGCCAGTCCTTGACGCTGGGGTCGCTGAAGCGGGCGACGCCGATGACGCGGCGATCGGGCACGGCGGATTTCGCAAGGCCTGCCAGCGTCGGGCCCATCTTGCCGGCGACGCCGAGGATCATGATGTCGCCGTCAACCTTCTTGAGGTCGTCGATCAGCGCCTGGGTCGGCCGGCACAGGAGATCGTCGAGGGCTGCGATATCGGGGATCGTCTTCGGCAGCGTCTGGCGGGTGAGGAGCATGGGTTGGTCCTTCGTTAGCTTTGCCGGTTCAGTTTTGTCTCGCGTCCCCGACCACGAACATGCGTTCGAGGACGAGCACCAGGCCGTAGAGGGCGACCCCAAGTAATGTCAGCAGCACGACCGCCATCACCATCGCGGGCGTGTCGAGCGACGACTGCACCTGGATCATGAGGTAGCCGAGCCCACGCTCGGAGGCGATGAACTCGCCGACGATGGCGCCGGCGACTGCGAGGATGGCGCCGACCTTCATGCCGGAGAACACGTAAGGCAGCGAGCCCGGCAGCTGGATCTTGCGGAACAGCGTCCAGCGCGAGCCGCGCAGCGATTTGACGAGATCGAGCAGGTCAGGCTCGACCTCGCGCAGGCCCCGCGCGGTGGTGAGCAGGATCGGGAAGAAGCAGATGCTGAAGGCGATCAGGATATTCGGAACGATGCCGTAGGAGAACCAGACGATGAAGAGCGGGCCGAGCGCGACCTTCGGGATCATGTTCAGCGTCACGAACAGCGGCAGCAGGATCAGGCTGACCAGCGGCGCCCAGCTGAAGATCACGGCGAGCGAGACGCCGACGACTGCGCCGAGCGCGAAGCCGCCAAGGATCTCGATCGCCGTCACCAGCGTGTTGGCGCCCCAGGCATAATTCGCGGTTCCCAGCGTCTTGATGGTCGCGAGCGGCGAGGGCAGGATGAATTTCGGCACATGGAAAGCGTCGACCGCGACCTGCCAGAGCACAAGTACGGCCAGGTGCACGATCAGGATGACCGCAAAGTTGCGCGAGGTGCGTGCTCCGCCGCCTGTCACCAATGGCTCCCTGTTCCCTGCGGCTCCCGCAGCCGCGACGTCAAGCCTAGCCGCCCCCAGCGCAAGTTTCAACCAGATGGTTGATTACGGCCGGAGCGAATGCAGCACGAGATCGGCGACATGCCGGCGCCGGGCGCGCCGTGCGGCCCGGCTCGACAGGTCCTTGCCGAAGATCGCCGACAGCGTCGGCGTGTTGGACAGATAGAAATAGCTGAGCCCGGCGATGGAGATATAGAGCTGGATCGGGTCGATCCCCTTGCGGAATACGCCGGCGCGCACCCCTTCGTGGAGGATGTGGGAGACGCTCCGGACCAGTGGCGAGTGCATGGCCTCCAGCCGCGTCGAGCCGCGGACATGGCGCGCGCCGCCACGGTTCTCGTCGTTCAGGAGCACGATGAAGTCAGGGTTTGTCGCGAGGTAATCGAACGAGGCCTCGATCAGCTTGCGGATCGCCTTTTCCGGCGGCAGGCCCTCCAGATTGAGCTGGCGCTCCTGCTCGCGGATGTCGGCATAGACCCATTCGAGCACGGCCAGATAGAGCGCGTCCTTGTCGCCGAAATGGTGGTAGACGAGCTGCTTGTTGACGCCGGCGCGCTCCGCGATCTCGTCGACCCTGGCGCCCGCAAAGCCGTGCCTGGCGAATTCCAGCCGCGCCGCGCTGAGCAGTTTCTGGCGGGTGGCGGCGGGATCGCGCCGCTGCGGCACGGTGTCACCGGATCGTTTTTTGGGCATTTCCAACCAAACAGTTGACAATTGCGGGAGAGCCGAGTTGCATTGGTATCCTCACATGGGGAGAGCGACAAGCCGAAGTCGCCGGAACGAGGAGAGATGCGATGAAGCGTTTGCAGGCTGCGGGCTCGGCTTTGGCTTTTGCCCTGATGCTCGGTTTGCCGGCGGCGCCGGTCAGCGCCGGTGAGGCCGTCAACCTGACCCTGAACTGGACGCCGACGGCCGATCATTCCCCGTTCTACTATGCCAAGGCGCAAGGCTGGTACGAGAAGGCCGGGATCGATCTCTCCATCGAGGTCGGCAAGGGCTCCGCGGTCTCCGCCGCCAAGGTTGGCTCGGGCGGCTCGCCGTTCGGCATCGCCGATCTCGCCACCATGCTGGTCGCCAAGAGCAAGGGCGCCGACGACGTCGCGGTGATGAGCATCTATGCCAACACCGGACAGACTTTTTACTGGCTGAAGAGCTACGGCGTGAACGGCGCCAAGGATTTTGCCAACCACAAGATCGGCAATCCGCCCGGCGATGCTTCGCGCGTGATGTGGCCGGCCTTCGCCAAGGCTGCCGGGATCGCGCCCGACTCCGTCGGCTTCGTCAATGTCGGACCGACCGCGAAGATCGCAGCGCTGAAGAGCCACACCGTCGACATCATCAGCGACTTCTACAACGAGCACGATCTCAAGGTGATCGAGTTTGGT
>JAEWBW010000431.1 GCA_023390955.1 Pseudomonadota bacterium
ATCGAGGAATGCAGGTAGAGATTATGCGGCATCACGGTCGCACCGATGATGCCGATGGCGATGTAGAGCATCTCCGGATTGACGAAGATCTCGGTCGACGGGATGAAGCCGCGCATCACTTCCGCGACCGGAGGCGCTGCGGCCACGATCTGGACCGTGAAGCAGACCGCGATCACGATCAGGAGCGCGATGACGAAGGCCTCCAGGAAGCGGAAGCCGCGATTCATCAGGATGAGCAGCAGGAAGGCATCCAGCGCTGCGAGCAGTGCACCGCCGATCAGAGGAATGCCGAACAGCAGTTTCAGCGCAATCGCAGTGCCGATCACCTCGGCGAGATCGCAGGCGATGATCGCGGCTTCGCAGGCGAGCCACAGCATGAAGTTCACGGGCGGCGAATAGGTCGCCCGGCAGGCCTGCGCCAGGTCGCGGTCGGTGGCAATGCCGAGCCGCGCCGACAGCGACTGCAGCAGGATCGCCATCAGATTGGAGAGCAGGATGACGGCGAGCAGCGTGTAGCCGAACTTCGATCCGCCGGCGAGATCGGTCGCCCAGTTGCCCGGGTCCATGTAGCCGACCGAGACGAGATAGCCCGGACCGACGAAGGCCAGCAGACGGCGCCACCACAGCGCCGTGGCCGGGATGGCGACCGTGCCGTTGACCTCGGCCAGGCTCTTGCCGAGCGGCGCGTCGGATCGCCAGCCGGTGGTCGCCGGCAGGACTTTTGGCAGGGCGTCGGGGGTCATGTCGGGCGAACGGGCATCCATGACGTCAGAATATCGGGTTTGCGCCTTATTGCAACTCATTTGCAACTGCATCTAGCCGGATAAGTTCCCCTCCCTGTCGGGAAGCGGGTGGGTTTGGCCGGCATTGCGGTCGATCCTGGCACCTGATTGCCATTCAGGACTTGTGCCATGCCAAATAGCCCCCGCCTTCCCGACACCTTCAACCGCCTCGCCTGGTCCAACCTCGCGGCCCAATCGGCCGAGCAGATCGCGCTTGCGGCCGCCCCCATCGTCGCCGTGCTGGTGCTGGGCCTTGCCGAAGGCGAGACCGGCCTGTTGCAGACCGCCCTTACCCTGCCCTTCGTGCTGTTCGCCATTCCGGCGGGCCTCCTGGCCGACCGCATCTCGCGCCGCGCGCTGATGGCGGGCGCCGAGGCGCTGCGGGCGCTTGCGCTGGCCGCCATCGTGCTGCTGATCTGGCTTGGTGCGCTCAGCCTGCCCCTGCTCGCGCTGCTTGGCTTTGCCGCTGTCTGCGGCACCGTCGTCTACAGCGTCGCGGCGCCCGCGCTGGTGCCGGCCCTGGTCGGCTCCGAATTGCTGCCGGCCGCGAACGCACGGATCGAGCTTGCGCGCACCGTTGCCTTTGCGAGCGGCCCGGCGCTCGGCGGCGCGCTGGTCGGCTGGCTCGGCGCAAGTCCAGCCTTTGGCTTTGCGGCGGCGCTGTCGGCGATCGCGGTCGTGCTGCTCTCCGGCATTTTTGAACCCGCGCGCGCACCGACGCCGCGCCGGCATCCGTTCCAGGACATCCGCGAAGGCGCGGCCTTCGTGTTCAATCACGCGCTGCTGAAGCCGGTGTTCATCACCCAGTTCATCTTCAACACCGGCTGGTTCCTGCAGCTCGCGGTGTTCGTGCCCTACGCCGTGCGCCATCTCGGACTGTCGGCGACCGGTGTCGGCGTGGTGCTGACCATGTACGGCGTCGGCATGGTGATCGGCGCGCTGGTGGCAACGCGGGTGATGGGCCGCCTCGCCTTCGGCACCGTGGTCGGGCTCGGCCCGGTCACCGGCTTCGTCGCCGCACTGGTGATGGCGCTGACTGTCTGGATCCCCGCCGCATGGCTTGCGGCCCTGAGCTTCTTCCTGCTCGGCGTCGGCCCGATCCTGTGGGTGATCTCGACGACGACGTTGCGGCAGTCGGTGACGCCGGCGCGCCTGCTCGGCCGCGTCTCCGCCATCAACATCATGAGCTACGGCGCGCGTCCCCTCGGCTCCGCGCTCGGCGCCGTCATCGGCGGCCTCTACAGCGCCGAGGCGTGCCTGTACGTGGCGGCTGCCGTCTTCGGGGTGCAGGCCCTGGTGATCTGGCTCTCGCCGGCGGTGGCGCTCGACCGGCAGCCGGCGATGGTGGACGACATAGCGTCGGCGCGGTGCTAGTTCGCCGCCAGATATCGCTCGTAGCTTCCCGTCACCGGCTCGCTGGAATCCACCTCGGGGTCCAGCGTGTAGAGGTCCTGCGCGCGACCGATGCCACGCAGCGCGTAGCGGCCGGTCGAGACGAGGTAGCGGCGGCCGGTGGAATCGAGGCCCGCGTAAAACTCAGATGACGCCAGCAGCTCGCGGTCGACCGAGCGGCTCATAGAGGCGATGCGGCTGACCTCGTTGACGGTCGGCCCCACCACGGTGAAATCGAGCCGGTCCTCGCTGCCGATATTGCCGTAAAAGACCTCGCCGACATGCAGGCCGATATAGGCCGACGTGATCGGGCGGCCGGCCGCGGCGCGGCGCGCGTTCAGCGCGACCGCATTCTTGCGAAACTGGTGCTCGGCCCGCAGCGCCGCGCGCCGCGCATCCGCCATGTCCTCGCCCCAGAACATCGCGAGCACGCCGTCGCCGATCAGCTTGAGCACATCGCCGCCGGCATCATGGATCGCGTCGATCACGGCCTGCGCGTAATCGTTGAGGAACGGGATGATCTCGTCGGGCCCGATGCTCTCGCTGATGCCGGTCGAGCCGCGCAAATCCGAGTACCACAGCACGGCGTTGATGCGCTCGGTGACGCCGCGCGTCATGCGCCCGCGCAAGACCTGTTCGGAGGCATCGCGGCCGAGATAGACGCGGCCCAGCGTGCGAACGATGTCGACCTGCTGCGCCGATTTGATCGCAAGCCCCAGCACCGGCACGAGGTCGCGCATCGCCGCGAGCTCAGGCTCGGTGAAACCTTCAGGCCGCCGCGTGGTCCAGCAGGAATAGAGGCAATCCATCGAGCCGAGCGCGCCGGTCTCGCCGAAGCGATGCACGAAGGCGAGATAGTGCTTGTGGCCCTTCTCGGCGAGGTCCTCGATCTGCGAGAAATCGAGCGACGGCGCATCCGCAAGATCGATCAGCATCTCGTCATGCCCGTGCTCGAGCATGTGGAAGAACACCGAGCGGCGCCAGCTCTTGGCGGCGTCGCCCGCGTCGGTCGAGCCGTATTCGAAGGCATCGCTTTCATTGCTGGGCCGGTCGCTCCAGCGGAACCCGCGCCCCTCATAGATCGGATGCAGGGTATCGATCACCAGGAGCCCGCGGGAGAGATCGAGCCCCTGCTCGCAGCAGCGCTCGCAAAAGCCGCGGAGCAGTTCGGTTTCGGGCAGGCCGGTGAGCCCCTGGCCGGTCAGCCAGTTCATCAGTTCGAGGCGCGAGGTCAAATGCATGCGCCATTATGGCGTGCATTCGTGACCGGCGAAAGGCGAACGTGGTCAGGCTTTTCGCGTTGCCACGTCGCCGTCTTCCTCTGTCGTTCCGGGATGCGCGATCAGCGCCTCACCACCTCGCCGTCCTCCTTGACGAACGACTCCGGCGGGTTGTCGAGAAGCTCCAGCACCAGCTCCGACGGACGGCATACGCGTACGCCTTTCGAACTCACCACGATCGGCCGCTGGATCAGGATCGGATGCGCCAGCATGAAATCGATCAGCTCGTCGCCGCTCCATTTGGGATCGGCAAGGCCGAGCTCGGCAAAAGGCGTTCCCTTCTCGCGCAACAGTTCGCGCGGCGTGATCCCGAGCGCCGCGATCAGCTCGACCAGGCGGGCGCGGCTCGGCGGCGCCTTGAGATACTCGATCACCTCCGGCGTCTCGCCGCTTTCCCTGATCATCGCCAGCGTGTTGCGCGAGGTCCCGCAGGCCGGGTTGTGATAGATGGTGACGGTCATGGCGACGGCTCCGGTAGCTTGATCGCGGCATAGCACCCCGCCCGCTGCAGGTCGATCATGTCCATGGTGGTGTTGACGCAGCCCTGCCGGTCGGCTGAAAAAGCAACCAGTGAATGCCGCTATCGGCGAGAGGCAGAAGCGCGGGGACATGCGCCAGCGACAGCTTTCCATCATCCTGGCGCTCGGCACGACGCAGACGCTGGCCTGGGCTTCGAGCTACTATCTGCCGGCGATCCTCGCCGATCCCATCGCCCGCGACCTCGGCATCTCCTCCAACTGGATCTTCGGCGCCTTCTCCGCCTCGCTGGTGATCTCGGCGATGCTCGGCCCGCGCATCGGCCGACGGATCGACCTCGTCGGCGGCCGGCAGGTGCTCTCGGCCTCGAACCTGACGATCGCCGCCGGCCTCGCGCTGCTCGGCCTCTCCTACTCCGTGCCCGTGATGGCGATCGCCTGGCTCATCCTCGGCCTCGGCATGGCGCTCGGGCTCTACGACGCCACCTTCGCCGCGCTCGGCCGCATCTACGGCGCCGACGCACGCGGCGCCATCACCGGCATCACGCTGATGGCGGGCTTTGCCTCCACCGTCGGCTGGCCGCTCACCGCCTGGGGCCTGTCGCATATCGGCTGGCGCGAGACCTGCTTTGCCTGGGCCGCCGCCCACATCCTGATCGGCCTGCCGCTCAACCTGCTGACGTTACCCAAGGTGACAGGCGCCAAGGAAGCCGTGGCGACCGCGGTGAAGCCGCATATCCCGCTCGACCGCACCATGATCCTGCTGGCCTTCGTGTTCGCGGCGGCCTGGACCGTGACCGGCGCGATGGCCGTGCATTTCCCCCGCATCCTCGAGGCCACGGGCGCGACGCCGGTGCAGGCGATCGCCGCGGGCGCCCTGATCGGCCCGGCGCAGGTCGCCGCGCGGATCTTCGAGGCGAGCCTGCTCAAGCGCTTCCATCCGCTGTGGTCGACGCGGCTCGCCTGCATCACCCATCCGCTCGGCGCCATCGTCGTCGCCGTCTTCGGCGCCGCGGGCGCCAGCGCCTTTGCGCTATTCCACGGCTCGGGCAACGGCATCCTGACGATCGCGCGGGGAACGCTGCCGCTCGCGATCTTCGGTCCCAAGGATTACGGCTACCGGCTCGGCATCATCGGCGCGCCGGCGCGGATGGCGCAGGCGATCGCCCCGCTCGCCTTCGGCTTTCTCATCGACATCATGGGCGCCAAGGTCCTGATCGTGTCCTCGGCGCTGAGCCTTGCAGCGCTCGCGGCCCTGTTCCTGATCCATCCCGAGCGGCACGAGGGCTAAAGCCCTTTCCTTCACCGGCGCTTTCGCGCAAAAGCGGGTGATGACCGACAACATCGAACCGGAAGGCGCGTTCAACCGTCTCGTACGCTGGGCAACCACGCCGCCACAAGCCTATGGCCTATATCTCGGCGCCGTCGTGCTGGTATTGCTGGTCTCGTTCTATGCCGGCACGATGAAACCGAAGAAGACCCACGACGGCAGCGCACCATCGGTCACCGCGCCGCGGAACTGATCAGCTAATCGTAAAACTCCGGCGCCATCTTCAGCCCGTCGCGCTGCGCCTTGTCGTGGTTGATCCAGAACTGCCCGCCCTCCTTCGCAACGATGTCGGCGATCCTCTGCATCGAGGCGAGCGACTGCTCCTTGCTGACATTGTTCGAGGGCACACGGCGGTTGTCGTAGTTCTCCTTGAAGTGGGCGGCATCGCCCGACAGCACCACGACGCCGGTCTTCGGCAGCCGCACCAGCAGCGACTGGTGACCCGGCGTGTGGCCGGGCGTCGACAGGATCATCACGCTGCCGTCGCCGAACACGTCCCGGTCGCCGACGAGCAGCTCGACCGGGTGCGCCGGCTTGAAGCGCGGCTCATTGTTGGGACCCGGCCAGCTGTACTCGGCCATCTGCACGTACAGCATCGCCTGCGGAAACATCTCGACATTGCCGACATGGTCGCCATGGGTGTGCGACACCGCCATCGCCTTGACGTCGGCAGGCTTCACGCCGATCTGCTCGAGCTGGGCGGCAAGCGTCTTCGGGCGACGCCAGGTGACCGCCTTGGGATCGGGCGGCACCAGCCCGTTCGGCATCGTCGCGACTGCGTCGGGCACGCCGGTATCCCAGATGAACCAGCCTTGGCTGTGCTTGATGAGATAGCAATTGTCGACGAAATCCATCGACTTGCCTTCGTTCACGCCGGGCGACCAGCGCGAGATGTCGCCGGCGACACCCTCGCCGCAATTGAGGACGTAGAGCTTTTCGACGCCCGGCTTTTGCGCGTACGCAGCATGAGCGGACAGGACGAGAGCGATCGCGGAGAGAGCAACACCGAACCGGCGCATCTGCGTTTCCCTTTTCATCGTTGGCGCGGCAGCGCCGATCCTGAGGACCAAACCCGGCGCGGAGAATAAAATTCCCGTCCCGTCACCGGCGCATCATAATTCAGCGCGTGCCTGCTTGCGAACGAACGCTCCGGTTGACAGGTCGCGGCCGTTTCGTTGTAATGAGCCCATGGGGATTGAGCGATCTCCCCACGAGGCGACAAGCCCAAGAATCGCGTCCCATTCTTCAAGGACGCATCATGTCTTCTTTCACGACGATTTCATCTGACAAGCTGGCACGTTTGATCGGCACGGCGAACGCGCCTGTCCTGGTCGACGTGCGCACCGAGGAGGATTTTGCCGCCGACCCGCGGCTGATCCCCGGCTCGATCAAGCTCAGCCATGGCACCGTCCCGGACTGGGGCGAGCAATATGCCGGCCGCTCCGCCATCGTCGCCTGCCTGCGCGGCGCCAAGCTCGCACAGGGGACGGCGGCTTGGCTTCGGCAACTCGGCGTCCAGGCCGAAACGCTGGAAGGCGGTTTCGAGGGCTGGAAGGAGGCAAAGCTCCCGCTCATCGACGCTGCAAAACTGCCGCCACGCGACGCCAGGGGCCGCACCGTCTGGGTGACGCGCGCCAGGCCGAAGGTCGATCGCATCGCCTGCCCCTGGCTGATCCGCCGCTTTGTCGATCCCAACGCGGTATTCCTGTTCGTCGCGCCGTCCGAGGTGGTCGCCGTCGGCGAGCGCTTCAACGCAGCGCCGTTCGACATCGAGAACGTGTTCTGGAGCCACCGCGGGCCGCTCTGCACCTTCGACGTCATGATTGAGGAGTTCGGGCTCGCCACGCCACCTTTGCTGCGGCTGGCGACGATGGTGCGCGGTGCCGATACCGGCCGCCCCGATCTCGCGCCGGAGGCACCGGGCCTGCTCGCGGCCTCGCTCGGGCTGTCGCGGATGTATGACGACGACCTCGAACAGCTCGAGGCCGGCATGCTGCTCTACGACGCCTTCTTTCGCTGGTGCCGCGATGCGACCTCCGAGACCCACAACTGGCCGACCAACAAGGCGAAGCCGTGATGGACACGCGGGTCAATCAACAGGGAGCTGACGCCGGTCACGGCGTCAGCTTCCAGGAAGCGTTTCGCGTCTGGGTCCGCGTCGCCTGCCTCAGCTTTGGCGGGCCCGCGGGTCAGATTGCGGTGATGCATCGCATCCTCGTCGAGGAGAAGAACTGGATCTCGGAGAGCCGTTTCCTGCATGCCCTGAACTACTGCATGCTGTTGCCGGGACCGGAGGCGCAGCAGCTTGCCACCTATGTCGGCTGGCTGATGCACCGGACCGCAGGCGGGCTGATGGCGGGCGGATTGTTCATCCTGCCCGGCATCATCGCCATCATGGGTCTGAGCTACATCTACGCCGCCTACGGCAATGTCAGCTTCGTCGAGGCGCTGTTCTTCGGCCTGAAGGCCGCCGTGCTCGCCATCGTCATCGAGGCCGTGGTTCGCGTCGGCAAGCGCGCGCTCAAGAACCGCATCATGATCGCGCTCGCCGGCATTGCCTTCGTCGCGATCTTCTTCTTCGCCGTTCCCTTCCCGGTCATCATCATCGCCGCCGGCCTGATCGGCTATCTCGGCGCGCGGACCGGCCGTCCGGAATTCGCGGTCGCAGCCCATGGCGGCGGCAAGGAGAGTGCTGCGCTCGACACGATGCTCGACCAGGCCGTGCCTGATCATGTCCGCCCCGACACCGGACGCGCGATCCGCGTCGGCGCGCTATGGCTCACGCTGTGGCTGGTCCCCGTGGTCGTGCTGCTGGTGGCGTTCGGCCCGGTCAACGTCTTCAGCCAGATCGCCCTGTTCTTCTCAAAAATGGCGCTGGTGACGTTCGGCGGCGCCTATGCCGTGCTCGCCTATGTCGCCCAGCAGGCTGTCGATCATTATCACTGGCTCAAGCCGCACGAGATGCTCGACGGCCTCGGCATGGCCGAGACCACGCCGGGGCCGCTGATCATGGTGCTGCAATTCGTGGGCTTCATGGCCGCCTTCCGCGATCCCGGCAGCCTGTCGCCGATGCTGGCCGGCACGCTGGGCGGCCTGCTCGCGACCTGGGTCACCTTCACGCCGTGCTTCCTCTGGATTTTCCTGGGGGCGCCCTACATCGAGCTCCTGCGCGGCAACAAGGGCCTCGCCGGTGCGCTCAGTGCGATCACCGCCGCGGTCGTGGGCGTGATCCTCAACCTCTCGATCTGGTTCGCGCTGCACACGCTGTTTCGAAAGACCTATCCGATCGAAGCCTTTCCGCTCAGCTTCGACATGCCGGTGCTGTCGAGCATCGACGTTCCGGCGCTGGTGCTGGCGATCGCGGCCGCAACCGCGATCTTCCGCTTCAAGCTCGGCATGCTCACGGTGCTAGGAGCCAGTTGCGCGGCGGGCGTGGCGCTGCGGCTGGCGGGGGTGATCTAGGGGGCGTGCTGCGCCCTGTCGAAGCGGAACAGGAGCAAATAC
>JAEWBW010000517.1 GCA_023390955.1 Pseudomonadota bacterium
TGCATGAACAGACCGATATAATAGAGCGCGGCCGGAATGATCGCGGCGACCGCGACCTCGGCGTAACTGATGTTGAGGAACTGCGCGATCACGAACGCGGTCGCGCCCATCACCGGTGGCGCGAGCACCGCGCCGGTGGAAGCGCAAGCCTCGATCGCGCCCGCATAGGAGGCGCGGAAGCCGCTCTTCTTCATGACCGGAATGGTCATGGTGCCCGCGGTCAGCACGTTCGAGATGATCGATCCCGACATCATGCCGAGCAAGCCGCTGGCGAAGATGCAAACCTTCGCTGCGCCGCCGCGGAACGTGCCGCACAAGGCAAAGGCAAGGTTGATGAAGAATTTTCCGGCACCGGTCATCATCAGCGCCGTGCCGAACACCAGGAAGCCGATCACAGTGTCGGCGAAGGCCTGGATCGGAATGCCGAGCAGGCTTTCGCCGGACAGCACGTGATAGGACGTTGCCTGTTCGATCGTCGATTGGGTGCCCCGGAACGGGCCGAGCCAGCTTGCTTCGGAAAACAGCGGATAGACGGTAAAGGGCAGCACGCTCAGCAGCAGGCTCCAACCGCCGGTGCGCCGCAGCGCCTCCATCAGCATTGCCCACATCACGAGGCCGGCCGCAATCACGATGGTCGGTGCGCCGCCGAATTCCCAGCCGGCTTCAGCCGCCTTGCGCACGTTCGACATCAGCACGATCGAGGCGACGAAGGTCGCAACGGCGCACAGCAGGTCGTAGAAGGGAATACGTTCGAGCGAGGCGCGCTCGGTGCCCGGAAAGATCAGGAACGTGAAGGGCAGCATCAGCGCGATCAGGAGATAGAAATACTCCGTGTTGAGCTGGGTGTAGCCGATCAGGAATCGCAGCGAGAATTGCTGGTTGATGCAGAGCAGGATCACGGCCCCGGTCGCGACGACCAGGGCCCAGCGCCAGACCCCCCGCAGCGTCCGCACCCGGGTGACCTCGGCCTCCTGGAGGTTGCCGGCGCTGCCATGGGGATCGTCGAAGACGATCCGCTTTGAATCCTGCGGATCGGCAACTGATGGAGCAGACGACATGATCGAACCCGTCTCTCGAGGAACAGTTCGGTGAGACCGGACGGCTTAGTCGAACCCGTTCGGCATGTTCGCCTTGGTGAGTGCCGCCGCGCGCGCCTTCATCCAGCCGTCGAGGAAGGCCTTTTCGTCCGCCGGCGGGTTGGACTTGCCGTAGTCGGTCCAGGCGGCACCCAGGACTTCCTGACGCTTGAGGAGCGCGTTGTTGTGCTTCTCCTGCTCGTCGGTCCAGTGCCCGGCTTCCTTCAGTGCCTTCACCGCGCCGGGATGCACCGGCACGACCCAGTTCTTGGTCTGGCGGGCGGCAGCGAGCCCGCCGGCGCCGGGCGCGGAGTCCTTGTAGGCGTCGTAATTGACGATCATCGCCTTGGTCATGGCGTAGATCTGGTCGGCCGGCTGCGAGGCATAGGCGACGAAGATCGGGTAGGGGTAGTTGCCGAGCTCGACCGGCTTCTCCGGCGAGATGCCGGCGCCGCAGGTCGCGGTCTGGGGGAAGAAGAACGAGCCGACCTTCTGCATGCGCGCCCAGCCTTCCTTGTCTTTGGCGGGCAGCGGCGGCCAGACCAGGCCGCGCGGCGAGGTCTCGGCTTCCTTCGCGGGACCTGTGATGGTGGTGCCGAAGGCGGCGTCGGTGTCGTTGTTGATCAGCCCCTTCCACATCGCGCCGTAGCTTGCGAACTCCACGACCTTGACGTCGTTCTGCGTGAGACCGCCGAAGGCGAGCACGGCCAGCGAGTTCTGGTTCAGAGCGGGCGAGCCGACCACGAAGCCGACGCGCTTGCCCTTGAGGTCCTTCAGCTCCTTGACGCCGGCATCCGCCGCGACGCCGAGCGAGCCGCAATTGCAGTCGACCGAGGAGAGCAGCAACTGCAGCGGTTGCGGACCCCATTCCTTGGCGCCGAACTCGAACACGCCTTCCTGCGCAAAGTAAGTTCCGGAGCCCATGGCCGAGGTGGCCGCGCGCTTGGCGCGCAGCGGTGCAAGGCGCGCAACGTCGTTGCCGGCCGGCAGCACGCGGACGTCGGTGCCGTACTTGTCCTTCATCATCTTGCCGACGCCTACGGCGATGTTGAAGCCGGCGGTGCCGGTGTCATAGGCGGTAAAGGTCAATGTCGGGGGCAGCTTGATGTCGTCAGCGACGGCGTAGCGTGTAGACGCAAAAGAAATGCCCGCCACCAAGGCAGGCGCAAGCAAGCATAGCCCACGAAGCATATCGTTTCCCTCCAGTGTCTTCGCACTTGCTGTGCGAAGTCCTTCGCGCATGTCGCGAAGATTTTTTAATTGGGCCGGATCATGTCACCGGCAGTGGACGATGGCAACCGCACCAATTGGGCAGACAGATTGTCGCGGCGTCTTCTCGCAAGACGATATTTGTTCAGCGCGTCAGGATCGCGATGGCCTGACCTTCGGCAACGAGATCGTCGAGCTTGACGAGCAGTGATGTGAGTGTGCCGGCTGCAGGCGAGGGCACGGGGATCTCCATCTTCATGGCTTCGACCACCACAACGTCATCGCCATCCGAGACGGTTCCGCCAACTTGCACGGGCGTTGCGCACACGCGTCCCGCGACCTCGGTGATGATTTTTATATCTGGCATGCCAATCCATCCCCTGCGCCTTTTTGTTGTCGTAGCAAAATGCCTGAGGTAGCTTCGTCTGCAAGTGGAATTTAATTCCGCAGAGCGGAACAAACGGTAGGGAACATGGGACGACGTTCGGAGCGCTTGAGTCGCCAAGGAATGCTCGCCGGTGATGCCGGCGAAGGGGATGTCATCCAGGTCGTATCGCGCGCGTTCGATGTGTTGCGATGCTTTGAGGGCGCGGAGGCGCGGCTCGGCAATCTCGAAATTTCCAACCGCTGTGGTCTGCCGCGATCAACGGTGTCGCGTCTCACGCACACGCTGACGCGCATGGGCCAGCTGGTCTATCTGCCGCGCGATCAGAAATATCGCATCGGGCCGAGCGCAGTTGCGATGAGCGCTTCGATGATGAAGGGCGCGCAGTTGCGCAACCTCATTCGCCAGCGGCTTTCTGATGTCGCCGAGCAATTGCCCGGCACCGTCGGCTTCGTTATCCCCGATCGCTTCCATCTCGTCTATCTCGAGTTCGCGCGATCTGCGAGCGCACTGGGCCTGCATGAAGGCACCGGCAGCCGCATCGCGATGGCGAGCACGGCTGCGGGCGCTGCCTACACCGCAGCGCTGGCGCCGGAGGTCGGTGATGCCTTGATTGCGGAGATGGAGCGCGAGGCGCCGGAGGCAGCACGTCTCCTGAAGCCGCGCATCGAAGCCAACCGGCAGTCGCTGCGCGAGCGCGGCTATGTCACGGCCTGCGGCCTCTGGAGCCCGCACATCAACGGCCTTGCGGTGCCGATGTGGTCGCCGCAGTACCAGACCACGGTGGTGGTCACGATCGGACTGTTGTCCGCGATGTATGACGAGGCGCGCCTGCATGCGGAGGTCGCGCCGTTGATGATCGAACTCGGCAGGTCGGTGGGCGGCCTGCTGGAAGGCGCCGAAGGCGATTTCTTCAACAATCGCCTGGAGCGGAAGCCGGTGGCGATGGCAATCCATAACAACAACAAGCCCATCACGTCGGAGGCACTGAATGAACTGGAAGCCGGAACTCGACGAGCTCGCTCGGCGCGAGGCCTTCGCGCGCGAGATGGGGGGCGTTGACAAGGTCAAGCGACAGCATGACCAGGGCCGGCTCACCGTCCGCGAGCGCATCGACGGGCTGATCGACAAGGGCAGCTTCCACGAGATCGGCGCCGTCTCCGGCATCGGCGAATACGATTCCACCGGCGAGCTCAAGAACGTCACGCCGGCCAACTGCGTGTTCGGCCGCGCCAAGGTCGATGGCCGCACCGTCGTCGTGGTCGGCGACGATTTCACCGTGCGCGGCGGATCCGCGGACGCGTCCATTTCGGCAAAGCCATTGATGGCGGAGGAGATGGCGCACGATCTGCGCCTGCCCATCATCCGCATCATCGAAGGCTCCGGCGGCGGCGGTTCGGTCAAGACCATCGAGACCAAGGGCGCTGCGAACCTGCCGGGCGGCATCGGCGGCACGCGCTGGTATCGCTTCACGACGGAAAACCTGTCGCGCGTGCCGGTCGTCGCGCTTGGCCTCGGCTCGGTCGCGGGCCTCGGCGCTGCACGTCTCGCCGCCAGTCACTACTCGATCATGACCCGGAAGTCCGCGATGTTCGTCGCAGGGCCGCCGGTGGTGAAGGCGCTGGGGCAGGACCTCTCCAAGGAAGAGCTCGGCGGCGCCGACATCCAGACCCGCGCCGGCGCGGTCGATCATGCCGTCGACACCGAGGAGCAGGCATTTGCCTGCGCGCGGCGTTTCCTCTCTTACCTGCCGTCGTCGGTCCACGAGCTGCCGCCTACCTTGCCCTGCACCGACAATCCGGAGCGTGGCGACGAGGCGCTGATGAACGCGGTGCCGCGCAACCGCAAGCAAGTCTACAAGATGCGTCCGATCGTCGAGTCCGTCGTCGACAAGGGCTCGTTCTTCGAGGTCGCAGCCAATTTCGGCAAGCCGATCATCGTCGGCCTCGCGCGGCTCGAGGGCAGGGCGGTGATGGTGCTCGCCAGCGACAGTTTTCACTATGGCGGCTCCTGGACCGCGGACGCGTGCCAGAAGGTGGTGCGCTGGGTCGACTTCGCCGAGACTTTCCACCTGCCGATCGTCTATCTCATGGACTGCCCCGGCTTCATGATCGGGCTCGACGCCGAGAAGGCGGCCACCATTCGCCACGGCGTTCGCGCCATGGCCGCGGTGAACCAGACCACCGTGCCCTGGTGCACCGTGATCCTGCGCAACGCCTTCGGCGTCGCCGGCGTGGTGCATCAGCCCGCCGACCGCTTCTCGATGCGCTACGCCTGGCCGTCGGCCTATTGGGGCTCGCTGCCGCTGGAAGGCGGCATCGAGGCTGCCTATCGCGCCGACATCGATGCGGCCGAGGACAAGGCCGCTAAGCTCGGCGAGATCCAGGACCGCCTCAACAAGCTGCGCTCGCCGTTCCGCTCGGCAGAGAAGTTCTGGGTCGAGGAGATCATCGATCCCCGCAAGACGCGCTCGCTGCTCTGCGAGTTCGCGCGTCTCGCCGAGCCGTTGCGGAAAGCCGGCCTGTCGGAGAATTTTTCGATCAGGCCGTAGGCTCGTCATTGCGAGGAGCGACTTGTCCGCCGTAGCTCGAAGAGCGAAGGCGGAAGCGACGAAGCAATCCGCGCTGCTTCCGCGGATGCACTTCTGGATTGCTTCGCGGAGCCTGTCATCGGGCCGCGCTCTGCGCGGACCCGTTGGCTCGCAATGACGGTAGTTGCGCGTGCGTGTTCAGGTTCCACGCGCAGATAAATTAACTCAAGTTAGCGTCGCGCAAAGACAGCTGTTTCCCGCCATTGTTCAGGCTCATTTCAGCCAAACCCGTATTGGTTTCTCATCCCGGGGCAGGGCCATCCATTTCGGAGTCCTGCGAATGATCAAGCAAGTTGTGTATGCGTGTCTCGCCATTGTCGCCGCGTCCGTAACCGCAGAGGCGCGGACTTATCGCAGTCTCCAGGCGTCTGAATGCAACGTCACCATGCCATGCGATTTTTCCTATTCGCAGGCGCGACGCGAGCGAGCTCCGAGGCCATCACTGCAGGCCTATCGCTCGACGCGGATGACAGTCTCCGATGCCGGTAACGCCACGGCCGCAATCACCGTCTCCAGCGATCGCGTGATCGGCGGTCGTCCGGCCGGTTGCCCCTCGTCCTTCTGTGGCTGCGGCGCGGCGCTGCGCGTGTTCGGCCGTGTCGTGCCGGAACTGAATCTCGCGTCCAACTGGCTGCGTTTTCCGCGCACGACGCCGGCGCCGGGAATGGTTGCGGCGCGGCGCGGTCATGTGTTCGTTCTGGAACGGTCGCTCGGTGGCGACATGTGGATGGCATATGACGCCAATTCGGGCGGTCACGCCACGCGGATGCACGCACGTTCGCTGCGGGGTTACACCGTCGTCAACCCGCGCGGCTGAGGCAAGGGCAGGGTGCCGCGCCTCACACCCGCAGCACCTTGCCGGGATTCATGATGTTCTGCGGATCGAGCGCGCGCTTGATGGTCCGCATGATGTCGAGCTCGGTCTTCGACCGGTAGTGGCTGAGCTCGTCGAGCTTGTCGATGCCGATGCCGTGCTCGGCCGAGATCGAGCCGCTCATCGAGGTGATGAGATCGTTGACCGCGCGCGTGATGGCGGGCGTGTACTGGTTCAGCGTCTGCTGATCCATGCCGACCGGCGCCTTGAACGAGAAATGCACATTGCCGTCGCCGATATGTCCGACCGGATAGGGCCGGATGGTCGGGAGGATCTCGAACACCGACTTGAGCCCCTTGTCCATGAACTCCGGGATTTTCGAGATCGCCACCGAGATGTCGTAGCTCATCCCGGGTCCCTCGGCGCGCGAGGCCTCGGCGACGCCTTCCCGGATGCGCCACATGTTGCGTGACTGCTGCACCGTCTGCGCGATCACCGCATCGGTCAGGCGATCGGTCTCGAGCTGATCGGCGAGAAATGCCTCCATCTTCTCGGACATGCCCTCGCTGCCCTCCTGGCGTGGCCTGGACGACGACCATTCGAGCAGCAGATACCATTGCGAGTCCGACTTGAGCGGATTCTGGGTGCCGGGTATGTGGCGCAGGACGATGTCCAGCGCAGTGCGGCTCATCAACTCGCAGGAGCCGACGCTGTCCTCGGATGCGGAATGGGCTTCCGACAGGATCTCCAGCGCCGCGCGCGGATCGCGGATCGCCAGCCATGCCGTACTGATGTCCTTCGGCGCCGGCCACAGCTTGAGCACGGCTTTGGTGATGATGCCGAGCGTGCCTTCGGCGCCCATGAAGAGGTGCTTGAGGTCGTAGCCGCAATTGTCCTTCTTCAGCGCACGCAGACCGTTCCAGACCTCGCCATTGGGCAGGACGACCTCGAGTCCCAGCACGAGATTGCGGGCATTGCCGTAGCGCAGCACCTGCACGCCACCGGCGTTGGTCGAGAGGTTGCCACCGATCATGCACGAGCCCTGGGCACCCAGGCTGAGCGGCAGGAAGCGGTCATGCTCGGCCGCCGTCTCCTGCAGCGTCTGCAGCACGCAGCCGGCCTCGACCGTCATCGAATAGCCGACGGGATCGACGTCCAGGACGTGGTTCATGCGTCCCAGCGACAGCACGATGCCGGTATGCGCCGGCCAGGGCGTGGCCGCGCCCATCAGGCCGGTGTTACCGCCCTGCGGCACGATCGCGACGCCGTGCTCGTGGCAAAGCCGGACGACCTTCGCGACTTCCTCGGTGTTGGCGGGGCGTACGACGGCGCCGGCCCCGCCGGTCAGCAATCCGCGCCAATCCGTCACGAAAGGCTGCTTGCCGTGGTCGTCCACGATGAGACCCTTCTCGCCAACGATCGCGCGCAAGGCATCGAGCATTTGCGCGGTCAGGGGCGTGGTCGGGATGACGGGATCGGACGAGAGCAGGGCCATTTGTTTCCTCGAAGCACATCTTGGTGTGTACTGGGCGCGTATTGTCCACGTTTGGGCCGTGAAGTCTAACGGCAATGTGGCAGGGCCTTGATGGCAAGACCTTGCGCGAGCGCACCCTGTGGGCAACCCTGAGATGCGATCCCCTCGAATAGAAATCGGCGGGCATGCGTCGCCGGGGTCTGGAAATCCTTCGCCCGCTGTCTATGCTGCTGGACGCTGGCGGCCAGGGGAATGAGCTTGGATATCGACGGTTGGCTCCGAGGGATCGGTCTGGAGCAGTATGCGCAGACCTTCCGCGACAACGGTATCGAACTCGGCGTGCTGCCCGACCTGACGGACAATGATCTCGTCAAGCTCGGCCTCCTGCTCGGGCACCGGCGCAAACTGCTGCGCGCCGTCACCGAGCTGGAGGCGGTCAGGGCCTCGGACGTCGCCGCCGCTGCATCGCGCGGCCGGCTGGATACTGCCGAACGCCGTCAGCTCACCATCATGTTCTGCGACCTCGTCGGCTCGACGCCGCTGTCGACACGGCTCGATCCCGAGGACATGCGTGAGGTCGTCGGCGCCTATCACCGCTGCTGCGCCGACCTCATCGCGCGCGCCGGCGGCTATGTCGCGCGCTACATGGGTGACGGTGTCCTGGCCTATTTCGGCTATCCCCAGGCGCACGAGCACGAAGCCGAACGCGCGGTGCGGACCGGCCTGTCGCTGGTGGAGGCGGTGCCGAAGCTGAAGACCCCGGCCGGCGCGCCGCTGCAGGTCCGGGTCGGCATCGCCACCGGCCTCGTCGTTGTGGGCGACCTCATCGGCTTCGGCGCGTCGCAGGAGCAGACGGTGGTCGGCGAGACGCCGAACCTTGCCGCGCGGCTGCAGACGCTCGCCGAGCCCGGCGCCGTCGTCATCTCCTCCGGCACGCAGAAGCTGACCGGTGGCCTGTTCGACTATCGCGGACTCGGCTCCGTCGCGCTCAAGGGGTTTGATCAACCTGTCCCGGTCTGGCAGGTGCTGGGCATCAGCGCGGCCGAGAGCCGGTTCGAAGCGTTGCGGGCGAGCTCGACGCCGCTGGTCGATCGTCATGCCGAGACCGGCCTGCTGTTGCGGGGCTGGGAAGAGGCCAAGCGCGGGCAGGGCTCCGTCATCCTGCTCTCGGGTGAGGCCGGCATCGGCAAGTCGCGCATCGCGCAGGCGATCATCGACGGATTGTCCGCCGAGCCGCACACCCTGGTCCGGCAATTCTGCTCGCCCTATCACCAGGACACCGCGCTCCATCCATTGATCGCGCAGCTCGAACGTGCCGCCGGATTTCGGCGCGATGACACCGACGAGCAGCGGCTGACCAAGCTCGAGACGATTTTGGCGCGCGGCGCCGACGATCTCGGCGAGGTCGTGCCCGTGCTGGCGAGCCTGCTGTCCGTCCCGACCGGGCAGCGCTATCCGGCGCTGGACATGGCGCCGCAGCGGCGCCGGGAAAAAACCCTGGAGATCGTGCTGGCGCTGCTCGAGCGGCTGGCCGGACGGCGGCCGGTGGTGCTGCTGTTCGAGGACGCGCATTGGGCCGATCCGACCTCGCTCGAATTCTTCGAGCGCATCGTCGATCGCAGCGCGAGCCTGCCGCTTCTGGTGGTCGTGACCGCGCGGCCTGAATTCCTGCCGCCCTGGCTCGACCGCCCCCAGGTGGCGATGATCGCGCTGCTCCATCTGCCGCGCGAATATTCCGCCGAGTTGATCGCGAACACCGCCGGCCGCAAGGAATTGCCGCAGGAGATCGCCAAGGAAATCTCCGACAGGACCGACGGCGTGCCGCTGTTCATCGAGGAGCTGACCAAGGCGGTGGTCGAGAGCGGCGCGCTGGTCGAGGCCGGCGATCGCTATGTGGCGACGGGGCCGGTGACCCAGCTCGCGATCCCGACCTCGCTGCAGGAATCCCTGCTGGCGCGGCTTGGCCGGCTGGCGCCGACCAACAACGTCGCGCAGATCGCGGCCGCGCTCGGCCGGCAGTTTTCCCACGATCTGATCAGCGCGGTCGCGGCGATGCCCCAGCAGCAGCTCGAGGATGCGCTGGCGCAGCTCGTGGACGCGGAGCTGATCTTCAGGCGCGGCGCGCCGCCTGATGTCGACTACATCTTCAAGCACGCACTGGTGCAGGACACCGCCTACGGCACCATGCTGCGCAGCCGCCGTCACCAGGTTCACGCCAGCATCGTCACGACGCTCGAGGCACAGTTTCCGGACATCGTGGTGGCGCAGCCCGGGCAGCTCGCCCGGCACTGCGCGGAGGCGGGGCTGGTCGAGAAGGCCGTCGCCTATTGGCTCAAGGCGGGCCAGCAGGCGCTGGCGCGCTCGGCCTCGATCGAGGCGGCCGCCCAGCTGCGCAAGGGGCTGGATGCGCTCGCCGGCCTGCCTGATGACCCGAAGCGGCGGCAGCAGGAGCTCGACCTCCAGCTTGCGCTCGGCCTGGCGCTGATGGCAATGAAGGGATACGCCGCGCCCGAGGTCGGCGAGACGCTGGCGCGGGCGCGCGTGCTGGCCGAGCAGATCGACCGGTCGCAATACCTCTGGCCAGTCTTCCTCGGCCAGTCGTCGTTTCATCGGGTCAGGGGCGAGCACGCCCAGGCGCTGGCGCTGGCCGAGCAATTGGAGGCGATCGGCAAGGAGCGGAACGACGTCGCGGCCGAGTTGGTCGGGCGCTGGGCCAATGGCCGCACCCGGCTCTTTCTCGGCGATCTCGCCGGCGCGCGCGAGCTGCTGGAGCGCTGCGGGGGGCTTGCGGATCCCAGGCATCGCGGCGGCGCCTCGTCCGCCGATCCCTACGCGATGATGCTGGCCTATCTCGCCTGGACCCTTGCGATCCTCGGCCACCTCGATCAGGCGCAGGCGCGGCTGAACGAGGCCTTGTCGGAGGCGCGCCAGCGCAAGCACGCCCATACGCTCGCGGACGTGCTGCTCTCCGCCGGCACTATCGACGCCATGATCGGCGCGGGCGAGATGCCGCGCTATGGCGAGGAGCTGTTGACGCTTGCGAGCGAGCGTGGACTGCCGCTGAACCTCGCATGGGCCCATGTCTATCGCGGCGCGTCGCTGGCCGGCTCCGGCCATGCGCCGGACGGCGTGCCGTTGATCGCGCAAGGCCTTGCAGGTTTGCGCGCGACGGGCGCGGTCACGGGCATCCCGAGCCTGCTGATGTTTCTGGCGGAGGCCCATGGCCGGGCCGGGCAGCCGCGCGACGGGTTGAATGTCCTTCCCGAAGCCATCGAGATCATCGCCAGGACCGGGGAGCGGTTCAACGAAGGCGAGCTGCATCGCTTGCGCGGCGATCTCCTCGATGCCGCCGGCGATCCATCCGCCGCCGAAGACAGCTACCGGCAGGCGATCGCGGTTGCCGGCCAGCAAGGTGCAAAGCTGTTCGAGCTGCGGGCGTCGATCGGCCTGGCCCGGCTATGCCGCAGGCAGGGCCGGCGCGCGGAAGCCCACGCGGTCCTCGCGCCCGTCCTTGGCTGGTTCACGGAAGGGTTTTCTGCGCCCGACCTGAAGCAGGCGCGACAATTGCTCGACGACTTGTCACGAGATGCTCGTTGATGACATCGGGTAAAAATGCTTCAAATTGAGTGAACCGCCGCATGAGCGGGCGACTTGAGGGAGCGGCCAATGCGACCAATGACCAAGGGCGTCGACAGGGATGCAGTCACCTACGTCTTCCTCATGGAGGACACCGCTCAGGGCGCCGGCTTGAGCGCGACGGCGCGGACGAAGGAAATGGCCGCAGTGAACAAGGCGGTCAAGGCGGCGGGCGGTCAGTGCCGTCTCTATGAGACCCGCGGCTCCGGCTTCGAATATGTCAGCGTCATCACCGGCATCAGCGCGGCGGCCGCGATCAGGATCGCAGGCGAGATCGAAAAGACCGGCAGCGTGAAGGCCACGATGATCTCGGGCCTCGAGCTGTTCGGCGGCTGATTTCCGCGCGCGTGAGGTCGCTCGGTCCTGACGCGCGCTCTTAGGCGCGATGGATCAGCCCTGATTGAAGCAACGTGGACGGTGCGCTCCCTCTCCCGCTTGCGGGGGAGGGTT
>JAEWBW010000064.1 GCA_023390955.1 Pseudomonadota bacterium
CATCGTGCTGCTTCCGGTCATTTTCGCAAGCTTCTGCCTGACCATGCTCGGCATGGTCTGGGTGCTTTCGATCGTCGGAGTCTTCGTGCGCGATCTGCCTTATCTGATCGGGTCGATCATGCCGGCGCTCCTGCTTGCGACACCGCTGTTCTATTCGCCGTCGGATGTATCGGAGAGTGTCCGGCCGCTGCTCTATCTCAATCCATTGACGTTTTATATCGAGGCGACGCGGGACATCCTGGTCCGGGGTCACCTTCCGAGCTGGTCCAATCTCGCCGGCGCCCTGACGCTTGCCGTGGTCGCGTTCCAGGTTGGCTACGGATTTTTCATCCACATTCGGCATCGGGCCATCGATGCACTCTGAAATCGTCATTCAGACACGTGGGCTGGGTAAGGCGTTCGAGCTTTACCAACGGCCGTTCGATCGCGCCAAGCAGTTTCTCGTGGGCGAGCGCAGGAAGTACTTCGAGGAGTTCTGGGCGGTCCGGGACGTGAATCTCGAGGTTCGCCGTGGGGAAAGCCTCGGCATCATCGGCCGGAACGGTGCCGGCAAGTCGACCTTGCTGCAGCTCATCTGCGGAATCGTTGCGCCCACGAGCGGCACGCTGACGGTTCAGGGCAAGATTGCAACCATGCTGGGACTGGGCGCCGGCTTTTCGTCGGAGCTGAGCGGACGCGAGAACGTCTACATTGCGGCGACAGCGCTCGGTCTCTCATCGGCCGAGATCAAGAGGCGCTTCGATTCCATCATCGACTTTGCCGGGCTCGGTGCGTTCATTGAGCAGCCGCTGCGCCACTACTCGAGCGGCATGCAGGCGCGGCTCGCTTTTGCGATCTCCATCCATGTCGATGCCGACATCCTGGTGATCGACGAGGTGCTCAGCGTCGGCGACGCCGCGTTCGGCGCCAGGTGCATGCAGTTCATTCGTGACTTCCAGGCGCGCGGAACGATCCTGCTGGTGTCGCATGATCTCCCGGCGGTCGCCAACGTTTGCAGCCGCGCCATCTTTGTCGACCAGGGTTTGATCCGGGCCGACAGTTCGCCTGCGGATGTCATCCATGAATATGTATCGTCGACCTATGCGGCCGCGGACACCGGCGGAATGTTTCGAACGGGGATCGGCGGTGAGCCGGCGGAGGTCGCCGCAACAGCCGACATGCGCGGCGGGGTGCAGCTCAATCCTGACGCTCACTGGTTCGGCACGCGCGGCGCCACCATCGTCGATGTTGCCTTTACGGACAGCAATCAACGCCCATTGCCACTGGTGCAGGGTGGAGAGCAGGTTCTTCTGAAGATCCGCGCACGGGCGGAGCGCGACCTGGTGCTGCCCATCGTCGGGTTCATCGTTCATGATCGCATGGGACAGGATGTTTTTGTCAGCAACACGTTTTTATCGCATGCGGGTGATCCCGTGAAAATTTCCGCCGGCTCGACATTTGTGGGCGAATTCGGCTTCGAGATGCCGCGGCTGAAAGCCGGGCAGTACTCGTTCTGTGTGTCGGTCGCCGAAGGCACGCAGGACCGCCACATCCAGCACCACTGGATCAATTCGGCCATCCTGTTCGAGGCTGCCCCGATGGAGCCTGTCTTTGGCGTCTTCGCGGCTCCGACGCCGCTCAATCGCATTCGGCTGCTCGACGACAGCGAGGCCGTGCGATGAACGTCGTTGTTGCCGACCTCCCGGAAGTTCTGGTCATCGAACCCAAAGTCTTGGGCGACCAGCGGGGCTTCTTTTTCGAATCCTATCAGGCCGCCCGCTACGCGGATTTCGGCATCCGCCGGCCGTTCGTGCAGGACAACATGTCACGGTCGGCCAGAGGCGTGCTGCGGGGGCTGCATCTGCAAAACCCGAGGTCCCAGGGCAAGCTTGTGAGCACGCTGCGCGGTTGTGTGCTCGATGTCGCCGTCGACGTGCGCGTCGGAAGTCCAGGCTTCGGACGTCATGTGGCGGTCGAGCTGAGCGAGGAGAACCGCAGGCAATTGTGGGTGCCGCGCGGCTTTGCGCACGGTTTCCTGGTGCTGTCGGAAACGGCGGATCTGCTCTACAAATGCGACGATCTCTATAGTCCGAACGACGAGATCGCCGTGCGCTGGGACGACCCGGCCATCGGAATTTCATGGGGCGTCGAGAATCCGGTGCTGTCCGCCCGGGATGCGGCGGCGCCGCTGCTCGCGCAAATCGCCAATCTCCCCGTCTACGGCCAGGTGTGATGCGCATCGTCGTCACCGGCGTCACGGGGCAGGTCGGCAGCGCGCTGACAACGCGGCTCCGTGGCTTCGGCGACGTCATTCCAGCCGACCGTTCCGTCCTCGACCTCGCTGAACCCGGCACGCTTGCAGCGGCCCTCGATCGTCTTTCGCCGGACCTGATCGTCAATCCCGCGGCCTACACCGCGGTCGACCGCGCGGAGGACGAGCGCGAGCTCGCATTCGTCGTCAACGCTGAAGCACCACGCGTGATCGCCCGATGGGCATCGGGCAAGCGCGTTCCGCTGGTTCATTTCTCCACCGACTATGTGTTCGATGGGCGGGGCGAGGCGCCATGGCGCGAAAATAGCCGACCGGCTCCGCTGTCGGTCTATGGCGCCAGCAAGCTCGCCGGCGAAGACGCCGTCCGCGCCGCAGATGGACCGCATCTGATCGTGCGGACCTCCTGGGTTTATGCGGCGACCGGTGCAAATTTCTTGACCACGATCGCGCGTGCCGCGCGCGAGCGAACGGAGCTGAAGGTGGTCGCCGATCAAATCGGCGCGCCGACTTCGGCGCAGGTCATTGCCGATGCCATCTCCGGCATACTTGCCTCCTGCGGCACGGACCTCGTCAGGGGCGAAGGCCTCGTGAACATCGCCGCATCGGGCGAGGTCAGCCGGCACGGCTTCGCCGTCCGGATTGTCGATGGCCTGCGGGCGCGAGGGATCAGGCTTGCGGTCCAATCGATCGTCCCATTGCTGACGGAAGAGTTTCCGGCGAAAGCGAAACGGCCGTGCAATTCCCGACTGGACCTGACGCGGCTGAACGACGTGTTCGGCCTGATCACTCCGTCTTGGACGGATGCGCTCGATGCTGAGCTCGATCTGCTCGCGCAGGAGATGCGCGTTCAACAGGAGGCGTAGCGCGGAGCTCAACGGCGAGAAGACAGGCCTCGCGTCAGCGCCGTGAACGCCTTGGCGATTTCGCGCAACGGCGCCGTCAGCCGCCAGGACAGCGACGCCGACATCGCGGCCAAGGCACGGCGGCTGTCCGCGAGATCGCTCTTGGTGCGTTCGAGTTCGATCTCGAGATGGCTGGAATGCGTGAGCAGCCTGTCGCACGTGGTTTGCAGGCGCTCGATCTGGAAGTGAAAGCCATCGCGCGATTCGGTGCCGCGCAACTCCGCCATGGCGTCCTGCCGCGGCGCATGGCTCAGTCGCGGCGGGGGCTGGCCGAGCAGTTCGCCGGTCAGGTGCAGATATGTTGCGAGCACGTCGCCGACACCGGCGGCGGAGTACCTGCGGTCGAGCTCGCCCCAGTCGAGCGCCGCCTCATGGCGCGCGCGCAGCAGCGCGAGATCGACGGCATGGCGAAGCTGGACCTTGTTCAGGGTATAGTGCTCGTGGAAAATCTCGCTGTGAAAGATGATGTGGCCGGCGTTCCGCGTCGGCTCCGGAAGCAGCACCCGGTGGCCGCGAAACAGGGCAGGCCGGGCCATCTGGCAAAACCAGTCCGTTGCGATCACGGCTTCAGTGGACCGGCTGATGACATCGGTGTGCAATTCGACTCCGGCTCCGGTCTCGGGGTCCAGCAGCATCGGTAGGTGGTGGTGCGTCGGCGGCGATATGGCCGAGTGCTTCGTCTCGAACCCTGCAGCCATGAGCGCTGCGTTGGCCTCGGCCGATCGATCTCTTGGAATCAGAATGTCGATGTCGCCGAGGAAGCGCATGGACGGTTGCGGGTAGATGCCCTCGACGAGAAGTGCCGCGCCTTTCAGCAGCAGCGGCTCGATGTCGATGGCGTTGAGCAAGGCCGCAACGCGCGCCAGCGTCGAAAGGATTTGCTCGTTGCGCTCCCCGTTGAGCGCGAGCGCGGCGTCGAAATATTCGCGGACGTCACCGGGGACGTCGCGCTCCGGATCGAAGCACACTGCGAGCGCCGGGGTGACGTAGTGGAAGCTCGCGACTTCGACGAACAGCTCCCAGGTGATCTCGGTCGGGGGCATGCGCGCGCCACCAAGAAGTCCGGCGCGGAGATGAGCGCAGACGGCCAGGAAGGCGTCCGATCGCGTCATGCGATCGTCCGTTCGACAAGCGCTACGGCATCATCGAGCGTGCCGTAAGTGATCGCGTAGGCAGGCATGTCATCGAGCCAGCCGAGCAGGCTTGTCACCCTTGCCTCTGAGATGGGGTAGCCGAGCCAGATCCGGTCGCCCAGCAGGTTCTGAAGCGCTTCGAATGGCGACAGCTTCCGCTGCTCCGGTGCGGCGCCGGCGACGAATCGCGGAAAAATGAGAGACCGCAATTTCACCGGAGGCGCGTCCCACACCCTGGCCGCGGGGATCAGGAGCCGCACCTCGATGCCCATGCCTTTGACCGGGTAGGCGGGAGCATCTCGCAGCTCCGGAAAGCGCGAGGCCAGAAGCTCGACGCTGCCGGGCTTGATGCTGAGCGGCAGCGGCCACGGTACGATCTCGCCGTTGGGTTCGGATACTGGCACCGTGTCGTCGCAGAGATAGTCAAAACCCCGATTGACGAGGCCGGCCGCCAGCGTCGTCTTCCCGCTGCCGGACGGCCCGACGAGCGCGAGACCTGCGTCGCCCCGCGCGAGCGCTGCGCCATGGATGAGTGCACGCCAATCCACGTCGGGGTGGATGGTCTCGAGCACGGCGTGCCACAGGCTGCCGATGAGGAGGCCGCGGTCGCTGGTGCGCATCCGTTCGACGCCGTCACGGATGAGGACGCCCTCGGTCGACGGTGTCCCCCTGATCTCGATCGTCGTCTGCGGCCGGGCGTGTGGGGTTTTGAGGTTGGCGAGAAAAAGCCGGACCGATGGCACATCGGTCTCGAGCGCGAATGCGATCGGCGTGCCGGCAATGGTTGACACCCATTCATGGGCCCATCGTGCGGGAGCAGCAGGATATCCGTCGACGGTGGTGCCGGTCTCGGATGGAGCCGATCTCTCGCCCGCTGCGCCGATGAGGCCTTGCTGACGCCATTGGGTGAGGATCGATGCAACGTCGGCCTGGGCGCGCGACCGCGGAATATCCCAGGCCCGTTCGAATTCGGCCGCCACGTCCTCAGCGGACTGCCCGGCCTCGATCAGCTCCCACGCGAAGCAAGCCGTGTCGTTGTAGGCGAGGAGGCGGTTGGACCTGAGATCGAGAAGCAGCAGGCCACCGGCGACTGGAAACCTGCGGACCCACGCCGACGGTCGGACGTCGTCGTTCAAGATTGGCTTGCCGCGACCGCCTTTTCGCCAAGCAGCATCGCCAGCATCACGGGCGCGGTGTATTGCGCAAAGCGGCCGAGGGCTTCGCGTCGGGTCGGCCCCTGCGGCTGCTCCGCGGCGTTGCCGTCCACTCCGCGCTCATGATCGTCGTTCATGACACAACCCCCGCTGCTCATTCCAGGGAACCATCTATGCATCAGCAAATCCGAGTCCGCAAGCGGTTGGAACCGGCCGGGCTGAGAACGGTCGTTCACGGCCTTCTACCCCTCGGGCTTCCGATTCTTGGGCTTCCTGTTCTTGAGCTTCGCTAGCGCCTCGCCACCAGCACACCGAGCAGGCAAGCCAGCATCAGCGAAGGCAGCGGCGCTTCGCGGACCATGCCGCGGATGATGTCAGGCCAATGCCCGCCGGCTTCGGCTTGCGGCGCCGGCGCAATGCCCCAGCTCGACGCAAGCGTCCTGATCTCGCGTGAGGAGAGGCGCGAGGCGTCGCGAACGCGGAAGATGGCGGTGTCGAACCGGTCGCGCGGCGCGAGCGTCATCAGCGTTGCGATCGCCGTGCGCAACGTCATCTCGCCATAGCCTTGCAGCCTCACTGACTCCTCTGGATCGGACGTCATGCGAGCGCTCCTCACAATGCGAAATGGCGCGCGATGGTGAAAGCCGCCGTTGCGCACAGGACGAGCGTGGACACCGCGCCGGCCACGCCGCGCGCGAGATCGGCGCGGGTCAGGTGCCTGGTCATGATCTTGCTCCATGCTTTGCATGGAAATGACGGCGGCGGGCGTTGGTTCCCCAACCAACGGCGAGCTGCTGGCTGCCGGCTACTTCCGCAGCAACTCGCTCAGCTTGGCCGTCGCCTCGGCGCATCTGAGGTCGTCGATGTCCCGCGAGAGCCTGAGCGCGGTCGCCTTCAGCGTCTCGATTTCGTCGGGATTTGGCGCCTCGAGCTCGTTGAGGCGCTTGTTGAGATCATCCAGTCTGGATTGGAGCTGCCCGACCCCGGCCGCCCCGTTCACTTTCCAAATTCTCTGCGCACGCATTGTAGTTCCCCACTTAACTCACGGCGTTGTGAGCGTGGTTCGTGGCTGGAATGGGAGTTTCTTGCGTCAGGCCTCAGACGGTGGGGAACCGTTGCAGAAGCGCAACGGTGTGAACCGGCCGCGCGGCCTCAGCTAGCGCGCGCCGTCCCGCGCCCGCGCAAAAAAGTCCACGCCGCCGACCTGACCGCCCTTCAGCGCGATCTCGATGCGGGCGTGGTCGCGGTCGGAGGAGGCGCGGCAGAGCGGGGCGCCCGATGTCAGCGGTGCGATGGCGGTGAGGGCGTAGATGTCCATGGCCTGCAGCGCGTGGCCGGACGTGTCGCCGCCGGCGACGACAGCGCGTTCGAGCCGCGCCGTCTGCAGGATCAGGTCGAGCGCGCGGCCAAGACCTGTGCCGATGCGGTCGTTGACAGCGGTGGCTGTCGCACCGCGTGCTGCGATCGCAGCAATGAGGGCACCGACCGCCGGATCGTTCGGACCGCTGGCGGTGATCAGCAGCGGATCGCGTCCACCCGACAGCGCGGCGAGCGCGCGCTCCGCGGCGCGAGCGGTCTCGCGATCCCATTCGGCCGCGTCGACGGCGCGGGCTGCATCGAGGCGAATGACCTCGAAGCCGTGCTGCTCCGCATGTTCGATCTGCCCGGCCGTGACCGGCGAGCACGAGCCGGATACGCTGGCCATTCGCGCCACGGCGCGAAGCGGCATCATGGGCACGGCATCCGGGATCAGTCCCGCCGCCTGCCAATAGGCGACCAGCGCCTGCTCGACGCCTTGCGAGCCCGCCGCGAACAGACGCGCGCCGCGATGCTGCCAGATCAGGCGGCCGGCCTCGATCAGCGAGGCCTGGTCGAGAACGTCGAGCGAAACGATCTCGGCGCCGTCGGCCTGCGCGCGGGCAAGCCGTTCGTCCGCCTTGCCGTTCTTCATCGCGACGAAATCGACGAGGCCGATTTTTCGCGCGGTCTGATGGGCAAGATGACGGCCGAGATCGGACTCGTCCATCGGCGTCACCGGATGGCGCGACATGGTCGGATGGCGGTCGAGCCGATAGCCGGTGCCGTTCACGGCCGCGAAGAGGTGGCCGAACATCTGGTAGCGGCCGAAGGCGGGTGAGGCGACCAGCAGCGGGTGCCAGGCGCCGCCAAGCCGCGGCACCGCAAGATCGATCGCTTTGCCGATCGAACCGATCTCAGGCGCGGAATCGAAGGTCGAGCACACCTTGTAATGCGCGACCGGCGCGCCGATCGCCGCCAGCGCATCGAACACCGGCGGCAGATGGCGCTCCATCCAGACCGGGTCCTGCGAGCGCGCTACGCCTGCGATGCCGATGCCGCGATATTGCGCGGCCGCGGCCAGGCGCTCGGGTGTCGGCAATTCGAGAAACAGGATGGTTGGGAGGCCCGCGAAGGCAAGCGCCTCCATCGCCGCCGACGATCCCGTGTAGTCGTCGCCGTAGAATGCGACCAGCGGTCCGTCCGGCAACGCACTCATGGCCGCCGGCTGCCCGACATCGCGGCATCCCAAGCGGCGCGCAGCTCAGTCACGCCTGCCGCAGGTCCGCCGGGATGCGCCAGAATGCCGCCGCCGGCTGCGAAGATCAGGTCGGTCGATCCGAGCGCACGCCAGGTCGGCACGGCCTGTGCGGCCGACTGGCCCGAGGAGAACACCGGCAGCGCGATGCACGGTCTGTCCGCGAACAGCGGCGACAATGCCGCGCGTGCGGAGGCGACGACGCTCTCGTCGGTCTCGCTGAACTTGTTGCCGATGCCGTTGACGTGCATGTGGTCGGCGCCGGCAAGCCGCCAGATCGTCTGCCACGCCCGAAAATCCCAGCCCAATGCAGGATGCCGGCTGAGCGCGCCCCAGCCGTTGCGATGGGCATGGATAGGCAGCTGGCTGTGACGCGCAAGCTCGGTCATGCCGACGAGGCCGATCGAGTTGATGCTTGCCATCACACAGGTGCCGCCCTCGGCCAGCACGAGGTCGTGACGCCGTCGCATCTGGTCGAGCTCTCCGGTCAGGTTGAAGGCAACCATCACCTTGCGCCCGGTGCGCCCTGCGTGGTCGTTGACCACGCGCATCACCGCGCGCACGCGATCCTCGAACGGGCAGTAGGCGCCGTCCGACTGCAGCTCGTCGTCCTTGATGAAGTCGATGCCGGCCTCGCACAGCGTCGCGACCAGCGCCGCCGTTTCGTTAGCGCTCATGCCGATGCTGGGCTTGATGATGGTCCCGATCAGCGGACGATCGTTGACGCCCGTGAGTTTGCGCGTGCCGGCGACGCCGAATTTCGGTCCGGCATAGGCAGATGCAAAGGCGAGCGGCAGGCGCAGATCGAGCAGGCGCAGGCCGGTGAGCTGGCGCAATTCCCAGAGATTGCCGGCAATCGCGGTGACGAGATTAGGAAGCGACGGTCCGATATTGTCGATCGGCCACGACAGCGTCACGCGTGCGCGCCGCCACGGGCCATCGGTGCTGATCGGGCGTGCTACGGGAAGCGACGGCGCATCGACGGAGTCGCGCAGCTCGATCCGCTCGACCCGCGCCGCGGCGCGCTGCTTCAACTCCTCGGTCTCGCCGGGGACCGCGACGAAGGTGCCGCTCGACTGTTCGCCTGCCATCGTCTCCGCGGCGATGCGGGGATCGCCCGGCGTCTCGATCAGATAGTCGGCTTCGATGCGAACGGGGCTGGTCACGGCGCGCGTGGCCTAGAGTTTGGTCAGGTCGGGGAACGGACGCACGGGATCCTTGCCGTCCCAGTCCTTCGAAGCCGCGCGGATCAGGTCGAACATCTTGCCCTTGGGGCCTGCGACCTCGGACAGCTCGATCACCGTGCCCGGATGATATTCGGTGTCGAAATAGACGAAGCGGCCGCGCGCGCCGACCTCGCCGCTCATCACCGGCTTGAAACCCTGCGCTTCGAGGCGCGCCAGATCGGAATCGTAATCCTCGGTCCAGTAGGCGACATGCTGCAGGCCGGTGCGTCCGGCCTTCAGGAAGTCGGCATACATCGACGGCGCATCGTTGCGGATCTGGATCAGCTCCATCTGCAGCGGGCCTGAGTTGGCGAGCGCCACCGAATTGTGCGGCTCATAGGCGGTGCCGCGATAGCGGTAGTTCACGATCGGCACGCGCGGATTGTAGAACCACGGTCCGATGCCGAGCTCGCGGCTCCAGTAATCCATGGCCTTCTCGATGTCGTCGACGACATAGCCGGCCTGCCGGATCTCGCCAAAAAAGCGGCTCATAGAATCATTCCCACTCTGGTCAGAATTTGAGGAAGCCGGTCGACAGCCACGGGATCGCCGCGACGATGACGAGACCGACGAACAGTGCCGCGACGTAGCCCCAGATGTGCTTGAGGCCTTCGTCGGGCGATATCTTGCTGATGGCGCAGGCGCCGTAATAGCCGACGCCGAACGGCGGCGAGAACAGGCCGATGCCCATTGCGATGATCACCACCATCGCATAGTGCACCTCGTGCACGCCGACCTGCCGCGCGATTGGAAACAGCAGCGGGCCGAACAGCACGATCGCCGGAATTCCCTCGAGCACGCTGCCGAGCACGATGAAGGCAACGATCGAAATGGCCATGAAGCCGTAGGCGCCTCCCGGGATTGCCGCCATGGCCTTTGCCAGCTGCTGCGAGAAACCGGATTGCGTCAGGCCCCACGCCATCGCCGTGGCGCAGCCGATGATGAAGATGATCGCGCCGGTGAGCGAGGCGGTTTCGACCAGCATCGGCTTCAGGCGCCGCCAGGGAAACTGGCGGTAGATCAGAAGGCCCATCAGCACGGCGTAGGCGATGCCGATCGTGGAGACTTCCGTCGCCGTGGCAACGCCTTCGACCACGGCGGTGCGGATCACGAAGGGCAGGAGGATGGCGGGCAGGGCGACGACGGCGAGCTTGCCGATCTCACGCTTGGGAACGCGGCGCACATGGCTGAGGTCCTCGTGCCGATAACGCCGCCAGACCACGACGCAGAGCATCGCGCCGACGATCAGCGCCGGCAGCAGTCCGCCGGTGAAGAGGGCGGCAATCGAGACGCCGGTGACCGAGCCGATCGTGATCAGCACGATGCTCGGCGGGATGGTTTC
>JAEWBW010000070.1 GCA_023390955.1 Pseudomonadota bacterium
GGCGTCGGCGTGCCGGCCTGGATCGGGCTCGCTTACGTCTCGATCTTCAGCATGTTCGTCGGCTTCATCTTCTGGTACCGCGGCCTTGCGATCGGCGGCATCGCGCGGATCGGCCAGCTGCAGCAGCTCCAGCCGTTCTTCGGCCTCGCGCTCGCCGGCCTGCTGCTGCACGAGCCCGTCGAAGCAAGCATGATCGTCGCCACCATGCTCGTGGTCGCCTGCGTGTTTTTCGCGCGGCGGTTTGCCTGAGGCGCGTGTCCCGCGCTCACGCCATCACCGTTTTCGTCAGCGCGGCCTTCGCAAACTTCTTCAGCGGCATCGGCTTGCCGAACAGAAAGCCCTGCACGAGGTCGAAGCCGATCTCGTTGGCCGCGACGAGGTCGGCGCGGCTCTCGACGCCTTGCGCCACCGTGCGCGCGCCATAGCCTTTCGCGAGCTCGACGATGTGGCGGCACACCGTGCGCTTGAGCCGGTCATTGCCGCTGCCGGTGACGAATTGCCGGTCGGCCTTCAGCTTGACGAAGGGAATCTTGTCCAGCTCCATCAGCGCCGGCCAGTCGGCGCCGAGATTGTCGATGGACAGGCCGATATTGTGCAGGCCGACCTCGCGCGCGACCTCGGTCAGGAGGTCGAGCTCGCGAAGCGCCTCCTCGCTGTCGATCTCGACCGTCAGCCCGCCGAAGGCCGGATGCGTCGGCACGCGGCGGCAGAGATCGCGCACGGCCTGCGGCTCCTTCAGATACGACGTCGAGAGATTGATCGAGATGTCGACCGGGCTGTGCCGCTCCAGCAGATAGTGCCAGTCCTGCACGGCGCGTTCGATCACGAACTCCGAGAGGTCGCGCTGATGCGGATCATGCGCCTCGGGGATGAAATAGGCGGGGGGCACCACGCCCCAGGTCGGGTGCCGCATCCGCACCAGGGCTTCGGCGCCGCATCGCACCAGCGTCCGCGCGTCGATCTTGGGTTGGTACCAGAGCTCGAGCCAGCCGGCGTGCAAGGCCTCGCCGACATGCACGGCCGGGCTCGGCGCCGGCTCTTCCGGCAACAGCATGGCGACGCGCTCGCGCAACGTCTCCGCGGCGAATGGTGTCGTCAGCGGCGGCAGCATCGCAAGGCCATATTCATCGCCGACCTGCTGCACCGCCCTGACGATGATCGAGTCGCGGGCGCCGACGGCCAGCACCTTGCCGTCGAATTCCTCCCGCACAAGCGTCTCCAGAAGTGTGCCGGGCTCGATGCTGTCGGCGGCGATGCCGAGCAGGATCACGTCCGGCGATTCGCTCGTCAGCAAGGCCTGCAGCTCGTCCGCGTTGGCGCATTCGCTGGTGACGAAGCCGAGATCTTCCAGCACCTCGGCGAGAAAGGCGCGCAGGTGCCGCTTGCCGTCGACGACGCAGGCGCGCGGCGTCACTTTTCGCCGTCCGAAGGTTTTGGGCCTTCGTCCGGCGAGTTCAAAGAACCCATCGTTCATCGCAAACCACTCCCGTTCCGTGTTGGTGTGTTAGCGAGGAGGAAGGCATCAAATGTGGAGAGATTCAGCGCCATACCTGAATTGCTTGGGTAACCTTAAAGTCCCCAGCACGTCTAAAATTGTACGGATATCCTTCGAGAAGCTTTCACACCTGCCCGCGTCTGAGGCGCGGGTTGCACGGCAATCACTTGGGATTTTTGCAACGCGTTGTTGGATGCGAAGCGCATTCGCTGTCCTGCAATTGGACGAGGCCGCGCGCACGCCGCCCAACTGAATAACGCCGGTCCTGATTTGTCTGTGGCCCCGTCACGTATGCGCGATGTCGAGCGCCTCGGTGTGGCAAATCGGATCAGGATCGACGCCGGCCCTCGGGGCGGTGGACCGCGGTGGTCGGCCTCGCGGTCGCCTGTCTGCGCCTTGCGAGGCGTTCGGTGTGGGTTGAATGATTCGAACCGGGTGGCTTGGTTCCGCGACAAACATGGCGGTGCTAGCATAGTGCTGTCGGATCAGGCTCAACGCCTCCGGCTTGCCCGGAGCCAGAAGACCCTGTGATGTTCGACCGAGCCTACCGGCAACGCCTCGAAGCCGATCTTGCGCGATGGGAGGCCGACGGCGTCCTTGCGCCTGCGACGGTTGCGCAGATGCGCGCCTCGCTGCCACCGCTCTCCTCCGGCATCAACATCCCCGTGGTCGTGGCGATTGTCGGCGGCCTGCTGATCGCTGCTGCCTTCCTTGCCTTTGTCGCAGCGCACTGGATCGAGATCCCGCGCCCGCTGCGGTTCGCGATCCTGGTTGCCGGCATCGTCGTCGCCAATGGTCTTGGCGCCTGGTTCGCGCGCACACAGCATTCCGTGCTGTCCGACCTCTGCGCCAGCGTGGGCGCGATCATTTTCGGCGCCGGCATCGCGCTGGTCGGCCAGATGTACCATCTGGGCGAGGATTTTGCCGGCGGCATGCTGCTGTGGTCGGTGGGCGCATTCGTCACCGCCGCGCTGACCGGATCGCGCGGCGCGCTGGCCGTGGCGCTGGTTGCGGGCTGCATCTGGAGCGGCATGCGATCCTACGATGCGACGAACGTGCTGCATCTTCCGTTCCTGGTGCTTTGGCTTGCCGCAGCGGGCCTCGCCTGGGCCTGGCATTCACGGGTCGCGTCCCATCTCGCAGCCTTGGCCGCGATGTCGTGGTGGATCTCGACCGCGGTTGCATCGGCGATGCATCTCGGCCCCAGCGTCGAACCCTTCTTCATTCTCGCCGTTGGCGCGGCATCGCTGGCGGGCGGAGGGTTTGTGCTCGCTGCCACCTCGTCGGAGCGTACGGTCTGTCTTGGCAGCGTCTTCTCGACCTACGGCGCTTTTTCGCTGGCGGCTGTTGCTACACTGGAAGTGCTGACGGCTGCCGATCCTATCTTCGGCAGCAGCGGCGCCGCCGGCCAGCCGCTCTGGGCGATCCTGTGCGGTGTTGCAGGTGTTGTGCTGGCTGTCGTCGCCGGCGCGATCACCCGCCGTGCGGGCACGTTCTTCGCAACTGGTGCGATCGGCCTTGTCATGGTTGCGGCTCTGGGTTGGACGGCAAGGCCGTCGAGTGAGCCGTGGCTGGCTTATGCCTTCGCGCTCTGTGCGATGCTCTGTCTCGTCGTCTCCGGCATGCTCGATGATGCGCGCCCCCGGATCGTCGCCGGCTGGCTCGGACTTGCCGGCGTCATCGCGGGGATCACCTGGTCCGTCGACGGATCGCTGCTGGGTCGCTCGGCCTTCCTCGCCGTCGCCGGAATTCTCACCGTCGTGCTGGCGACGCTGCTCAACCGCCTGCTGCCGAGGGCCGACCGATGATCAAAGCTCCGTCGTCTCTCATCGCCCTCTGGCACCGCGTGCCCAAGCCCGTGCTGTTCGGCGCAGTCGTTCTGATTCAATGCGCGCTGCTCGCGCTGATGGTCGCCGATCGCACGCAGATCTTGCGTGGAGGTGTGGAGGTCACGCTGCAGACCCGGCCGGTCGATCCCCGCGATTTCCTCCGCGGCGACTACGTCGTGCTCGGCTACGATATCAGCCAGGTGCCTGCGGGCGCGCTGCAGAACCAGCCGGCGCCGTCGCGCAATCCGATCGTCTATGTCAAGCTCGCGCCCAACAATGATGGCGTCTACACGGCTGTCTCGGTCCACGCGGCCCCGATCGCCGTCACAAGTCCCGAGGTGCTGATCCAGGGCCGCGTCGAGTATGGCGCCTCATGCGGCACGAACTATCGCGCCTTCTGCGAGAAGCTGACCATCCGCTACAATCTCGAAAAATACTTCGTGCCCGAAGGCGAGGGCAAGAAGCTCGAGCAGGCGCGCAACCAGCAAAAGGTGAGGGTGGTTGCCGCAGTGCTGCCGTCAGGACGCGTAGCGATCAAGCGGCTGCTGCTCGACGGGCAGCCGGTTTACGAAGAGCCGTTGTTCTAACCTTCGATTGGCGCTTTTTGCCCTGCTACGATCGCCGATCCGCCACCCGTCGATGACGCTTCCGTGACTGTGAACCAGCTCACATGCATGCTGCGCCGCACGCGCTAATGGGAGGGCGCGGCCGGGTGGTGGGCTGTCGAAGGATCGCGGTTATGACGACGCGGCGTATGATTGCCTGGTGGTTCTGGATCGTTCTGTCGGGACGATTCCTCGACCGCTTTCTGTGCCTGCCGCGCGTACCGCGCGGCTGACAACCACTCACGTCTGCCCGATCAATTTCCGGAACATCGCCGCGGTCGAGTCCTGCACGGCATCGCGACTCTTCAGGGCAAGGTCGCTCAGCTTGCCCACGATCGAATCATGGTTGCGCAGGCGGCGCGAGCTGAGGATGTGGCCGACATTGGCGGGGAAGCGGCTGACCTCGGCGGCGACCAGCGCGGCGATCGCGTCCATCAATTGCTGCAGGCGAACGCCCCATTCCGACTGCTCGAGGCCATCGATGCGAACCTTGAGCGCGTGCTCGAAATCGTAGATGTCGGCGAGCAGTTCGCGCGCCACCAGCACGCGGTTGTGCTTGAGCGCAACCCGGAGCGCCAGTCGCTTGTCGTCGAGACGGTCGAGCGCCATCGGCACGACCATGGCATAGGGCGTCGCGGCGATGTCGGCGACGCTCTTGCTCGCTGCCGCCTTGGTCGCGAGATGGATCAGGTGCCATGAGATCTTCAGCCGCCGCGCGACCAAAGCGAGCGCGTAAGGCAGTGCGTCGGGATTGCTCTTCCGGAAGGAGTTCAGCAGCGCCGTGACCTGTGCGACTTGGGCGTCGTCGAGCTTCGTGAGCTTCTCGGGCAGCTTTTCGTTGAACTTCGGCAGCACGTCGCGGGCGCGCAGCACCTGGAGCATCTTGGTCACGTCGTCGAAGGCGGTGCGTGACGCCGTATACTGGTTGAGCTTGCCGCGCGCGAACGCCGTGCTGTCGGCCGAGGCGAGTGTGTTCTCCAGGACCTTGATGACCTTGCCCTGGAACGTGGACGCGACCTTCTGCACCTCTTTTGGATTGTTGGAGATGACGGCGTCGTTGATCGCCTTGATATAATCTCGCGCCATGGTCGGCAGCAGGTCGCGGCAGATCCATTCCCAGATCGGCGTCAGCGTATTGCGCGACAGGCGTCCGGCATTGGGATGCTCGGGCGCGCCGTCGATCAGCAGCAGCTCGAGCGGAGCGAAGAAGTAACGCGGCGGGTTGGTCGCCTGGGCCTGGTTCGATCCGTCCTTGCGGAATTCGGCGCGTAGCTTGGCCTGGATTTCCGACGAACCCGGCATGTCGATGCCGCAAAGCTCGAGGCGCTCGAGCTCGCTGAGCAGACAGCTCCGCGACAGCGGTGTCAGCCGCTGCAGAAACTCCCAGAGATCGTCGAGTTGATTCATGGCACGCAGCTTTTCCGGCAGCTTTCCCGAACGGTTATCGCTCCGTTGCGGGGGACGCATTCGCGCGCACTCAAGTGTGACTAAGAGAAGCAAGCCGCCGTTAATTATTCCGTAAAATCCGGGGGCAAGTTCCGTCGGGCCGCTGCGACCTTCGTTGAGCGAGCATGTGCCTGAACGCACAGGATTTGTGCAGCTTTGCAACCAGTGCTTGATCAGCCCGGTAGTCGCGCAAGCCTAAATTGCCAAGTGGCGGCAATATCCTGCCAAATCGCAAAATCCACCGTACTCTTACGGTACAAAAAGTTAACCATGATCCGGGCTTGGTTCCGATAAACCGGGTGCATGGGGCATCAGAATGATCCGGCCGCTGATTCGCGGTCGTCGGATTGGTACGGGGCCAGCGCTCTTCCGCATGACGAGCTCGAACTCGCCCGACTGAACGCAGCACGCGTGCGAGCCGCCGATGAGGCCGCCGCCGCGATTGCGCGCGAGCTCAACGGTCCCCTGACCGCACTCATGCTCTACATGGGCGAGATCAAGCACCACAGCGATCGTCTCGCGCCTGTTACCGCGGACCGCGCCTATCTGAACCGCGTCGTCGAGAATGCCGTGGCGCAGACCGAGCGCGTCTGCACGCTGGTCAAGCAGTTCGCCGCTTCGCACAAGGACACACTGTCCGCGCCGTCGCGTCCGGATGAGACGGAACCAAAGGGCGGAGCTGCGTCGCATCTCGCCCGCGCCAGCGTTGGTGAACTGTCCGCCCCTGCGGGTCAGAAGCGCCTCACCAAGCGGGAGCGCGAGGTGTTGAGGCTGATCAGCGAGGGCTTTTCCAACAAGCAGGGCGCGTTGCGGATGCAGATCAGCCCGCGCACATTCGAGAGCCACCGTGCGGAGGCCATGCGCAAGCTCGGTGCGCGCAACACCGCGGACCTGGTCCGCGCCGCATTGCTGTACGCGATCGATTGATTTTGGCGGACGGCGCCCGGGGGCGAGACCTCGGTGGCTCGCCCGGTGCGCTTTAGAGATAGTCCTCGGCGAAGGGCCGCACGCGCGGGGCGGGCCGCAGCGTCTTGATCTCGTCCTTCGGGGCATTCGGAATGATCGTGATGGTCCAGCGCGGCGGAATGGTCGATTCCTGCTCGAGCACGGAGCGCACGTGGCCGGTCACCGTCGCGTCGCCCGATTTCACGGTCGCGGTCCGGCCGTTGAACTGCGCGATGCGGAAGCGGCGGACTTCTTTCTGATCCGCGGTTTCATAGGTGAACATGGCAACCCTCCTGGTTAACCGGGACTATCGCCACCTATCATTAGCCATCTGTGAAAATCCCAAGCCGTAGAAGTACGAGGGGTTTGCGCGCGGGAGTGGCGCCGTTTGACGCGCTTTTATCGCGCGAACCAGTTCTAACCTCGCAGGGAAAGCGCCTTAGCCTTGCGGCTCCTGCGCACGGGCGGCGGCATAGGCCGCATCCATCGCCTCGACCAGCGCGCCATGGGCGGCCTCGTCGATCATCCCTGCGTCCCGCTCCAATTGCTGCGCGAGCGCTGCAAGCCGGAGATAGCCGAACGTCCGCGCCGCACTCTTGAGGGAATGGGCCTCGCGGCCG
>JAEWBW010000093.1 GCA_023390955.1 Pseudomonadota bacterium
ACCGGTCATATGTCCTTTGCCACGGTCTTCTGTCGGGAGGAATTTCCGTGGGTACGACCATCACCAATAATCCGCCGCGGCCGGAGCCGAAAGCCCTCGCGAGCGCGCTGGAACAGCTTGCCGCACGCTTCGGCAACCGCCTCATCACCTCGCAGGCCGTCCGCGAGCAGCACGGCCATACCACAACGTGGATCGTCAACCAGCCGCCGGACGGCGTGGTGATGGCGCAGGAAACCGCCGACATCCAGGACGTGGTGCGGATCTGCGCCAAAACCGGCGTGCCCGTCATCGCCTTCGGCACCGGCACCTCGCTGGAGGGCCAGGTCAACGCGCCCGCGGGCGGCATCTGTATCGACCTGCGCGACATGAACAAGGTGCTCGCGGTGCACGCCGACGACCTCGACTGCGTGATCCAGCCCGGCGTGACCCGCAAGGCGCTCAACGAGCATTTGCGCGACCAGGGCCTGTTCTTCCCGATCGACCCCGGCGCGGACGCTTCGCTTGGCGGCATGGCCTCGACGCGCGCCTCCGGCACCAATGCGGTGCGCTACGGCACGATGCGCGACAGTGTGCTGGCGCTGAAGGTGGTGCGCGGCGACGGCGAGATCATCACCACGGGCACCCGCGCGAAAAAGTCTTCGGCCGGCTACGACCTCACGCATCTGTTCGTCGGCGCCGAAGGCACGCTGGGCATCATCTCCGAGCTGACCATCCGCCTGCGCGGCATCCCCGAGACGATCGCGGCCGGCGCGGTCTCGTTCGAGACCGTGCACGGCGCCTGCCAGGCCGTGATCCTGGCGATCCAGACCGGCATTCCCGTGGCGCGTATCGAGTTGCTCAACGCGGCGCAGGTGCGGGCCTGCAACGCCTATTCGAAGCTGACGCTGCCGGAGACGCCGCTGCTGCTGATGGAATTCCACGGCAGCGAGATCGAGGTCGCCGAGCAATCCAAGGCCTTCGGCGAAATCGCCAAGGATTGCGGTGGCGGCGCCTTCTCCTGGACCACCAAGCCGGAGGACCGCACAAAACTGTGGCAGGCACGGCACGACGCGTATTGGTCCGTGAAGGCGCTGCGTCCCGGCGACAGCATCGGCGTGGTCGCGACCGACGTCTGCGTGCCGATCTCGCGTCTGGCCGACTGCGTCAGCGAGACCGAGGAAGATCTCAAGCGGCTCAATCTGCTGTCGCCGATCGTCGGCCATGTCGGCGACGGCAATTTCCACTGCTCGCTGGTCTGCGACACCAACGATGCCGCCGAGATGGCGCGCGGCGAGGAGTTCATGCATCGCCTGGTCGAGCGCGCGCAGGCGATGGACGGCACCTGCACCGGCGAGCACGGCATCGGCCAGGGTAAGCAGAAATATCTCAAGGCCGAGCTCGGTCCGGAGGCGCTGGATGCGATGCGGGCGCTGAAAAAGGCGCTCGATCCGCAGAACATCTTCAATCCCGGCAAGATCGTGCCGCAGGCGTAGCGCAGCGCAGCTGGCGCCTCTATGCTCGCTCCGCGAAGTCGGAGCGGGCGATGCGCTGGTTCACGCGAGAGCAGCCAAAAGACATCTGGGACGAGCCCATCGAGGGTGCGCTCGGCGACATCGAGGCCGCCGAGCGCATCCGCGTGATCTGCCGATCGGCGACTGCGAGCGCCGAGATCGTCAGTGGCGTGGCCGGGAAAAGATCTTCGGAGAAGCAGCGCGCCCGCGAAAGCGAGCGTTACGAGCGCGCGGCACGCACGGCGATGGAGATCGCGATGAAGATCTCCGACGGTCTGATGCGCGATGACGCCGTTCGCCGCATCGTCGATCTCTGCATGAAGGCCAATGACACCAAGACCGCGCAGATCCTGTTTCGCGCGGTGCAGGCGGCCTGGGTGCGGGAGACCCTGCAGAAGGATTATCCCGCGCTTGTGCAATGAGGCCAACTGACGCCACATCGGAGGTGCGCTCCCTCTCCCGCTTGCGGGGGAGGGCTGGGGTGGGGGTCTTTCCACAAAGAGATTGCTGGTGGAGAGAGCCCCCACCCGGCGCTTCGCGCCGACCTCCCCCGCATGCGGGAGAGGTTGCAGCGAGCTTGCGGTTCAGCCGTCGCGATCCACGGCTATCAGGCGAGCTTGCGGATCGCCTCGTCGACGCTGTGGAAGACGCGGTCGCTCGGCAGCACCTCGTAGAGTCCGAAGCGTTCGAACGCCTGCTGCGCCCGCAGCGATTCCAGCCGCGCCACCGCGACTGTGACGTTCTGCTCCTTGCAGGCCCTGAAGACGTCGAGCAGGACCTGCGCCGCGGTGAAGTCGATCTCGACCATGCCGCTGGCCTCGATCACAAGAAGCTTCGGCGATGAATCCTTCAACAGCTTCTCCACGTCGGTGCGGAAGCCGGGCGCATTCAGGAACGACAGCGGCGCCTGCAATCCGGCGACAACGACACCGGCCATGCGCTCGCCGGCGATCTGCGGATGCGCCGGCCACCAGATCGTGGTGTCCGGTACGCGATCGAATTCGACCAGCTTCGCGCGCGTCGTATTCCAGATGCCGTGCAGCAGCGACAACACGATGCCGAGGAACGCGCCTTGCTGGATCGGCAGCGCGATGATGAGCGCGGCGGTCGCCACGATCAGCAGGAACTCGCTTCGTGTCTGGCGATAGATCGCGACGATCTGTTTGACGCGGATGATCCTGAGCGCGACGAACAGCAGGATGCCGCCGAGCGCGGCATCGGGGACGTGCTGCAACAGCCCGGTGCCGAAGGCGAGCAGCGCCAGCACGATCAGCGCTGCGGCGAGCCCCGACACTTGCGACTGGCCGCCGGTCTCGACCACGATGCCGGTCCGCGGCGGGCTGGCATTGACGGGAAACGCGCCGAACAGTCCGGCCAGCACGCTGCCTGCGCCGGCGCCGAGAAAGTCGCGATCGACATCGGCAGGGCGATCCGGATCGGACGGGAAGGACCGCGTCGTGGCCGCGGTCTGCACCATCACGACAATGGTGATGACGAAGGCGAGGGGGATGAGGCGGACCCATTGCTCGGGCGCAAGCACCGGAAGCGTCGGCGACGGCAGCGTGGCGGGTACGGTGCCGACCACCTTGACGCCCTTGGCTTCGAGGCCGGCGCCGATCACGGCGAGCGTCGCCGCCACCAGGCCGATCAGCGCGCCCGGGAGCTTCGCGCTGATGCGCTCCGAGACGAACACCACGGCGAGCACGCCGAAACCGATGCAGAGCGTGTAGGGATTGGCGTGACCGGCTTCGCGCACGAGCGCGGCTATGCGGTCGAGCGTCGGGCCGCTTGGTCCCTCGACGCCGAGCACGCCGGGCAGTTGCGAGACCATGATGTGGACGGAGATGCCGGCAAGGAAGCCGACCGTCACCGGCACGGACAGCAGATTGGCGATGCCGCCGAGACGGAAGATGCCGCCGGCCAGCATCATGGCGCCGACCATCAGCGCCAGCGCGATCGCAAGCGACTGGTAGTCGGCCGAGCCGGTCGCCGCCAATGCGGCCAGGCCCCCGGCAAAAATCGGTGTGATGGTGGAATCGGCGCCACAGGAGAGGAAGCGGTTGCCGCCGAGCATGGCGAAGCCAAGCGAGCCCGCCATGAAGGCGAAGAAGCCGATTTGCGGTGGGAAGCCGCCGAGCCGCGCGGTTGCCATCTGCTCCGGGATAGCGATTGCCACCAGCGTCAACCCCGCCGTCAAATCGCCGGGCAGGGAATACGACGCGAGCGAGCGGAACAGCGGCCATGCTGTCTTGACGTGAGCGTCGTGCGGCATCGGTCTGGCGTCCCCGGAACGCATGGTGGGACGGTCAGACTACAGCATTTCCGGGTTGGAAGGAGGCAGGCGGTCCGGCTTCGCTGTCAACTCCATCGTCATTGCGAGCGAAGCGAAGCAATCCAGCATGCCACCGCGGTGACAGTCTGGATTGCTTCGTCGCTTCGCTCCTCGCAATGACGGAGAGGTCAGTACCGGCCGCCGCGGTCGTTGTGATAATCGCCGCCGCGACCGCCCCCCATTCCAAGGCCGATGCCGATGCCAATGCCGACGCCCTGCATCACGGCGCCGGGCGGCGGGCCGGGGGGCGGCGCACGCTCGACGATGACTTCGGTCGGCGGCGGACGGCGCGGCTTGGGCGGCGTCTCGACCACCTTGCGCTTCGGCGGCGTGTCGTCGACGCGCTTCTTGATCGGCGCGACGTTGGGATTGATCGGCGTCGCCGGTGTCGTCGGCGTCGTGCACGGGCAGGTCGGCGCCATCGCGACGGCAACCGGGGCCGGCGCGGCGGCGACCACGGCGGGCAGCACGTAGTTGCGGTTCTGCACCCGCAGCAAGAGCCGGCGAGCGGTTGCGGCGAGATCGCTGTTGTCCCAATTGGCCAGGTAAGCCTCGAACGAGGCGCGGGTGTTGATCGCGGTCGCGCGCTCCCAGGCCAGCATCTGGCGCCGGCGTTCCAGCACCGTGCGCAGCCGCGGCGTGAACGACGCTGTCGCGAACAGCTCGATATAGGCCTGATACGCCGGCACGGTGTCGTCCGCGATCACGAGGTCGTAGGCGACCTTGGGGGTCTTGCCCTGCAGATCCTTGCGCCACTCCTCGATGCTGCGCGTTGTGCCGGCGAGAGCCAGCGCGGAGGATACACCCGAGGCAGGCGGCTGGCCCGCGCTGTCGCCGAAGAACTTGAAGTCGGTCGTCAGCGAGGAGCTTTCCCAGGGGATCTGCCGTCCGTCGGTCGATTGCGCGACCGAGATGCGGATGCGCTTGAACACCTCCTCGATCGGGATGTTCGGCTGCTTGGCCACGGACAGCACCGCTGTGGTGTACGGGCTGTCGGCGCCGTTGCCGTCCTCGGCCTCCGCGCCGGGCGAGGTGGAGTAGGAGATGAAGGAGCCGGGGGCGCCGGCCTTGGTGTCGACGATGGCAAGCCCGTGGCCGGCGCCGCTCAGCGCCGGGAACGGATTGTTGCGGCAGGCATCCAGCATGAAGATGCGGGCTCGCGTCGGCAGGGCGCCGAGCGTGTTGAGGAGATCGTTCAGCCGCACGCCCTGCAGGGGAATGTCGGCCTCGCGCTTCGGATCGAGATCGATCGGCACCAGATAGTTCTCGCCGTCGATCTGCAGGCCGTGACCGGCATAGAACACCAGCGCGACGGTGTCGGCGCCGCTGGCGCTGACCTTGCCGGCGAAATCGGAGATCGCCTGGCGCATGTCGCTCTGCGCCAGGTTTGGCGCCGTCGTGACGGTGAAGCCGGCATTGCCGAGCAGCTCGGTCATGCCCTTGGCGTCGTTGGCGGCGTTGGGCAGCTCCGGCACCGCGCGATAGGCGGACTGGCCGATCACCAGCGCAAGCCGGGCTTCGGCCAGGGCATCGGTCGGCGTGAACATCTGCGTCAGAACGAGGAGACTGGACGCGAGAAACAAGTTGCGAAGAATTGGACGGCGCATGGCGTCACCTCCATCGGCAATAAGTGCGAGGATGGCAGCTTTTCTAGCTGTCCGCCATGACGTCGTCTGTGCGCTATCTCACGCAGGATGTGCGGCAAATTGGGGCAGCAGGCCTGTCGGGGCGTCGCGTGGAGCAGTCGCGATGTCGGGCATGCCCCGCAACCTCGGCGAACAGAGCCGCGCTCCATCCATTTCTGTTCGGCATTGATCCATACCTCAATTGGATTGATGCGAGGGAGCCTCGCACAACGCGCCTTTCGACCTCCAGTTGGTGATGCCGCCCGATCAAAAATACCGGGCGAATCGCAGCATTCCCGCGATCGTCGCGATCGATACGTCTGCATTTTTGCCGTCGTAGCCCCGCGAGCAGCGACCCTTGCCTGCCTCGTCGCTTTGGCCATACAGTCGCGACAACAGGCTGCGGCAACGATCGCAGCCGCGAATAAAAATGACAGGGGAGAGACCGCACCATGAAAATCGTGCCCGTGAACCGCCGTGCGTTCATCAAATCGTCGGCGGTAGTGACCGCTGGTCTCGTCTTCTCCCCCGCCATCATCGGCCGCGCCGAAGCCGCCACGTTGAAGCTGAAATGCTCCTCGTCGCTGCCGAACGATCCCAAATTCGCCAACGGCCGTGTCTATTACGACAATCTCGTGAAGCAGATTAAGGCCAACGGCCTCGGCGAGCAGGTCGAGGTCGCCTTCTTCCCCGACAACCAACTCGGCCAGGAAATCGACGTTATCAACTCGGTCAAGCTCGGCGTCATCGACCTGATGGTCTCGGGCTCGTCGATCTCCGCCAATCTGGTGCCGCTGGTTGGAACCTTCGACCTTGGGTTCCTGTTCTCGAGCTTCCCGCAGCAGACCAAGGCCTTCGACGCAGGTGCAGCCAAGCCGATCGAGGACGCGCTGCTCAAGGGCTCCAACATCCGCATCATCGCCTGGGCCTATAATTTCGGCTCGCGCAGCGTGTTCGCGAAGAAGCCGGTGAAGACGCCGGAGGATCTCGCCGGCCTGAAGATCCGCACCCTGCCTAACCCGGTCATCACGGAATGTCTGCGGCTGATGGGCGCCGCCGCGACGCCGCTGGCGTTCGGCGAGATCTACACGGCGCTGCAGGCCGGCGTGCTCGACGGCCTCGAGCACGATCCGCCGACCATCCTCGCCAGCAAGTTCTTCGAAACGGCAAAGTTCTATGCGCTGACGCAGCACAATTTCTCGCCGCTCGCGATCTATTTCAGCGACATGACCTTCAACCGCATGGATCCGAAGCTGCGCGAGGGCTTCCTCGATGCCGCCAAGAAGGCCGCGGCCGACACGCGGGCCCATGGGCTCGCGGTCGAGAAGGAGGCGCTGTCGGCCCTGACCGAGAAGGGCGTGACGGTGGCAGAATGCGACCGCGAGGCCTTCAAGAAGCGCGTCGCGCCGCAGCACGAGAACTTCATCAAGGCGCGGCCTGACTCCAAGCCGGTCATCGACATGATCCGTTCGACCCAGGCTTGAGGTATTCATGACAGCCGCCGCGACCCTCGCCGGCAGCCGTCACGGAAGCATCACCGCTCTGCTTCGCCTGAGCGACGCGATCGCCGCCATCCTTCTGGCGGCCGACCTCGTGGTGGTGTGCGCTTCCGTGCTGCTGCGCTTCTTCTTCAACGCGCCGGTCGAATGGTCGGATGACGTCGCGCGCGGGCTGATGGTCGGGTCGGCCTTCTTC
>JAEWBW010000014.1 GCA_023390955.1 Pseudomonadota bacterium
GTCGCCGACTCCCGCAGCGCCGTCAGGCCCGCCGGCGCCGCCGATCTCGCGCTAACCAGCCATCCATCGATTGAGGATCGAGGGCCGCGTTGCGGCCCTCGTGTCGTCTTGGCCACGATTAGAGTAACACTCTAGAGTGGTACTCTAGGAGGCGATCGATGACGGCTGGTGTGCGAAACGATTTGTTGGCCGCGGGGCTCGCGATCTTCGATCGCGTTGGCTTCGAGGCGGCGACCGTCGCCATGATCCGCACCCGCGCCAAAGCCTCCAATGGCAGCTTCTTCCATGCCTTCGGCTCGAAGAAGGAGCTCGCCGGGGCGTTGTTTCTCGACGTGCTGCGCCACTACCACGCCGCGATGCTGGCAGCGCTCGAGCCGCAGCTTGGCGCCGAGCAGGGGATCGACCGTCTGATCCGCGCGCATCTCGACTGGGTCGTGACCAGCCGGCGCGAGGCGCGCTATCTGTTCGAAATCTCGCGCAGCGAGTGGAGCGAGGATCTTCGCGACGCGCAGCGCGCGCAGAATGCGCGGCTGGGCGAAGGTATCGCGCGCTGGCGCGATCCCTTGGTTGCGCGCGGCGATCTGTTGCCGATGACAGCGGTGATGTTCGTCAGCCAGCTGATTGGGCCCGCGCAGGTGTTCTGTCGCGCCTACCTCTCGGGCCGAGATCGCGACGACCCGCGCATCGAGGCCGAAACGCTCGTGGCCTGCGCAATCCGCGCGCTGGTGCCGGCCGATCGCATCACCATCACATCAGGAGTTGAGTCATGAGCACTGCGACTGATCCGGACTTTGCCCCGATTGCCGAACGCATTCACGCCCATGTCGGCCGGCAAGGTTTTATGAATCTCGTCGGCGCCGAACTGTCGGATCTCACCCGCGGTGCATGCACGATTGCGGTCGAGCGCAGGCCGGAATTGCTGCAGCAGCACGGCTTCTTCCATGGCGGCGTCACCGCCTTCCTCGTCGACAATGCCACCACCATAGCGGCGGCCGCTTCGCGCGGCCAGCCGGCGCTGACGGCGGAATACAAGCTCAACCTGCTGTCGCCGGCCGCTGGTGAGAAACTGATCTGCCGGGCGCGCGTGATCAAGTCGGGCCGTCAGGTCTCGGTGGTCGCCGCCGACGTGTTCTGTGTGACCGATGGTGTCGAGAAGCACACCGCCACGGCGCTCGCATCGATTGCGATGCTGGCCGAGGAGGTGGCGGTGAAAACGAAAAGCCCGGCCGCGTGAGCAGCCGGGCTTCGTAGTCCTCTGGAAGAGATGAGGCTTACTTCTCTTCGGCTGCCGGAGCCGGCTCGTCGTCGTGCTGGGCTTCCGGATCGAAGAACTCGCCGGCGGCTGCGATCGCTTCGGCTGCTGCGTCGCGGTCCTCGTTGCGGGTCGAGATGTCCTCGCCGCGGTTGATGCGCTCGGCCTCTTCCTGGCTGCGCGCAACGGTGACGCTGATCTCGACCTCGACCTCGGGGTGAACGGCAACGGTGATCATGTGCTTGCCGATGGTCTTGATCGGTGCGTCCAGCTGGACCTGCGGACGGGACAGCGACACGCCGTCGGCTTCGAACGCCATGACGATGTCACGCACGTTGACCGAACCGAACAGCTGACCGGCTTCCGAGGCCTGGCGGATGACGATGATGTTCTTGCCTTCGATCTTCTCGGCGACCTTGGACGCTTCGCCCTTCGACGCGAGGTTGCGAGCTTCGAGCTCGGCCTTCATGCCGTCGTACTTGGCGCGGTTGTCGGCGGTGGCGCGCAGCGCCTTGCCGCGCTTGAGCAGGAAGTTGCGGGCATAGCCGTCGCGAACCTTCACGACTTCGCCCATCTGGCCGAGCTTGTTGACGCGTTCCAGCAGAATGACTTCCATTTTCGATCTCCTTTGAAGTGGGGTGTGAGTTGGATTTTCAGGTTGAATTTAATGCGTCGGCAAAGGCGGTGGTGTGCGGTTGCGCATGAAGCGCTCACGCACGCCGAACACGGCATCCGTAAGCCCGAGGACCACCATCGCAAGCACCGGCCATCCGAACACGAGGACGGCGACATAGGTCGAGCCGAGCCAGAACGTGCGGCTGTTCAGCTCCAGCGTCAGCGTGTGCAGCACCGCGAAGCCGGTCAGCGCATATGCCATCAGCAGGGCGGTCGTCGCGATCTGCGCGATAATCGCGATCAGTCCGCTGGTGAAGCAGAGCGCGATGGCGACGCACAGCACAGCAAGCGTCATGGGCGGCAGTTCGGCCGCCTTCAGATCCGGCCAGGGACGACGCAGCCGTCCCGACGTGGCCGTCACCTTGGCGGCGAGCCAGAGATTGAGCGTGAGCGTCATCATCGACACGATGGTGGCGGCGGCTGGTGCGATCCTCACCAGCGCATCGATGAACTGGTCGGTTTCGCCTGACGGCAGCGGGTTCGACGAGCGCAGGATGCGCATCAAGCCGCGACGCAGCGTGTCGGTCATGGTGTCGGCGTCGGTGCCGAGCGTGAGCAGCGCGGCGAGCGTGGTCACCGTGGCGCAGACCGCGAGCCAGACCAGCAGACGGCCGACCGGATACCATTCCATCTCGGGCTCGGCCGGCGCGGCAGGGCTCGAGAGACCACGTTCCGTCGGCGCGACCGCGCGGCCAAGCAGCACGAGGTGACCGAGCCACCAGGCCGGCAGCGCGACGGTGACCGCGAAGGCGATGCAATAGGGCAGGCCGAAGATGGCGCCGAGGCCGATCGCGGCTGCGATGCCGCCAAAGCTCGCACAAAGCGGTCCCCAGCCGATCGCGGCGACCATCAGCGGCAGTGGCGAGAGATAGAACAGGACGAGCGAGATCAGCGCGCCCGAAATGATCGAGGCGAACATCAG
>JAEWBW010000104.1 GCA_023390955.1 Pseudomonadota bacterium
GAGCAAGCCAAGGGCGACGTGCCGGTCGCGGCGACAACGCCGGACGGCAGCGTTGCAAATCCCGGCGGGACTATTCCCGGTGGCGCCGCCGCCACGCTTGCGCCGAAGCTGGCGCCCAAGAAGCCGCCGCCGCTGCCCGCGCAGGCGAGCCCGCCGTCGCTTCGTGATTTCTTCGGGTTTGGTGGCGGTGGCTTCGGCGCGCCACCCCCGCCGCCGCGTCAATTGGCGCCCCCGCCGCGCAATCCCGGCAACCCGGGTCCATCGACGATTCCGCGCCCGCCGGGCAGCGTTGGTCGATCCGCTGAATTCGGCGGCACGCTGCCGCGCTGACATCAGCAAACGACGAGAGCAAACGACGAGCCCCGGCTCAGCAGCGCGGCGCTTCACGCCGCACTGTGACCGGGGCACGTCAGATGTTGGCTGCGTCCGCTTAGCCGTAATAGCGCCAGCGTGACGGCGGGCGACGCGCTGGCCGCGACATCAGCAGCGCGAGCGCAAAGCCGATGCCTCCCGCAACCAGCAGTGCACCGAGCGGGTTGTCCTGCACCTTCTGGGAAAGTGCCTGCGTGCCGTCGCGCAGCGTCTCGCCGCTGTTTTCATAGGCGTCCTTGGCATAGCCAGCTGCGGCTGCTCCCGCATCGCGCGCAGCGTCCTTGGCCTGGCCATAGAGATTTTGCACGGTGCCTGCGGCCTCGCGCGCGGCGCCAGATGCCTGTGTCTTGGCGTCACCCGCAATATCGCCCACGGCGCCTTCCACGCGTCCGCCAAATTCCTTCGCCGCGCCGACAATCCGGTCCTTGTCCATGATGATGCTCCTCCTCGGGGGTCAGCCCAAGTAACCGATCAGGCGCGGAGCAGTTCCATGTTGTCGTCCGGAGAATGCGATCACGTCTAAAGGATGAGCCCGCCATCCACGACGAGGGTCTGACCGACGATGTAGGACGACAAGGGCGAAGCCAGGAATAGCGCGGCGCCTGCCATGTCGGCGGGCGTGCCCAATCGCCGCAGCGGAATGCGCGACAACGCGCCCTCAAGCCGTTTTGGATTTGCCGTCGTTACCTTCGTCATCTTGGTGTCGACCAGCCCCGGCGCGATGCCGTTGACGCGGATGCCGTCCTCGGCCCAGGCCTCGCCGAGTGTGCGCGTCAAACCGACCGCACCAGTCTTCGAGGCGTTATAGGCCGGATTGCCCATGGTGGAATGGTACGCCGCCGTCGACGACACGATGATCAGCGACCCCTTCGAATCCCGCAACATGGAATGGAAGCGCGTCGCGCACGCCATCAGGCTCATCAGATTGACTTCGACGACCTTGCGAAAGCCGTCCATCTCGAACTCGCCACGGCGATAGATCACGGCGCCTTGCGCTAGCACCAGCACGTCAAGCCGCGAAAAGCTCGGTTTGAACGCTTCGATCGCGGCCGCATTGCTGACATCGAGCTGCGCGTAGGAAAGTCCTGTCAGATCGGAGCCGTCATCCGGCGAATATTCCTCCGCGCGAGCACGCGTGCCGCAAACAGCGACATGCGCGCCCCTGGTGCGGAAATTCTGTGCGATGCCGTTGCCGATGCCACTCGAACCACCGACGACCAGCACTTGCTTGCCCGAGAAATCGAGTTCGTTCGCCATCGCGGCCTCCCTTTTGTTTTGCTTGTTTGACCTGTGTGCGGATCGGTGCCAGCCTTGTCAATCTCATAACAACAACAAGCAAGCCGTGAGGAAACCAGCATGTCCGAATTCAAGCAGCTCAATCGCTCCGTGAAGGGCCTCACTGTTCTGGTCACGGGCGCTGCGAGCGGCATGGGCCGCGCCACCGCGCGCGTGTTCGCTGCCGAAGGCGCGAACGTTGCGGTCACCGACTATGACGAGCAAGGCGCGCAAGCCGTCGGCAAGGAGATCACGGCGAGCGGAGGCTCGGCCAGGGTCTGGAAACTCGACGTCGCCGATGCCGGAGAGATCAAGCGCGTGGTCGGCGAAGTCGCCTCGCATTTCGGCGGGCTCGACATCATCGTCAACAATGCCGGCATCTCCGTGCGCATCGGGATCGACGACGAAGCCTACGAAGACGCATGGGCGAAGGGCATCGCCGTAATGCTGACGGCACACCCGCGCATCATCCGCGCCGCCCTGCCCCATCTGCGCAAGTCGAAGAGCCCGCGCATCGTCAACATCGCCTCGACCGAAGCGCTCGGCGCCACTGCGCTGCACAGCCCCTATTCGGCGGCGAAGGGTGGCGTCGCCAGCCTGACCCGCTCGCTCGCGGTGGAGCTCGGGCGCGAAGGCATCACCGTGAACTGCATCTGCCCGGGCCCGATCCGCACCGCGATCACCGACCGCATCTCGGAGGAGCACAAGACGATCTACGCCAAGCGCCGCACCGCACTCGGACGCTATGGCGACCCGGAGGAGGTCGCGCACATGACCTTGAGCCTGTGCCTGCCGGCCGCCTCCTTCCTCACCGGCGCGGTGATCCCGGTCGATGGCGGGCTGATGGCGCGGAACGCGTAAGCGCCGTAACGCTGACGAGCCATGCACGCGAAGCGTTGACATCATCGGGCGCGGGAGTAGCTTTTTCGCTGACAGGGCGGAGCAACCGCCCGTTTCGGGGAGACGCGCCATGACGATCGCCATCCGGCAGCTTCAGAAGCATTTTGTCGGCGAGGTCTCGGGCCTCGATCTGCGCAAGCCGCTGACGCCGGACGAAGCGCGCGAGATCGAGGCCGGGATGGACAAGTACGCGGTGCTCGTCTTCCACGACCAGAATGTCACCGATGAGCAGCAGATGGATTTTGCGCTCAACTTCGGTCAGCGCGAAGATGCACGCGGCGGCAACATCACCAAGGCCAGCGAATACCGCCTCAGCTCTGGCCTGAACGACGTCTCCAACCTCGGCAAGGACGGCAAGCCGCTCGCCAGGGACAGCCGCGCCAATCTGTTCAACCTCGGCAATTGCCTCTGGCACTCCGACAGCTCGTTCCGGCCGATCCCGGCAAAGTTCTCGCTGCTGTCGGCGCGCGTGGTGAACCCGAAGGGCGGCAACACCGAATTCGCCGATATGCGCGCGGCCTATGACGCGCTCGACGACGAGACCAAGACAGAACTCGAGGACATGATCTGCGAGCACTCGCTGATGTATTCACGCGGCTCGCTCGGCTTCACCGAATACACGGATGAAGAGAAGGAGATGTTCAAGCCGGTGCAGCAGCGCCTCGTGCGCACACACCCGGTGCATCGTCGCAAGTCGCTATACCTCTCATCGCATGCAGGCAAAGTCGTCGGCATGAGCATGCCGGAGGGACGGCTGCTGCTGCGCGACCTGAACGAGCACGCGACTCAGCCGGAGTTCGTCTACGTCCACAAATGGAAGCTGCATGATCTCGTGATGTGGGACAACCGCCAGACCATGCACCGCGTCCGCCGCTACGATCAGTCGCAGCCCCGCGACATGCGCCGCGCCACGGTGGCGGGTACGGAGCCTACGGTGCAGCAGCAGGCGGCGGAGTAGGCGCCTACTCTGCCGTCGTCCCGGACAAGCGCAGCGAAGCGGAGCGCAGATCCGGGACCCATAGCCACAGAGCGCGACTTGGCGAAGACTGGTCATCACCAGCCTGCTTCAACAATTTCGTTCTCGGAGTATGGGTCCCGGCCTTCGCCGGGACGACGAGAGCTATGCGTGTCCCGCTTCGTTGGACAGCATGCCGGGGTCGATGCCGATCTTCTGCAGGGCCCGCATGTATTTGTCCTCGACGTCGTCGCCGAAGATCAGCTCCGCATCCGCGTCGCAATGCAGCCAGCCATTGCTCTGGATCTCGGTCTCGAGCTGGCCCGGCGCCCAGCCGGCATAGCCGAGCGCGAGGATGGCGTGCTTCGGCCCCGAGCCGTTGGCGATGGCGCGCAGGATGTCGACGGTCGCGGTGAGGCAGACGCCGTCATCGATCCGAAGCGTCGCATTCTCGATGAAGAAATCGCTGGAATGCAGCACGAAGCCGCGTCCGGTGTCGACCGGGCCGCCGCGCAGCACCTTCATGCTCTCGGCATTCTCCGGCAGCTTGATCGCCGCGCCCTTCTTGATGATGCCGAGCTGCATCAGCAGCTCGGGGAAATCGATGCTGCCGGCCGGATGATTGACGATGATCCCCATCGCGCCTTCCGCGGAATGGGCGCAGAGATAGATCACCGAGCGCTCGAAACGGGTGTCGCCCATGACCGGCATGGCGATCAGCAGGCGACCGTCGAGATAGCCGGCCGCATTATGAACGGCGGCGCCGGAGGTCGGGGTGCTGTCGCCAGTCCTCTTGCCTGCAGAAGCCATCGGTGAAGCACTCCCTTCCAGTCACATCCTGATGTCGGGCCTGGCAGCTGTCAAATCAAGCCTTGTCGAAGCAGGCCTTGCCAAATCAAGCCTTGCGCCGGGTTCGCGGTTCGGGTGGAGTCGCATGGGTCCATCACAAGCAATTCAATGGTTTGCGCCCAACCCGCCCTGTAAAGACGTGTCATGTTGACCTTGGTTCCCCTGCGCGCCGCGATCGGCGTCGCCACGCTCTTGTTCATGTCGGCGCAATCCGGCGCGGCTCGCGCCGATGACGCCTCGCCTTGGCAGCGCGACGCGCATTCCGCACTGCGGCTATTGGCGGGATCGCGCAGCGGTGCGGTCCTGCTCGGAGGTATCGCTATCCAACTGCAGCGCGGCTGGAAAACCTATTGGCGCATGCCGGGCGATTCCGGCGTTCCGCCGCGGTTCGATTTCTCGAAGTCCGAGAATGTCGAGGCGGTGACGGTGATGTGGCCTGCGCCGATGAAATTCGACGACGGCGCCGGCGGCCATTCGATCGGCTACCGCGACCTGGTCGTGCTGCCACTCCGCATCGTCCCCAAGACGGCGGACAAGCCGGTGACACTGCGCGCCGAAATCAACTACGCGGTGTGCGAAAAGCTCTGCATCCCGGTCGAGGCCAGCGCCGAGCAGGCGTTCAACAGCGTTGCTTCGACGGAAGACGGCGCGCTGCGCGCGGCGGTCGACACCGTGCCGAAGCCCGCCAATATCGGCGATCCCAATCCGCTCACGATCCGCGACGTCAAGCGCGACGGCACCGCCAAGGTGATCGTCGACGTGGTCACGCCAGAGCCGGGCAACGTCAACCTGTTCGTGGAAGGACCGACTCCGGACTGGGCGCTGCCGATTCCAGAACCTGTCCAGCCTGCCCCGCCCGGCGTGAAGCGCTTCTCCTTCGAGCTCGACGGCCTGCCACCCGGCGCCAAGCCCGACGGTGCGGCGCTGAAATTCACGCTGGTCGGCCCGGACAAGTCGTACGAGTTCAATTCAAAGCTGGATTGATCTCCGCGTCCCGGCGTTCGCCGGGACGTCGCCCGCACCGGTTCTTAACGAATGGTTGCTACGCCAAAACCTGCCGCAACATGCGGGCTGGGGATTCCTGACGTGGCTGTGATGGACGCACAACCCGAACCGACCGGGCCCGCCAATCTCATCGGGCGGCTGCGTGCGAAGCTGACCGGCGCGGGCGGCGGCACCAGCGAAGCATCGCTGACCCGGCGGCTCGCGGGCACCATCTTCATCATCCGCGTCATCAGCGCCGGCATGGCCTATCTCTCGCAGATCCTGCTGGCGCGCTGGATGGGCACCTCCGACTACGGCGTTTACGTCTATGTCTGGACCTGGGTACTGCTGCTCGGCAGCATGATGGATTTCGGCATCTCGGCCTCGGCGCAGAAGATCATTCCGGAATACCGCACCAGCGGCGAGCTCACGCTGCTGCGCGGTTTCCTCTCCGGCAGCCGCTGGCTGACTTTTACGGTCTCGGCGCTGGTCTCCCTCGCTCTTACAGGGATCGTGAAACTGGTCTCACCGTGGATCGATCCCGCCTCCGAGCTGCCACTCTATATCGGCTGCATGACACTGCCGGCCTTCGTCGTCGCCAACACCCAGGACGGCATCGCACGCGCGCATGACTGGATGCGACTCGGCCTGATGCCGCAGTTCATCATCCGCCAGGCGCTCATCATCGGCATCACCGCATCCGCCTTCCTGCTCGGCTTCCATCTCGGCGCCACCGCCGCGATGGTCGCGAGCGCGGGCGCGGTGTGGATCGCGATGACCGGACAGATGGTCGTCCTCAACCGCAAGCTCGGCGGCCATATCGAGCCGGGACCGAAGGAATACGACATCCGCGGCTGGCTCGCGGTCTCCCTGCCGATCCTGCTGGTCGAGAGCTTCTATCTGCTGCTGTCCTACACCGACGTGCTGGTGCTGCAGCAGTTCCGCCCGTCCGACGAGGTCGGCGTGTACTTCGCGGTGGTCAAGACACTGGCGCTGGTGTCCTTCATCCACTACGCGATGTCGGCAACGACGGCGCATCGCTTTGCCGAATACAACGCGCTCGGTGACAAGGCGCGGCTGTCGGCCTATGTCGCCCACGCCATCAACTGGACGTTCTGGCCCTCGCTAGCCGCGACCGCCGTGCTGCTCGCGCTCGGCAAGCCACTGCTCTGGCTGTTCGGGCCGCAATTCGTGATCGGCTACGACATCATGTTCGTCGCCGCGATCGGCCTCGTGGTGCGCGCCGCGATCGGTCCGGTCGAACGCCTCCTCAACATGCTCGGCCACCAGAAGATCTGCGCGCTCGCCTATGCACTGGCCTTCGTGATGAACGTGATCCTCTGCATCGCACTGGTCCCGCGTTTCGGCGGCCATGGCGCTGCCGCAGCGACCTCGATCTCGCTGGTGTTCGAGACGGTGCTGCTGTTCTGGATCGTGCGGCAGCGGCTCGGCCTGCACGTGTTGGCGTTCGGGCGGTAGCCTTCCTGATTGGAAAGCGACTGCGGCCCTGATAGGATGGGGCCATGGCTGCACCTGACCTCAAAGATCTGCTGGAGCGCGTTCGAAGCTGGCCTGAAGAGGCGCAGAACGAATTGGCTGCGATCGCGAGCGAGATCGAAAGCGAGTTGCAGGGGGGCGAGTATCTTGCGACGCAAGATGAACTGCAGATCATCGACGCCGCTATGAGCGCGATAGATCGCGGCGAAGTCGCCACAGAGGCCGACGTTCAAGCCGCCTTTGCAAAATTTCGCCGCGGATGAAGCTCGTCTTCTGATCTCACCGACATTGCGAGCTATTATACGACAACCGCCAGCCCGGCCGTTGCCGAAGCTATCGAGCGCAGATTCGTTGACGCGATCGAGCGTATCCGCACTGCGCCTCTGTCCGCTCCGCGCGTCGCGCAACGTTCGCAGGTGCGGGCCGTAGCCGTCGTCCGCTATCCTTTTCGAATATTTTATCGCGTGCGTGGCGACACCATCGATATCCTCCATATCCGCCACACATCCCGCCGGCCGCTCACTGGTCTCAACGAAGCTGGCGCCAGCTATTCCGGGTGATCGGAGTTCCGCAGGTTTTCTGCCTATCGCCACTTCGGAACGGTGGGGACACCTATTCCCTTAAGACTGCGGCAAATGGGCAGAATCACTGTCCATTTATCGAGGAGAGCATTATTTTTCTTATTTGATCCGCTCGGTTGCGCCGCACGACAAGTTCATCCTACGTCAAGTTGCTTCCGCGAAGGGTTAAACCTAGATTCCTCCCCTGATGATCGATCCGCTCCACGTCGTTTCCGGCTTCGGTGTCGGCCTGCTTGTCGGCATGACCGGCGTCGGCGGCGGGTCGCTGATGACGCCGCTCTTGATCCTGCTGTTCGGCATTCATCCCTCGACCGCCGTCGGCACCGACCTGCTCTATGCCGCGGCCACCAAGGCGGGTGGCAGCGTGGTGCACGGCTGGTCGCGCAGCGTGCATTGGCCAGCGGTGCTGCGGCTCGCCAGCGGCAGCATCCCGGCGAGCGCCCTGACATTGCTCGCGCTCTGGAAGCTCGATCTAAGGGGCGATGATGCACGCAGCCTGATCAATGTGGTGCTGTGCTTTGCGCTGCTGCTCACGGCGATCTCGCTGATCTTCCGCAAGGCGCTGATGGAGCGCTACCGCAACAGGCTCGAGGGCGTCGACGCGCGCACCACGGCGATCGCGACGGTCGTGACCGGTGCCGTGCTCGGCGTGCTCGTTTCGATCTCGTCGGTCGGCGCCGGCGCGGTCGGCGTCACCGTGCTGCTGCTGCTCTACCCACGCCTGCCGATGGCGACCATCGTCGGCTCCGACATCGCGCATGCGGTGCCGCTGACGCTGGTCGCGGGCGCCGGACACTGGATGCTGGGTTCGGTCGATTGGGGCTTGATGGGCGTGCTGCTGATGGGCTCGCTGCCGGGCATCATCATCGGCAGCTACAGCGCGACGCGCGTGCCGGAACCCGTGCTGCGCTTTGCGCTGGCCAGCGTCCTCTGTGTGGTCGCCGGCAAGATCATGTTCGCGGAGTTGAACCTGTCATCCGCGATTGTCACGGCTCTGGCCTGGAGCCATTGAGGCCACCACACTCTCGCGGTCATCGCCCGGCTTGACCGGGCGATCCAGTATTCCAGAGACGGCGGTGATTGAGCCGAGAAGCCGCGGCGTACTGGATGCCCCGGTCAAGCCGGGGCATGACAGCATGCTTTGACGCCGACTACTCCGCGGTCCAGCCGCCGTCGATCGAGAGGTTGGTGCCGGTGATCTGCGCGGCATCGTCGCCACACAGGAACAGCGCCAGCGCTGCAACCTGCTCGGAGGTCACGAACTCCTTGGTCGGCTGGGCGTCGAGCAGCACGTCGTTGATGACCTGCTCGCGCGTCAGGCTGCGCGCCTTCATCGTGTCGGGGATCTGCTTCTCCACCAGCGGCGTCCAGACATAGCCGGGGCTGATGCAATTGCAGGTGATCTTGTGGGTCGCAACCTCCAGCGCCACCGTCTTGGTAAGGCCGGCGATGCCGTGCTTGGCCGAGACATAGGCCGACTTGAAGGGCGAGGCGACCAGCGAGTGCGCCGAAGCCGTGTTGATGATGCGGCCCCAACCCTTCTTCTTCATGCCGGGCACCGCGGCGCGGATGGCGTGGAACGCCGACGACAGGTTGATCGCGATGATCTGGTCCCACTTCTCGATCGGGAATTCCTCGATCGGCGAGACGAACTGGATGCCGGCATTGTTGACGAGGATATCGACCGAGCCAAAGGTCTTTTCGCCGAGCGCGATCATCTCGGCGATCTGGGCCGGCTTGGTCATATCGGCGGGCGAGTAGATCGCCTTCACCTTGAAGTCCGCCTCGATCTTGCTGCGCTCCTTCTCGATGTCCTCCGGCGAGCCAAATCCGTTGATCACGACATTAGCGCCGGCGCTGGCGAAAGCGCGCGCGTAAGCGAGCCCGATACCGCTGGTCGATCCGGTCACGACGGCGTTCTTGCCTGACAGACTACCCATTTTCAGTCACTCCTTTTGGCGGGGACGCAGTGACGTCCCTGGTGAGATCGTAGGCCACCATGGTCTCGCCGGACTGCGGCTGTTCGAGCCGGTCCTTGTGGCGCATCGACAGGTGCACGTCGCGCACGCCGGCTTCCCAATGCTCGACCATGGCAACATGCGAGAAGTCGTAATCCTTGGACGAGGATTCGTAGTTTTTGCTGCGATAGATCAAATGGACCACGGTGACGGTGCTTTCACGCGACACTTTGGCGAGAAATTCGACGGACGGGTCATTCTTCAGATAGTCCGGCAATTTGCTGATGAGGTCACGCGCCGCCTTGCGGGCGTTGTGCAATTGCTTGTTCTTGTCGGTGTTCATCCGCGTGCGGCTGGAGAAGCGGATGTCCTTCTCGCGCTCGGCTGCCTCGAGCAGCGAATTCGGCAGATCGCCCCGCGCGCTGAACAGATCGACCTGGAAGATCAGCATGTCGCGATCGACCTCGGCGTCGAGCACGTAGTCGAGCGGCGTGTTCGAAGCGATGCCGCCGTCCCAATAGTGCTCACCATCGATGACAACGGAAGGAAAACCCGGCGGCAGCGCGCCGGAGGCCATGATGTGCTCCGGGCCGATCCTCTTGCCGAGCTTCTTGAACTCGTAATTGTCGAAATACTTGAAGTTGCCTGAGGTGACACCGACCGCACCGACCGAAAGGCGCGTCTTGAGGTCATTGATGCGGTCGAAATCGACCAGCCGTTCCAGCGTCTTCTTCAGCGGCGCGGTGTCGTAATAGCTCTCCGCCTGCGGGCTGCCCGGCGGCCACAGCGGCGCGGGCGGGAGGCGCGGGGTGAAGAAGCCAGGTACGCCGAAGGTTGCGATCAGCGCGGCACTGGTGGAGTTGAACAGCTCGCGGCTCTGGTCGCTCTTGCCGAGCGGCGTCCATGGCACCGGCGCCGACACCATCTCCCAGAATTCCTTGAGCCGCTTGACGCGGGTGTGCCCCTCATTGCCGGCGATGATGGCGGCGTTGACCGCGCCGATCGAGATGCCCGCGACCCATTCCGGATCGAAGCCGAAATGGCACAGCGACTGAAACGCGCCGGCCTGATAGGAGCCGAGCGCGCCGCCGCCCTGCAAGACGAGGACGCGCTGCGCATTCGCGGGAACGCTGGCGGATTCCGGGCTGTTTTGATCGGTCATGCGGGAACAATAGCAAATGGCGGGCCACCGTGGCGACAGTCTGCCGCGGCGTCAACGCATCCCGGAGATCAAGTCTGGCTTATCGGGGCTCGGTCGAAGCCAGGATCATGGTCCAGAACACCTTGTACTTGGTGCCCGGAGCATAGCTTGCCGCTATTCCCAATTTTGTGACGCCGCCCTTGAGCATGTTGGCCCGGTGCGGAGGCGAGTCGCGCCAGCCGGAAAACGCTTCCGCCAGCGTATGATAGCCGGCCGAGATGTTCTCGACCGCGACGGTCGCGGGATAGCCGCCGGCGGCGAGACGCTTGGCCAGGGGCGCGCGGACGTCGTGGTCCATCTTGTTGGCGGCAGCCATGGCCTGGGACTGGGATTCCGCAAGCCGCATCAGGTCTGGGTCGACGACGACGGTGCCGAGCCCGTTGTTCTGGCGGTATTGCGAGATCATCACGGCAGCCGCCGGCGCATCGAGCCGCGCACCGGGAACGGCCATGTCGGCATACATCGTGGGCTGTCCGACCGGAGTCTCGTTGCCCGCGCAGCCGGCCAAGAGCAGAACGATGAGAATTGCGGCCGCGGCGCGCATGAATCAGGCCCCCAGAGGAAGGGCCGTTGTTGCATAGGAACCGTGGCTGAAAGGTGAATTTTGTGAAAATTCGAGCTATCTGGGCCGGGCAGCTAGCCCGCAAATATGCGGTAGCGGCGGGGCGAGAGGCCGACCGCGTCGCCGGCGCGGAGCTCCTTGTCACGGGGAGCGTCGATCTCGATGACCTCGCCACCGTGCAGGCTGACCTCGGCGCGCTGGACCGGGCCGAAATTGCGCACCTGCTGCACGGCGCCTTCAAAGGCCCCGGAGCCGGACGGGCCGATCAGCATATCATGTCGCCGCACGAACAGCTTTGACGCGCCGGACAGGCCTCCCTCTGCCGCCAGGCCAAGCGGCCGGTCGCCGAGCCGCACCGCGCCACCATCGACCTCGACCGGCAGCACGATGGACTCACCGATGAAGCCATGCACGAAGGCGGTCGCGGGATTGTCGTAGACGTCGTCGGGCGAGCCGATCTGCTCGATCTTGCCCTTATCCATCACCACGACGCGGTTGGCGACTTCCAGCGCCTCCTCCTGGTCGTGGGTGACGAAGATCGACGTGACGTTGATCTCGTGATGCAGCGAGCGCAGCCATTTGCGCAGCTCCTTGCGCACCTTGGCATCGAGCGCGCCGAAGGGCTCGTCGAGCAGCAGGATCCGCGGCTCGATCGCGAGCGCGCGCGCAAGCGCGATGCGCTGGCGCTGGCCGCCGGAGAGCTGGCTCGGATAGCGGTCAGCGAGCCAGTCGAGCTGGACAAGATCCAGCAGCTCCTTGACCCGCGCACGGATGGCCGCCTCGTCCTTGCGGACGGCACGCGGCTGCACGCGCAGGCCAAAGGCGACGTTCTCGAACACGCTCATGTGCCGGAACAGTGCGTAATGCTGGAATACGAAGCCGACATGGCGCTCGCGCGCGCCCTGCGCCAGCGCGTCCTCGCCGTTGAAGGAGACTTCGCCTGAGTCGGGCCAATCGAGGCCGGCGATGATCCGCAGCAGCGTGGTCTTGCCCGAACCGGAGGGGCCAAGCAGCGCCAGCAACTCGCCATCGTCGACCCTTAAGTCGACGCCGTCGAGCGCGGCAAAGTTGCCGAATTTCTTGACGAGATTTTTTACTTCAATGGTCACGGGGCGCCTGTCCTTCGTCCAGGTGACGTTCGAGTATGGATTTGGCGATCAGCGTGATCAGCGCCAGCATGGCCAGCAGCGAGGCGATCGCGAAGGCGGCAACGAACTGGTATTCGTTGTAGAGGATCTCGACCAGCAACGGCATCGTGTTGGTTTCGCCGCGGATGTGGCCGGAAACGACGGAGACCGCGCCGAACTCGCCCATCGCGCGCGCGTTGCAGAGCAGGACGCCGTACAGCACGCCCCATTTGATGTTGGGCAAGGTGACGCGGAAGAAGGTCTGCAGGCCCGAGGCGCCGAGCGAGATCGCGGCCTCCTCCTCCTGGGTGCCCTGCTCCTGCATCAGCGGGATCAGCGCGCGCGCCACGAACGGGAAGGTCACGAACGTGGTGGCGAGCGCAATGCCGGGCACCGCGAACAGGATCTGGATGTCGTGATCGCGCAGCCAGGAGCCAAAATAGCCCTGCGCGCCGAACAGCAGCACGAAGACCAGACCTGAGATCACCGGGCTCACCGAGAACGGCAGATCGATCAACGTGATCAGGAAGGTCTTGCCGGTGAATTCGAACTTGGCGATTGCCCAGGCCGCCACCAGCCCGAATACGAGGTTGAGCC
>JAEWBW010000150.1 GCA_023390955.1 Pseudomonadota bacterium
CGGCTGGCATGCCGGCGAGCGCACCGGCTCCGGCACCATCGTCTGGAAGTCGCGCGAGCGGCTCGCCGCGGGCGAGATCGACTATGAAGAGTTCATGGAGATCGTGGCCTCCTCCGCGCCCTCGGTCTGCCATTGCAACACCATGGGCACCGCCTCGACCATGAACGGGCTCGCCGAAGCGCTCGGCTTCTCGCTGCCGGGCTGCGCGGCGATCCCCGCCCCGTATCGTGAGCGCGGCCAGATCGCCTACGAGACCGGCAAGCGCGCCGTCGAGATGGTCTGGGAGGATCTCAAGCCCTCGGACATCCTGACCCGCAAGGCGTTCGAGAACTGCATCGTCATCAATTCGGCGATCGGCGGCTCGACCAACGCGCCCATCCACATCAACGCGCTCGCCCGCCATATCGGCATCGAGCTGTCGATCGACGACTGGCAAAAGGTCGGCCATGACGTGCCGCTGCTGGTCAACATGCAGCCGGCCGGATTCTATCTCGGCGAGGAATTCCACCGCGCCGGCGGCGTGCCGGCCGTGGTGCGCGAATTGATGAAGCACAAGCGGATCCATGAGGACGCCGTCACCGTCAACGGCCGCGGCATCGGCGAGAACTGCAAGAATGCGCCGGTGCCCGACAACGACGTGATCCGGGCCTACGACAAGCCGCTGGTGAAGGATGCCGGCTTCCTAGTGCTGAAGGGCAATCTGTTCGATTCCGCGATCATGAAGACCAGCGTGATCTCCAAGGAATTCCGCGACCGCTATCTGAGCAACCCAAAGGACCTCAACGCCTTCGAGGGCCGCGCCATCGTGTTCGAGGGGCCGGAGGATTATCACGACCGCATCGACGACGCCTCGCTCGGCATCGACGAGCATTGCGTGCTGTTCATCCGCGGCACCGGCCCGATCGGCTATCCCGGCGGCGCCGAGGTCGTGAACATGCAGCCGCCGGCGGCGCTGATCAAACGCGGAATCCTGTCCCTGCCCTGCATCGGCGACGGCCGCCAGTCGGGCACCTCGGGCTCACCCTCGATCCTCAACGCCTCGCCGGAAGCCGCCGCCAATGGCGGTCTCGCGATCCTCAAGACCGGCGACAAGGTGCGCATCGACCTCAACAAGGGCAGCGCCAACATCCTGATCTCGGACGACGAGGTGAAGAAGCGCCACGCCGACCTGAAGGCCAGCGGCGGCTTCAAGCATCCGGCGAACCAGACGCCGTGGCAGGAGATCTACCGCAACACCGTCGGCCAGCAGTCGACCGGCGCGTGCATGGAGCTCGCCACCCGCTACCAGAACGTCGCCGGCACGTTTGGCGTGGCGCGGGATAATCACTAACCACGCGTCATTGCGAGCGAAGCGAAGCAATCCAGAGATATCTCCACGGAGACAGCCTGGATTGCTTCGTCGCTTCGCTCCTCGCAATGACGGCACGACGATCGAATTCAAGACAAGGAGAACAAGAAAATGGCAAACCGCCTCAAGGGAAAGCGCGCCGTGGTCACCGCTGCCGCGGCCGGCATCGGACGCGCCTGCGCCATCGCATTCGCGCGTGAGGGCGCGAGCGTGATCGCGACCGATATCAACGAGGTCGGCATCGCGAGCCTCACCAAGGAGGGCATCGCCGAGACCGCAAAGCTCGACGTGCGCAACACCGCCGACGTCAACGCCTTCGCCAAGCGCGTCGGCAAGATCGACATCCTGCTCAACGCGGCCGGCTTCGTGCATCACGGCACCATTCTGGACTGCTCGGAAGAGGACTTTGATTTTTCGTTCGACCTCAACGTCAAGTCGATGCACCGAACCATCCGGGCGTTCCTGCCGCTGATGCTGGCGGGTGGCGGCGGCAGCATCGTCAACATCTCGTCCTGTGCGGCGCTGCGGCCACCGGCGAACCGTTACGTCTACAGCTCGTCGAAGGCTGCTGTGTCGCTGCTGACGCGCGCGGTCGCGCTCGACTTCATCACGCAGGGCATCCGCTGCAACAGCATCTGCCCCGGCACCGTCGAGACGCCCTCGATGCTCGACCGCGCCGCGGCGCAGGGACCGCAGGGCAAGGAGATGTTCATCTCCCGCCAGAAGATGGGTCGGCTCGGCACCGCCGAAGAGATCGCCAACATGGCGATCTATCTCGGCAGCGACGAAAGCGCCTTCACCACCGGCGTCGACCTCGTCGTCGACGGCGGCTACATGCTCTGACGGTTGGGGACGCAGCCACATGAACAAGATCGATCTGAACGGACGTGCGGCTGTCGTCACCGGCGGCGCGCAGGGCTTTGGCCGCGCCATCACCGAGCGCTTCGTCGCCTCCGGCGCCAAGGTCGCGATCTGGGACTTTGACGCGACACTGGCCGAGAAGACCGCCAAGGAGATCGGCGGCGACGTCAAGGTCATCAAGGTCGACGTCACCGACACCGCAGGGGTCGAGCAGGCGCGCGATGCGACGCTTGCCGCCTTCGGCAAGATCGACATCCTCGTCAATAATGCCGGCATAGCCGGCATCAACAAGACGGTGTGGGAGACCGATCTCGCCGAGTGGCAGAAGGTGCTGCGCATCAACCTCGACGGCCCCTTCATCGTCTGCAAGGCGATCGTGCCCGCGATGCTGAAGCAGAAATACGGGCGCATCGTGAACATCGCCTCGATCGCCGGCAAGGAAGGTAATCCAAACGCAGCGCATTACTCGGCCTCCAAGGCCGGCCTGATCGCGCTGACGAAGTCGCTCGGCAAGGAGCTCGCGGCGCACGACATCCTGGTCAACGCGGTGACCCCCGCGGCGGCGAAGACCGCGATCTTCGACCAGATGACGCAGCAGCACATCGACTTCATGCTGTCGAAGATCCCGAAGAACCGCTTCGTGAAGGTCGAGGAGCTGGCCGCGATGGTCGCCTGGCTCTCCTCGGAGGATTGCGGCTTCTCCACCGGCGCGGTGTTCGACATCTCCGGTGGCCGCGCGACCTATTGAGGGCGTCATGATCAGGGAAGGCGGTTGCCTCTGCGGTGCGGTGCGGTTCAAGGCGGCGGGCGAGCCGCTCAACGTCCGCGTTTGCCATTGCCGCATCTGCCAGAAGGCGATGGGCTCGCCCTTCTTCGCCCGCGCGCAGTTCGATCAGCGCGAGCTGACGGTCGAGGGCGATACCGGCCGCTACGCATCGTCGGAGCATATCGACCGCGTGTTCTGCAAACAGTGCGGCACACGCCTGTTCGCGTGGCGGCGCAACGGCACGCTCGCGGGCGTCGCGCTCGCGACCTTCGACGACCGCAACGCCTTTGCGCCGACCGAGCACATCTGGGTGTCCGAGAAGCAGGCATGGCTGAAGCTCGACGACGGCCTGGTGCAATATCAGGGGACGATCCCGGCGTGACATCAGGTTTGACCTGACGCACCCGCCGCCTGAGCGCCCCGCCCCATCGTCGTCGCGATCCAGATCCCGGCGAACACAGCGACGATGCCGGCGGCGAGATTCCAGCGGAGCGGCTCGTTCAGCAGCCAGGCTCCGACCAGCGATGCGAAAATCGGATTGACCGTCACTGAGATCGCAACGCGCGTCGGCGTCGTCCGCTCCAGCGCGAAGGCCCAGAGATAGAAGGTCAGCGCCGCGCCGAACGCGCCGAGATAGAGCGCTGCCAGCCATTGCGGCGTGCCGAAGGCGGCGACGGGCGCAAAGCTGCCGCGAATGCCGGAGAGCAGGATCAGGCAGACAGCGCCCGCGGCCATGCTCATCGTGGTGAAGGCGATCGGGCTCGAGCGGCGGATCAGCGGCTTCGACCAGATGCCGTAGAGAGCCATGCACAGCGCCGCCGACATCATCAGGAGATCGCCGCGCCAGGCGCCGGTCGGCGCCGAGGTCAGGTCGGAAAGAAGTGCCAGCGCGACGCCCAATGTTGCGATCACGACGCCGAGCGATTTCCGCCAGGTCAGCGCTTCAGCGCCGAGTGCGGCCCCAATGACCAGCGACAGCAGCGGCAGCGTCGATAGCGCGAGCGCGCCGCGCGCGGCGGTCGTGAAGATCAGCGACGCATTGAACAGGATCGGGAACAGCGCGAAGAACAGGATGCCGAGCCCGAAGGCGGCCGCCCAATCGCTTCGCTCTGGCCAGCGATCGCCGCGCAGCAGCGTCAGCGGCGCCAACAGGAGAAAGCCGATGCCGAACCGGAACGAGCCGATCGCCAGTGGGTCGAGGCTGCTCACGAGGTAGCGCGTCGCGCCGATCGAAGTGCCGCCCAACGCGCTCGACAACACGGCAGCCAAAACGCCAAAGGTCTCGCCCACGATTCCTCTCAACTGCTTTGCGGGCAGCATACGAGGCGCGCCGAAACAGGGAATGGAATTTCCGTCATGGCAGGATAAGCTTTCGTCATGACTGCACCCGTTCTCGATCCCGATTTGCTGAGAGCCTTTGCCGCCGTCGCCGAGCATCGCTCCTTCACGCGCGCGGCCCATGTGCTCAACCGCACGCAATCGGCGGTGAGCGTCCAGATCAGGCGGCTGGAGGAGCGGCTCGGCACAAAACTGTTTCAGCGTACCCGAGCCGGTGTTGCGCTTACCGCAGCGGGCGACGAGCTCATCGTCTATGCAAAGCGGCTGCTCGACCTCAATGCGGAAGCCATCAGCGCACTCCGCGCGC
>JAEWBW010000196.1 GCA_023390955.1 Pseudomonadota bacterium
GTCATGGGCGAACATGCGCAGGCGCTCGACGCGAGCGGCCTGTCGGCCCCGTCCGTGACGTTCTGGACCGCCTGGCAGGACGGAGTGCTGGCTGGCTTCGGTGCCCTGAAACGGCTGGATTCAACGCATGGCGAAGTGAAGTCGATGCGCGCCGCGCCCACCGCGCGGCGGACCGGAGCCGGACGCACGATCCTGAACCACATCATCGCCGAAGGCCGCAGACGCGGATATGCGCGTCTCAGCCTGGAGACCGGCACTGCGCCGCTGCACGTGCCGGCCGTGGCGCTCTATCGCAGCGCCGGCTTCGTGTCCTGCGAGCCGTTCGCCGACTATCAGGCGAGCCCACACAACCAGTTCATGAGCCTCGACCTGTCGAGGTGATGGTCTCTCTATCCAGGCGACGAAGGCATGCTGGACTACGTCGCGTGATGCGGCACGGCGTCGAACCTGTTCACCACGATATCCCGCTTGGTCTCGTCCACCCGCACAGTCATGTCGAAGCGGCCGTCGTGCAGCTCTTTCGCCAGCACCTCGGAATTGCGATGGAGCCAGGAAATGCCGGCGCCGTCGGCGGCGTCGATCGACAGATCGAGCGTGGTGCGTTTTGCGGCCAGCCGCTCCTCGATCGCGGCGAGCAGTGCATCGACGCCCTCGCCCGTGACGGCCGAGACCAGCATCGCCGGATGATCGTCCGGCCTGCGCGCGGCGATGTTCAAGATCTCTTCGCGCTGTTCGACGTCGTAGCGGTCGATCTTGTTCCAGACCTCGATGATGCGGCCTGAATCATCGGGATTGAAGCCGAGCTGGCGCAGCACGGCGTCGACGTCGCTCTGCTGCGCTTCTGCATCCTCATGCGAGATGTCGCGGACATGCAGGATGACGTCGGCCTCCAGCACCTCCTCCAGCGTGGCGCGGAAGGCGGCGACGAGCTGGGTCGGCAGATTGGAGATGAAGCCGACGGTGTCCGACAGCATCGCCTTGCCGCCATGCGGCAGCGTCAGCGCGCGTAAGGTCGGGTCGAGCGTGGCGAACAGCATGTCGGCGGCCTGCACGTCGGCGCGGGTCAGGCGGTTGAACAGCGTCGACTTGCCGGCATTGGTGTAGCCGACCAGCGCGACGACGCGATACGGCACGCGCTGGCGTCCGGCCCGGTGCAGGCGTCGCGTCGCCTGCACCTTCTTCAGCTCGCTCTCGAGTTTCGAGATGCGCTCCTGGATCAGGCGGCGGTCGGCTTCGATCTGCGTCTCGCCGGGACCGCCCATGAATCCGAAACCGCCGCGCTGGCGTTCGAGGTGGGTCCACGAACGCACGAGGCGCGAGCGCTGATAGTTGAGATGCGCGAGCTCGACCTGGAGCGAGCCCTCCTTGGTCTTGGCGCGGCGGCCGAAGATTTCGAGGATCAAGCCGGTGCGGTCGAGCACCTTGGCATGCAATTCCTTCTCGAGATTGCGCTGCTGGATCGGCGCCAACGCGCAATCCATCACCACGAGCTCGACGTCGAGGCTCTTGGCCAAAGCGGCGATCTCTTCGACCTTGCCCTTGCCGATATAGGTGGCGGGGCGGATCTGGCTGATCGGCGCGATGATGGCGTCGGCGATGACGAGGTCGATCGCACGCGCGAGGCCGGCGGCTTCGTCGAGCCGGGCCTCGGCATCGCGTTGGACATGATTGGGAAGGGCATGGCCCTCCGGTTGCGCGTCGGCACTTCCGGCGCGCGCCCGCAAATAGGGGCCGATGACCAGCACCCGCCCCGTTTGCTTTGCCCCTGCCGACCGCGGACGGTCGGCATCCCCGTCGAAATTCCGGGGTTCCAATCAGATCACTCTCAAGCCGGCTGATCCTCGCCGCCTTCGAACAGCTGGATCGGAGCGCCCGGCATGATGGTCGAGATCGCATGCTTGTAGACCAGCTGCGAGTGACCGTCGCGCCGAAGCAGCAGACAGAAATTGTCGAACCAGGTCACGATGCCCTGGAGCTTCACTCCGTTGACCAGAAAGATCGTCAGTGGCGTCTTGGTTTTGCGAACGTGATTAAGAAAGGTGTCCTGTAGGTTTTGTGCGCGGTCTGCCGCCATTGTTTTTTTCTCGCTTTGAGTTTCTTTTTATTGCGCCGGTTGCGACCCTGTTTTCAAAATGGGGCCTTCTTCCGGTTGCCGCTCCTCATGAGATCCCCCTCGGAGGAACAGCGGTTCAATTAGAGGACAGGTCGGCTTATTAGGCAAGCCGCTTCACGCGGCAGGCGACGTCCGTTTTCTCCGAAAAACTACGGAAATAGATGATTTTCCTCGCTTATCCCTAAGGTCAGGGCGGGACGTCGGGCGTTAACCGACGCCGAGCGCCTTCAGCTTCCGGTGCAGTGCCGAACGTTCCATGCCAACAAACTCGGCCGTACGAGAAATATTTCCTGAGAAACGGCTGATTTGGGCAATCAAATAGTCGCGCTCGAACACTTCGCGCGCCTCGCGCAGCGGCAGGCCCATGATGTGCTCGCCATTGTTGCTGGTCGGCATCGCCGGGACCATCGAGCCGACGTCCTGCGGCAGCATGTCGGCGGTAATGATCACCTCCGGACCGCCCGCGGCCAGAATCATGACTCTCTCAACGTTATTGCGGAGCTGGCGCACATTGCCCGGCCAGACATGCGATTGCAGCACCGCCATCGCGTCCTGGCCGATCTGGCGCTTGGGCAGGCCGCTGCCGGCCGAGATCTGCTCCATGAAATAGTCGATCAGCTCCGGAATGTCCTCGCGGCGCTCCGAGAGCGCGGGCACGCGGATCGGCACCACCGAGAGGCGGTGATAGAGGTCCTCGCGGAAATGGCCCGCGGCGATCTCTTCCTCGAGGTTGCGCGCGGTCGAGGAGATGATGCGCACGTCGACCTGCACCTTGGCGGTGCCGCCGACGCGCTGGAACGATTGCTCGACCAGCACGCGCAGAATCTTGTTCTGGGTCTCGCGCGGCATGTCCGCGATCTCGTCGATGAACAGCGTGCCGCCGTGCGCCTCTTCGAGCGCACCCGGCTTGCGCGGCTGCTCGCCATTGGACTGCTCGACGCCGAACAGCTCGTGCTCCATGCGCTCGGGCGTGATCGCGGCGGCGTTGATGACGACGAAGGGCCCGTCGGCACGGCCCGAAGCCGCATGCAGCGTGCGCGCGGTCAGCTCCTTGCCGGCGCCGGCGGGGCCGACGATCAGGATGCGGCTGTTGGCCTTGGCCGCGCGCTCGATGGTCTGGCGCAGCTGGTTCATGCTGGGCGAGCGGCCCACGAGCTGGCTGGCGCTCGGCGCGAGCTGCTTGAGCTCCTTGACCTCGCGCTTCAGCCGCGAGTTCTCCAGCGCCCGGGTCGCGACCAGGATCAGGCGATCGGCCTTGAACGGCTTCTCGATGAAATCATAGGCGCCGCGCTTGATCGCGGCGACCGCGGTCTCGATGTTGCCGTGACCGGAGATCATCACCACCGGCAGGTCGGCGTTGTCCTTCTTGACCTGCTCCAGCAGCTGCAGGCCGTCGAGCTTGGAGCCTTGCAGCCAGATGTCGAGGAACACCAGATGCGGCCTGCGGTTGGCGATCTCGGCGAGTGCCGTGTCGCTGTCGCGCGCGGTCCTCGTGACGAAGCCCTCGTCCTCGAGGATGCCCGCGACGAGATCCCGGATATCGGCCTCGTCATCGACGATCAGAATTTCACTAGCCATGGGTCGCGCCTGTCTTGTCAGCTGCCTGTTGAGGCTTCGATTTTCGTTGAATCATTGGTCTTTTCAGCGGCCTCTTTGGTTTCGGCCGCCGGCTCTTTTGTTTCCGGCGCCGCGTCCTTCGGCGGCGCCGTCACGGCTTCCCGCGGAGCGTCCTTGGCCATTTGTACCGGCTCGGCTCCTTCGGCCTTGGCGGGCTGCCCTGAGATCGCAAAGCGCATCCGCATCCAGGCACCGCGCGGGCCCTCGCGAAAGTCGGAGGCGTCCTTCAGCTCGATCCGCCCGCCATGGTCTTCGAGCACGCGGCCGACGATCGCAAGGCCAAGACCGGTGCCCTTGGCCCGGGTCGTCACATAGGGTTCGAGCAGCCGCGAGCGCGCGACCTTGGGCAGGCCGATGCCGTTGTCGACCACGTCGATCAGCACGTCCTCGCCCTCGCGCGACACGACGACGTCGATGCGGCCCTTGCCGTAATCCTTGCCCAGCTCCTCCTGCGGCACCTGCTCGATCGCCTCGGTAGCGTTCTTGACGATGTTGGTGACCGCCTGGGAGATCAGCCGCCGGTCGAACTGCGCCCGGAGCGGATCCTGCTTGAACTCGGCCTCGATATCGATCTCGGGATGGGCGACCTTCATCAGGAACACGGCCTGCCGCACCGTGTCGGCGACGTCCTCGCCCTCCATCACGGGCTTCGGCATCCGCGCGAAGCGCGAGAACTCGTCGACCATGCGCCTGATGTCGTCGACCTGGCGCACGATGGTGTCGGTGCACTGGTCGAAGATCTGCTTGTCCTTGGGCTCGGTGATGTCCTTGCCGAACTTGCGGCGGATGCGTTCGGCCGAGAGCTGGATCGGGGTCAGAGGGTTCTTGATCTCGTGGGCGATGCGGCGAGCGACGTCGCCCCAGGCCGAGGTGCGCTGCGCCGAGACCAGCTCGGTGATGTCGTCGAGCGTGATGATGTAGCTGTCATGCGGCTGGTTCTTCTCGGCGCTGACCCGGACCGAGAGGTTGCGCTCGGTACCGTCGCGGGTGATCGTGATCTGCCCCTGCACCAGGCGCTGGGTGCCTTCCCGCGCCGCCTTCATCATCTCGTCGAGCTCGGGCAGCACGTCGGAGAGCGGATGGCCGAGCGTCTCGGATTCGGCGTGCCCGATCAGCTTCTCGGCCGAGCGGTTCAGGATGCCGACGCTGC